>NC_019902.2:3862500-4002350 GCF_000321415.2 Thioalkalivibrio nitratireducens DSM 14787 | reverse complement strand
CGGGCTGCTGGCGTAGCGAGCTTCGACACGCTCAATGCTCCTGTGCAAGGCTGGCGCAGGTGGTTGGCAAGCAGGCGCGAGCTGATCGAGTGGCGCTCGAGGTTCGCGAAGCGGTTCAGCGTGTGCAGCGTGACGGACTTGAACAGCGAGGAGGCCGTAACGAGCGCGGCAGAGGCGAGGCCGAGCGCGACCACGAAATACCCGGTTTCGGTGAAGCCGAAGCGCTCGAATACCCAGCGCAGCGCAGGCTGTTCGGTGACGATGTCCGGGTTACCGAGCACCGCCAGGAACGGCATGATCGACACCACCCCGACCGTTTCCAGCGCGGCCATCAGCATCACCATGCCGAGCACCAGGAAGAACTCTCGGCGCTCGGGCGGCGTGAGGAGATCCCAGAGCTGCTTGAGGGTTTGGATCATTTGGGGGGTTGGTGAGGGCGTATGGCCGGCTTGGGGTAAAAGAGGGACAGGTTTATGCTCGGGGCCGATGGATCGGCTCTCCGCTGCGCTGCGCCCGGGATGACGAGGACGCGGGCGCTGCGGGCGAAGCCAGCGGTCGCAGACCAAGCTGCTTTGCTGCATATCACTCGTGGATCAGCAGAGCATGCTGACTAAGCTCAACGAACCTGCACGTGTCGAACCCGTGGACGATGGTGTCGAGGTTCGTCCAGAACAGCCGCTCCAGGTGTGCGTTGGAGATGTTGCCGGTCGATAGCAGGAGCAGCCGTCGTGGTGCGTCGTTCACCAGAAAGGACTGCACGAAGTCATCGTCCTTGGTGACGACGACTCGGGCCTGTCGATCCGCGAGGGCAATGATCTCTCGGTCCGGTGTGCGGTTGCCCAAGGGAAGATCAAGGGTATGAATGGCATCGTGACCACGTGCATTCAGGCTTGCGGCCAATCGCCGCGGCAATTGAGCGTCGATCAAGAACCTCACGCCGCGGGATGAACAAGGCGTTTCACGTGGGTGGCACGCGCGGCGTAGCCGAGCGCAGCGAGGATGTCCTCGCGCTCCAGGTCCTCATAATCGGCGAGGATGTCGTCGATCGTCATGCCGCTCGCCAACCATTCGAGGACGCTTTCCACGGGGTAGCGCAATCCGCGGATACACGGTTTCCCGTGGCAGATTTCCGGATCGATGGTTATGCGTTCGGCAAGATTCATGGTGTCCTCCATGAACGGATGATAGGGCAGGACGCCCGACGGGAAAACCGGATGGGCCTCGGGTCAGCTGCCCATGCGTTCGATGAGCATGGCCTTGGCGGCGGTGGCCTGCTGCAGCGGCGCGTTCATCGCGTCCATGAAGATGGCCCAGAGCATGGTGCCGGTGAACACGTACACGGCGTAGGGCAGCGGCGTTTCGCTCACCTGCACGATGCCGGAGCTGTTCAGGAAGATCCACACGGCGGTGTTCGCGAGCGGCAGGATCAGCGCCCACATCAGGCCCAGCGCGGCCTGCCGGTACTGGGCGCTGATGTCGCGCACCGCGAGCCGCCAGGCCAGCCCGCGGCCACGCCAGATGTCGCGGAACATGTCCGCGAGCAGGCGCGACGGCTGGCGCAGGGCGGAGCCGGGGGTGTAGATGGTGACGCGTTCTTGAGGGGTACGAGTCACTTGCGAGGCAGGGGGTGGTGATTCATGCCACTGGGGTGACCAGTATCCGCGGATCCCTATCCAACTTGGTTTTCATTACGGGGCTCAGGGGTCGATGGATTTGGTGGGCAGCACAGGGGGCAAGTCGCCCTCGACCAGACCCATTCGGGTCGATGCGAACACGCGCACTCTGTTGAACGCGTCGATCAGCAAGTCGGTGTACTCATGTGCCAGCATCAGGTCCTCGGCAAACGAGTCAGGGTTTTCCATGTATTCGTGCACCAGGCGGTTGCGCAGTTTTCGCGCTTCGGGTCACCGTTCAACGCTCTCAATGACGCCCAGTCGCTCGGCCCGGTTGAGGTTCTCGATCTGGCTTCCTGGGCGTTCGGCGAGGGCCTGCAGCCAGCGGGGCAATAGCTTGTCGGCGATGGTGTCCTGCATGCGGCCGAAGCGGGAGACAAAGGCCTCCAGCCTCTCGGCAAGCTCCGGCGCTGCCTCGAGCTTGCGCACCCACTGCGCGTCCACGGGTTGGCCAAAGACGCGCCCGCGACTGTAGTCAAGGTGTTCGCCCTCGCGCCGGACCACATCCATGGTCTGCAGGAAGCGTCGAATCGGAAGCATCTCTTGATTCGTCACAAGCGGACTCCGGAACGCAAGGCCTCTTCGTGGAAGGGTGTCCGAGCGGTTTCGGGATCCAGCACGAGAACGTCGATGGGCTGGTCACCGAGGCGCAGTTGCAGCCGGGCGACCAGCTGCAGAGCCTTGCGGCGGCGATCCGGCACTGGCTCGGGGGACTGCACCAGCAGATCGATGTCACCGCCGCGAGCGCTGTCGTTCACGCGGGACCCGAACACGTGCACCACCGCATCGGCGCCGAAGAGTTCGGCCACCGTGGCGTGGATCGTTTCCTGGTCTAGCTGCGAAAGGCGCATGGTCTTAAGTTCCGGGGACAGTGTACGTAATTGGGGCCTGCCGCGACACGAAGGAGTCCTGGTCTGCGCTGGCAACCGCTTCGCGGATCAGGCCGTCGTTGACGGACCGGTCATCTGGAAACATCGAAGCCACGTCGTCGTCGAATTTCAAGAGCGAACACCCAGCGCAGCGTGGGGTCGGGGCTTTAGACGACCTATTTCTGATACACCACTCCACGGTGGCCCACACGGATGACCTGAACCACGAGGCACTCATCTTCTACCGTGTCGACCCGATAGCGCCCGACGCGCAACCGGTAGGTCATCGAAGCACCTGCAAGTTTTCAGCATCCACTGGGCCTCGGGTCGCTCGCGAGGGCGTCCACGGCCGAGAGCACGCATGGGGTCAGGTCTCGCCTTGTAACATGGGCGGCCTGCAGGGCCACCGATTGTTGACTCTTCTCCAAGCAAGGGCTCGGCCATGGCCGCAGCTTTCAGGGACGGCTCCCGGCGGGTGATGTGCGGCCAACGAGATCAGGCGAAGAGTTCGTCCAGACTCGCGGCGGTCAGGATGCGTTCAGACCAGCGCAGCAGCGTCTCCGCATCAGCGGATTCCACGCGCTTGCGCATGGCGGCATCCGGCGGGCCGAACTTGAGTTCGATCAGACGCAAGAGCACGGTGGCCTCGCCTTCCTTCCGACCTTCCTTCCGGCCTTCCTCCCGGCCCTGGTCCAGGCCCCGGCGCAGCCCGATCCGCTCAATCGATGTCACGTATGGCATGTTCTTCTCCTGCTCCAGTTCCATCACCGCTCCCCATAGCCGTTCTTCCAGTTCTTGCGGCAAGCGTAGCAGCCAGTCGATCACCGCGAACAGATCGATGATCCGCTGCCGGTCCCAGCCCCGCTGATAGAGCAACCGTGCGGCCGGTTCCAATCGATCTCGGCATCGGCGTTCGAAAAGTAGAACGCCATGAACTCCGGCAGGTAGCGGGTGATCGCGTCCTTCCATGGGGAATCGTAGTCGTCGTTCTGCTCCCCGCCTTCCATGGCGCACTCCTTATCTCTGGTCCAGACAATGGCGACTGCAACGCTGGCAGGTTCGTTTCCGCCGTACAGGCATGATGCGCTTCGCTCGCCCTTCGGGCCAGCCTGCGGCTCGTCAACGCGCTGCGCGGGTAGTCCGGCTCTCCGATACGCTGCGGCCGGGATGACGGGAGAGCGTTTCGGCCTGGCGCAGGGTGCTTTGCAATCAACGAGCGCGGGGCGTGGGCGCCTGAATGCCCTCGATTCCCTCGAAATCTGCATCCTGGGTCCAGAGCGTCGCACCGAACTCCCGAGCGGTTGCGAGGATGATGCTGTCCGCCATCGGCAATGAGAGATCGACGGAAAGCTTGGCGGCCGCCATCGCGAGGCTGCCGTCGAGAGCGATCACGCGGCCCTGCCGCATCAGTGCCGCGGCCTGAATGGCCGCGGTCTCGTCGCGCTGCTGCAGCACTCGTTTGAAATCCTCGAAGACGCTGATCGCCGGGACAACGAGTTCCTCCGGTTGCGCGAGCGGTTCCGCGAAGGCTTCGGCGTTGGGTCCGTCGCCGCAGCACCCCAACCAGCCGCTGGAATCGACGACGTTCAAACGCGATCGTCCTCGCGCTCGACGCGGGTGTCGATTCCGCGAAGGAACCCACGTGCATCGGCAATCGAGCGCTGGGGGATCAGTTCCAGACGGTCGGCATAGCGCAGCGCCTGGAGCTGCTTCTGGCCCGGACGAATACCGAGGGCAATGCGCAGCTCGCGGGGGGATGACAACCTGGTACTTCGGGGACACGGAAACGGTCTGCATCTTGCGCCTCGCCTATCGACTGAATGACCGTAGCACAACGCGAGATCGAGCCGGGGCCGGTCGTTCTCTGGCCACCACAACCAGCCTCCACCGATCGATGCGCTTGATGGTAGCACTTAGCCTCGAACCGCCTTTTATGCCGCATCGAGCGTTAAGTACGAGCCGGTGCCCCCTTCCGGGGTCGGACCAGGGTAAGGCCCTGATTATTAATGGTGTCAGGTGTCAACTCGTACGGGCCATGGGCCAAGCCCCTCAATCCGGCGAATGGGTTCGCAGCCAATCCTTGAGTGCGGCGTCCATGCGGGTCTGCCAGCCGGCGCCGGTGGCGCGAAACCGGGCGACCACATCGGCCGAAAGACGGATGGTGACGCGCTCCTTGGTCGGCGCCTTCTGTGGGCCGCGTACCCCGAGCTTCTTCCGGAGCGACGCGGACAGCACCTCTTCGGCGGGGCGAAAGAGCGCCAGATCGTCGGCATCCAGTTCCCGTACCTCGCCTGCTCCGTCAATCAATGGTTTGCGATTTGCCATGCCTTCTCGCCTCCCACGCGTTTGCCTTCCTCAAACTGATTACGCGGATGCCCCTCTCCGTCTCGGTGAAGCAGAGAACGTGGAGCCGGGCATCCAGGTAGCACAGCGCGACGTAGCGCGTTTCACCGTGTTCCTTGCGCTTGTCTTCGAGCACGAGGGCGGTGTTGAAATCGATCTCCGCGACCCTTGTGAACGACAGGCCGCGTTCCCGGATGTTCTTGGCGTCCTTGGCCGGGTCAAACGTGATTTCCACAGATCAGAATGTACGCACAAAAAAAGGTCATGCAACGCCACCGGCCGCCGGGCCAGTTACCCCGGACTTGATTCGGGGTCCATGCGGCGCCAGGGCTAACACGCCGGGGTCAGATCCGTATGCGAGAAGTCGTTGCCCTTGAACAATAAAGGCACACTATGGACCTTGGCCAACGCGTAGCTGAAGACGTCGCCGAAGTTCAAGGCGGCCGGGTGCCCGCTGCCCTTGCCGTACGCAACGAACGCTGAAAACGCAGCATTCATCTCCGCCGGTCCCGGAGGGAGGATCTCGAACATGGGAAGGCGCAACAGGTCGTCGATGAGGACGACTGCACGCTCGCCTTTGCGCGCGTGCACCACCATGCGAGTCTCCACAACGCTGACGGAACTGATCAGCACCGTGTTTGCATTCAGCATCGCTTCCAAAAAGCGCTCCCGTTCCGGCTCACCGAGCGCGATGGCGACCAACGCCGAGGTGTCTGCCGCAATCACCGAGGCAGTCCGTGCTCATCCCAGCTCAGGGGGTCGTAGGCGTCGGCTCGTTCGGGAATGCGGTCGAGCTGGGCGAGCAAGGCGGACAATCGATCTGCCTGGCGGGCATCGCCACCCAACTCGCTGAGCATCCGATCCACCGCACGGCCAACGGCCGCGGTCTTGGAAAGGCCGGTGGCCTTGGCCAATTCATCCACTTTGCGGACGACCTCGGGGTTGGCGATTTGCAGCGGCATGGGCAGCTTCCGATGTTGTTTTCAACAGGATCAATATACATCAAGCCGAAGGCTGCGCAAGGAAACCGGGACGGGTCTATTTTCGGGGCCGATGGATGATTCGCTTCGCTCAACCTTCGGGCCAGCCTTCGGCTGTTCAACGCGCTGCGCGCGTTAGTCCGGCTCTCCGCTCCGCTCCGGCCCGGGATGACGGGGCAGCGTTTCGGCTTGGTGCAGGATGCTTTTGCAATCAACAAGCGCGGGGCGTAGGCGCCTTAGCAGCGGGAAAGTAACGAACGCCCTCGATTCCCTCGAAATCTGCATCCTGGATCCAGAGCGTCGCACCGAACTCCCGAGCGGTTGCGAGGATGATGCTGTCCGCCATCGGCAATGCGAGATCGACGGAAAGCAGGCGGCCGCCATCGCGAGGCTGCCGTCGAGAGCGATCACGCGGCCCTGCTGCATCAGAGCACGCATGGGGTCACACGCATGGGGTCAGGTCTCGCCTGGTAACACTGACTTGCACGATGCCGGAACCGTTCAGGAAGATCCACACGGCGGTGTTCGCGAGCGGTAGGATCAACGCCCACATGAGGCCCAGAGCGGTCTGGCGGTACTGGGCGCTGATGTCGCGCACCGCGAGCCGCCAGGCGACGCCACGGCCTCGCCAGATGTCCCGGAACATGTCCGCGAGCAGGCGCGACGGCTGGCGCAGGGCCGAGCCGGGGGTGTCGATGGTGACGGGGTCGTGGGGGGGGGTGGGGTCATTCAGGACACGGGTGGCGGTGAGTTATCTACAGGGTCGTCGATCCGTCGTCACGTCTTTCATTGTGGCCGTCATCCCGGACTTGATCCGGGATCCATAGGGGCTTGGCGGAACCACGAACGTCGTGGGCCTACCCGGCCCCGGCTGGAGCCCGGCTCTCCGCTTCGCTGCGGCCGCGATGACGAAGAGGCGGCGCTTCGGCGTAATGCATGGTGGATCCAACTTCAGGGCATGAGATCAGTGATCTCCACCATCGCCTCGCCTTGGCGCAGCGAAGCAAGTGCCTCGAGGAATACTGAGTCCAACACGGCCCGCATGCGGGCGTTGGAGGTGTTTCCCATGGTGATCCAGATCACCCTTGGTGGAGGTCCCTGTGCATCGAGGAGGTTCAGAAAATCGCGATCCTTGGTCATCACCACCGCATCGGCTTCGCGCGCGGCCGCGAAGATGGCTTCGTCGGTGGCGTCGCGGTATCCCAGCCGGCGGACGGAGTATGCTTCGATACCGAAGCGCTCGGTGAGCCAGGGGGCGAGGTGGGGAGAGAGTTGGGCGTCAACCCAGATTCTCATGCGGCCAGGATCGGGTGATTGAGCTTGCGTGCGGCGTACTGCAATGCGGCCGCGATGTCCTCCGCCTCGAGATCGGGCATTTCGGCGAGGACCTGCTCGGTGCTGAGGCCCTGCGCCAGCAGGTCCAATACATCGGTGACCCGAATGCGCATGCCGCGCACACAGGGGCGACCGCCGCACTGTGCGGGGTTCACGGTGATTCTCCTCAGAAGGTCATTCATGACGGGATCTCCCCCGGATTTCCAGGCAACTGCTCAGCGCGATACCAGCATAGCGCGATCAACGATCAACCGCCGTTTCGACGATAGACGGCCCGCCGGCGTTCCCACAAGCGCCTGATGAAGACCCGACCCGCGTAGCCATAGGGGTCACGTAGCCATAGGGGTCAGGTCTCGCCTTGTAACAAGCCATAGGGGTCAGGTCTCGCCTTGTAACATGGGCGCCTTGCGGGGAAATGGGTTGGTATTGGACGTTCTCCGGGCAAGGGCGCGGAGACTGTGCCAGTCATGGCCCCGGGCCAGCGCTGGCGATACGGGCTGCGCGGCGGGGCCATGGCCGTGACTTTCAGGAGTGGCTCCCGATGGGCGATGCGCCGCCAAGGCGATCAGACGAAGAGTTCGTCCAGGCTCGCGGCAGTCAGAATGCGTTCGGACCAGCGCAGCAGCGTCTCCGCATCGGCGGATTCCACGCGCTTGCGCACGACGGCATCCGGCGGGCCAAACTTGAGTTCGATCAGGCGCAGAAGCACGATGGCCTCGCCTTCCTGGCGGCCTATTTTACTACCTTCCTGCAGACCTTCCTGACGGCCTATTCTGCTACCTTCCTGCAGACCTTCCTTCCTACCCTGTTCCAGGCCCCGGCGCAGCCCGATCCGCTCAACCGATGTCACGTATGGCATGTTCTTCTCCTGCTCCAGTTCCATCACCGCGCCCCAAAGCCGTTCTTCCAGTTCTTGCGGCAAGCGTAGCAGCCAGTCGATGACCGCGAACAGGTCGATGATCCGCTGCCGGTCCCAGTCCCGCTGGTAGAGCAATCGCGCCAGCCGCCATTTCGCCGCATACCGGCTCTGCGGGTCGTGCCGCGTCTGCCGCGTGAGCAGATGCGCCGCCGTCACCAACGCAAACGGATTCGGATCGGCCAGCAATGGCTCCAGACGGTCTTGGTAGTCCAGCAGTTTGACCGCTGGAAACTCCAGATAGTGCCGACAGCCGAACAGCTCGTAGCCGTAACGCTCCGGTTTCCAGTGCGGGCGCTCGTCGGCGAGAACGGCCAGCGTCGCGATCGGCCGCCGGTAGCGATCGAACAGCCGATAGTTGTAGACGAACAGCCTCTCGGCAAAGCCCGCGTCGTGCTGGCCCTGCACTTCGATATGCACGTAGACCCAGCGCGTACCGGAAGCATGAGTCGCCACTTCCACCAGGCGATCGACGCTCCGCTTGCCCAGCTCGGCATCCCGGACCACTTGCGCCAGTTCCTGGTCGAGAAACCGATGCGGCCGGTTCCAGTCGATTTCGGCATGGGCGTTCGGAAAGTAGAAGACCATGAACTCCGGCAAATACCGGGTGATGGCGTCTTTCCACGGGGAATCGTAATCATCGTTCCGTTCTTCACCATCCATGGTGGCCTCTCGTTGCAGGTGAGCGTCCTGTGCCTCGGTTTGCGGGCTGTCATCACGATTCGCGCTCGATTCGCCCGCTCACCAGGCGGCAAGGCGGGTATGGATGTCCTCGCCATTGACACCGACGGAGAGTTTCACGATCGGGGCCTCCCTTCCTCCGATTGAGCTGACAACGGATTCCCATCATCCGGGATTGCCATCCTCGCAGACAGTGTACCGGTTTCGCCACGCGCAGCTTAAACATCGGCTCGCCCACAGGCTTTGCCACGGAAGCAGTCTCTCTCTACGGACCCGGCCGAATACCAAGGCGATGCGCAGCTCGCGCCGAATGATCACCGGGTGCCGGCGCGATATGGAGACGGCTCGCATCGTGCGCGTTGTCCTGCGATGGGCCGTGCGCTACACACGGGAAGGTCAGTTCGAGGCCCGGGACCCATTCTTGTGCCAGGCCCAGGCGTGCTCAAGGATGGCGGCGAGTTCCGGGTGGCGGGGCTGCCACCCGAGGACTTCGCGGGCACGGGCTGCGGTGGCCGTGAGCACGGGCGGGTCGCCGGGTCGGCGCGGGGCGATCTCCATCGCGATCGGCCTTCCGGTGACGCGCCGGGCCTCGTCGATCACCTCGAACACCGAGTGGCCGTGGCCACTGCCCAGGTTCAGGTGAGTGCTGGCGCCGCCGCCGCGCAGGTAGTCGAGCGCGAGCAGGTGGGCGTCGGCCAGGTCGGTCACGTGGATGTAGTCGCGGATGCAGCTTCCGTCCGGGGTGTCGTAGTCGTCGCCGAACACCTGGATCTTTTCGCGCTGGCCGAGTGCGGCCTGCAGCGCGATGGGGACCAAGTGGGTCTCCGGGTCGTGCATCTCGCCGATCTCGCCGTCGGGATCCGCGCCCGCTGCGTTGAAGTAGCGCAGGGACAGGGAGCGCAGGCCATACGCAGCGCCGAAGTCGCGCAGCATTCGCTCGATCATCAGCTTGGACGCGCCATAGGGGTTGATCGGCTCCTGCGGGTGATCCTCGCGCAGCGGCAGCTGTCGCGGGTTGCCGTAGGTGGCGCAGGTGCTGGAGAACACCAGGTGGTGCACTCCGTGCCGCACCAGCACCTCGAGCAGGGTGAGGCTGCCGGCGACGTTGTTGCGGTAGTACAGCGCCGGTTCGGCGACCGACTCGCCCACGTAGGAGAGCGCGGCGAAGTGCATCACGGCCTCGGGCCGGTAGCGGGCAACGACGGCCTCGAGCCGTTTGCGGTCGTTCAGGTCTCCCTCTTCGAGCGGTCCCCAGCGCACCGCGCTGCGAAAGCCCCGGCTCAGGTTGTCGTAGGTCACGGGCAGATGCCCGGCCCGCGCCAGCGCCTTGCAGGCATGGCTGCCAATGTAGCCGGCACCACCGGTCACGAGGACTTGCATCAGGCCGCGCGCTCCCGGAGCAGGGCGTCGAAATAGGCGATCGTGGCCTTGAGGCCGGTGCGCAGCTGGATGGCGGGCTCCCAGCCGAGTTGCTCGCGGGCCAGGGTGATGTCCGGGGGGCGCTGCCGCGGGTCGTCCTGTGGCAGGTGCTGCAGGATCAGGTCGGAGCTGGAACCGGCCAATTCGATGATCTGCTCGGCGAGCTGGCGCACGCTGAACTCGACCGGGTTGCCCAGGTTTACAGGGCCGGTCACGTCGTCCGGGCTGTCCATCAGCCGCAGGAAGCCGTCGACCATGTCGCTCACGTAGCAGAACGAACGGGTCTGGCTGCCGTCGCCGTAGAGGGTGATGGGCCGGTTGTTCAGTGCCTGCACGATGAAGTTCGAGACCACGCGCCCATCGTTCGGGTGCATGCGTGGGCCGTAGGTGTTGAACATGCGCGCGACCTTGATCCGCAGCGCGTGCTGGCGGTGGTAGTCGAAGAACAGGGGCTCGGCACAGCGCTTGCCCTCGTCGTAGCAGGCACGCGGACCGATGGGATTCACGCGGCCCCAGTAGGTCTTTTCCTGCGGGTGTATCTCCGGGTCGCCGTACACCTCGCTGGTGGAGGCCTGGAAGATCTTCGCCTTTACCCGCTTGGCCAGGCCAAGCATGTTGATCGCGCCGTGCACGCTGGTCTTGGTGGTCTGCACGGGATCGTGCTGGTAGTGGATGGGCGAGGCCGGACAGGCGAGGTTGTAGATCTCGCCCACTTCGACATAGAGCGGAAAGGTCACGTCATGGCGGATGAGTTCGAAATGCGGGTTGTTCAGCAGGTGGACGATGTTGTCCTTGGTGCCGGTGAAGAAGTTGTCGACGCAAAGCACATCGTCGCCGCGCTCCAGCAGCCGCTCACACAGGTGTGAACCGAGGAAGCCGGCGCCGCCGGTGACGAGAGCGCGTTTTCTCAGGGCGTAGTGCATAAAGGAAGGTGCTCTGCTGGGGTGGTCTGCCGCGACGGGCGGCGTCGTCAGCCGGGTAGTGTAACGCCCTCGCGAGGGTATCGACCGGGATCTCCACGACCCGGCACCAGCGGAAGCGGTCGCCGGGCGCGGACCCGCGGCGCCCGACCAGCAGCGCTGCGGCACGCCCGGAAGCGGCAGGTGGCGCCGTATTCCCGTCCCGGCGAGTGCCTCGCTGCGTTCGTGCGGCCGGGGCGTTCCGGAGGACCAGCCCCGGGCACGCTACCGCCACGACAGGTCCGGAACGGAACTGCCTCTGGGAGCCCGGCCCGGTCCCATCACGGGCCGGCCGGGTCGGAACGTCGGCCCATGGCCGGGCCTTGCCTGCGGACGCGCCGCCTATGCCGCGCCCAGTTGTCGCTGCGGTGTTTCACGGTGCGCCCACAACCGCAGCAGCGGGCGCTTCTCCAGCACCGGCCGCATCCGCTCATACTCCTCGCGGGAGAGCACCAGGGTCCGGATTTTCCGACCAATGTAGCGCTCGGTCTTGCGCACCAGGTCGCCCAGGTTGACCGGGTCGATGTCGCCGACCAGGCCCAGGTCGATGATGCCCGTGTCCCGGCCCTCGGCATAGTCGTCGAGGAGGAACGCGAGCTCCAACCGGCCCAGCCGCTCGATCACGCTGTCGATGATGCGGTCCATGCCGAGCGCCTTGTGCACCATCGAGTGCAGTTCCGGGAACAGCGGGTGGCGCCGGTTCGCGCGGTAGTGGATCTGCCGGCCCTGCTTCTCGCTCTCGAGCAGTCCGGCCTGACTCAGCTGGCTGAGTTCCTCCTTCACCTGGCTCGGCGATACCGCGAACTCCTCGGCCAGCTCGCGCAGGTACGCGTTGCCCTCGGGATTGAGGAACAGCCGCATCAGGATCCGGATGCGCGTCTTGCTGGTGATCAGGCCGGTGAAAAGATCCTTCATGCCGCGTAGTGTTCTGTTTTTCAGAACGATAGACAGCGGAACGGCGACGGTCAAGCATCGACCCGCCCCGCGCAGTGGCGGGCTCCACGACACTTCTGTCGAAGCGATCACATGGCCAGCACGGACGGTCGATGGCACTGCCACAGGGATTTCCGGGATGACGCGCGCCGAATGCCTGTCCTGGGAGTGAAGCGATGAATGAGGCGAAGCGATACCGGGCGCAGGGGCACCCTGAAGGACGAAAACGGGCCGCGGATGAACACCGACACGTACCCGAAAAGACTTTGAATACCCTTAGGTCATGGGCGGCTGCGCTGCTGCTTGCGCTGCAACGCGGGCGCGATCAGCCGAAGCCCTTTTCGCGGGCGTAGGCGGCGAGCTGCAGGCGGGAGCGGATGCCCAGCTTTTCGTAGATGTTGTGCAGGTGGATTTTGATCGTTCCGACGCTCAGTGACAGCTCTTCGGCGATGTCCTTGTTGTTGAGTCCGGCGACCACGTGGCGGGTCACGTCGAGTTCGCGCGGGGACAAACGGCCGAGCAGGTCGCTGCGCTGCGCCTCCTGGCGCTGCAGCCGGTCCACGACGCGGGTCATCGACTGCGTTTCCAGCCAGCGGCCGCCGTCGTGCACCTTGCGGATGCATTGCAGCAGCAAGCGGGTGGGCATGTCTTTCAGCACGATCCCCTCTACCTGCAGGCGCGTGGCTTCGACCGCCTGTTCGTCGTTCAGCGCGTCGGCGAACAGCACGCAGCGCGTCGGCAGCGCCTGCTCCCGGAGGACGCGCAGAAGCGCCAACCCGTCTTGGTCCGGCAGCGCCAGATCGACGATCGCGATATCGGGACGGCGTTCCCGAATCGCTTCCAGGGCCTCGCCTCCCCGCTCGCAACGCGCGACGACCCTCATGTCGGGCTGCGAGGAAATGAGGGCGTTCAGCCCTTCGAGCACGATGGGCCGCGCATCCGCCACCACCACACCGATGTTCATAGCCGCACCTCCCTGCCGATCCGCGGGCTCCTTGTTCATGACGACACCCTGCGGCGCCCCGCACAGCGGTTCCACGGGTGCCGGTGGCCATGGGCCGGGGACCGTCGCAACTCACGGGGCTGCTGCAAACTCATGCGGCTCAGTATAACCGCGAAAGCTTATGAGCGGCCGCAACACCCGGTGCGTACGGCCGGGACGGGCGCGGGAAGCAGCGGGCGCCCCGCCAGTCCGCACGGGCATGACGAGTACGGGAAGAAGCCCAAGGCCGTCATCCGCCAATCCCTGCCAGGGGCTGGGACGGGGTTCGCGGCGAAACGCACGCCGGGCGACGGATCTGGCCGCCCGTATGTCCCGACGCCAAAGCGTGGACCTTCCACGACCACGATATGCACAAAGTTACCGGGCCGGCACCATCTGTGCATGCAGAATTGCTAAAATGCCACTCTTTCGTTCCACGGAGTCGAATGCGACATGGCTGACCCCCGTCCCACTCCCCGGCGCCCGGTGATCCTGATCATCATGGACGGCGTTGGCGTGAACCCGAGCAAGGTGAACAACGCCTTCGCGGAAGCCAACACCCCGCGGTTGGACGAGTACCTGTCCACGAACTCCCACACCACGCTCGACGCCTCGGGCCGCGCGGTCGGGCTACCGGCGGGGCAGATGGGCAACTCCGAGGTCGGACACCTGACGCTGGGCGCGGGCAGCATCGTACGGCAGGATCTGGTACGCATCGACGATGCCATCAGCGACGGCAGCTTTTTCGACAACGACGCGCTGCTCAGTGCGGCGAACGCGGCCCGGTCGAAGGACCAGCCGCTGCACCTGATCGGCCTGGTGTCCGACGGTGGCGTACACAGCCACATTCGCCACCTGCTGGCGCTGGTCGAGATCTGCCGCCGGCAGGAGGTGCAGCCGATCGTGCACATGATCACCGACGGCCGCGACACCCCGCCGCGCTCGGCGCTGAGCTACCTGCCGGAGCTGGAACGGCGCCTTGAGGAGGCCGGCGGCCGCATCGCCAGCGTCTGCGGGCGCTATTACGCGATGGACCGGGACAAGCGCTGGGACCGCACCGAGCGCGCGTTCCGTGCGATCGCGTTCGCCGAGGGCGAACCCGCCGAGAGCGCGCGGGCCGCGATCGAGGCGGCCTACGATGCCGGCGAGACCGACGAATTCATCAAGCCGCGGATTGTCGGCGAGCCGATGCCGCTGGACGCCGATGCAGTCTGCGTGCTGTTCAACTTCCGCAACGACCGGCCGCGGCAGCTGACCGCGGCACTGGGCATGGACAGCTGCACGGGCTTCGACCGGGGCGATTTCCATCCGGTCTCCACGACCTGCCTGACCGAGTACGAGCCGCGGTTCCTGTCGCCGATCGCGTTCCCGCCGGAGCGGCCCGGCACCACACTGGCCGGCACGATCGCGAATGCCGGGATCCCGCAGTTCCACTGCGCGGAGACCGAGAAGTACGCGCACGTGACGTTCTTCTTCAACGGCGGGCGCGAGGAGCCGAATGCTGGCGAGGACCGGGTGATGGTGCCGTCGCCGTCGGTGGACACCTACGACCAGCAGCCGGAGATGAGTGCGCGCGAGGTCGCCGACGAGACCATCGCGGCGATGGCCAGCGGCCGCTACGGCTTCGTGCTGGTGAACTTCGCGAACGGCGACATGGTGGGCCATACCGCCAAGCGCGAACCGCTGATCCAGGCGGTCGAAACGCTGGACAGCGAGGTCGGCCGGGTGCTGGACGCGGCCCGGGAACACGAGTACTCGGTAATCCTGACCGCCGACCACGGCAACTGCGACGAATACATCGATCCGGTTACCGGCGAACCACACACCCAGCACACCATCTATCCGGTGATGTGCATGGTGACCGACGGCAAGCGCTGGCGGCTGACCACCGGTGGCGGGCTCTCCGATGTCGCCCCGACCGTGCTCGCGCTGATGGGCGTACCGCAGCCGAAGGCGATGTCGGGCCGGAGCCTGCTGCTGGATGAGGTCCCGGACAGCGCCTGACCGGCCCGTGAACCGCGGCGCGTCCCGGCTGCACGATGCGCATGCCCGCACAGCCATGCTGCATTGCGATGGCTGTGAACGCTTTGCCACATTCTTGGCACGGCCTGTGTGCGCGTCCCCAAGCCCTTGTTGGCGGGCCATCCCTCCAGCCAGGCCAGCGCTGCCCGTCAGCCCGCGCATGCTACATTGGCAGAATGAAAGCGGTCCCTGAATTCGACTTGAGTCCCGGCTCGGCGGGCGCTGTCAGCGCGCTGGCACCGGTGTGCGCCATGTGCTGGCGCGCGCCCGACTGAGCTTGCCCTTAATGGCCGCGTTGCCGATGTCTGCATCCGTGTTGCCCCGCACCGTCAGCATCGTGCTGCTGCTGGCCATCGGGGTGCTAGCCGCCCGGGTGACCTGGCAGATCGTCGAACCGCAAATACGCCCTCCGGTGAGCATCGAAATCCGGTCCGACCCCGGCCCGGCCGCCGATCGCGAACCGAGCGAATCGCCGCTGGCGCATGTCGCCGGGCTGGCGCTGTTCGGTGAACTCGGTACACCGGCGGACCCGGCACCGGTCGTTGCGCCGGAAACGCGGCTCCGCCTGCGCCTGCTGGGCCTGATGGCAGGCGACCATCCCGAGCGCGGCTGGGCGATCATTGCCGAGGGAGGAAGCCAGGAGCGCCTGTACACCGTGGGCGATACGATCGCCGGGCAGGCCCGCCTGCACCAGATCCATGCCGACCGGGTCATCCTGGAACGCGACGGTCGTCTGGAAACGCTGCGGCTGCCCCGCGCCGACGGAAACTCGGGTGCGGTTGCGGGTGCGTCGCCGCGCGCGGCCGCTGCAGCGCCGGCGGCCCGGGGCCAACCGAGCCTGCAGCGTTCCGAGTGGCTCGGCGATCCCGAACGCCTGATGCAGGCGGTACAGGCGCGCCCGATCATCCGCGCCGGCGAGCTGCATGGCGTCGAGCTCCGCCCGGTGCGCAACGCCCGCGAGTTCCGCCAGGCCGGACTTCAGGCCGGCGACGTGATAACGTCCGTCAACGGCATACCGTTGTCCGCGATCGACGATATCGACCGCCTGCTGCAGGATCTGGCGGGCCAGAGTCGGGTCGATATCGTGCTGGAACGCAACGGGCAGTCGATCTCCCTGGGCATTCAGCTGCTGGATTGAGAACACTCATGCTGTACCGATTTCTATCCCTTCTGCTCCTCGTTGCACTGGGCGGTTCCGCCACCGGGCTGGCGCAGGCCGATACGCTGACGCTGAACCTCCGCGACGCGGAGATCCAGACACTGATCGACCTCGTCGCCGAGGAGACGGGCACCAACTTCATCGTCGACCCCAGGGTGCGTGGGCGCGTTTCGGTAGTTTCCGGCCGCCCGGTCGCCCGCTCTGAGCTCTACGACCTGTTCCTGGGCGTGCTGAAGGTCTACGGCTTCGCGGCGGTACCGAGCGAGGCCGCGACCAAGATCGTGCCCGACGTACAGGCCAAGCAGGGCGACGTACCGAACCTGTTCGCGCACGAGCGCCTGCGCGAAGACGAGATCGTGACCCACGTGATCCAGACCGAGCACGTCAGTGCGGCGCAGCTGGTCCCGATCCTGCGCCCGCTGGTGCCGCAGGGAGGCCACCTGGCGGCGGCCACCGAGACCAACGCGCTGCTGGTCTCCGACACGGCCGGGAACGTGCGCCGGATCCGGGAACTGGTCGCACGCATCGACCAGCCGGCGGTCGAGGGCTTTGAGGTGATCGAACTACGCCACGCGAATGCGCGCCGGCTGGCCGAACAGTTGCGCGAACTCGAGACCGGCGCGGGCGCCGACGGGCAGATGCCCCGGGCGCGGCTGCGTGTGCTCGCCGACGAGCGCGCCAATGCGATCATCCTGGCCGGCGATCCCGAACGCCGCCTGCGGCTGCGCGCGCTGGTGTCGCAGCTGGACAGCCCGGTGGCGGCCGGCAACACTCAGGTCCACTACCTGCGCTATGCGCAGGCCGAGGACGTGGTCGAGGTGCTGCGCGGCATCGCCGAGTCGCGCCAGACGGCAGAGACCGGGGGCGATCCACGCGGGCAGCGCGAGGGTGCGGTGCGCATCCAGGCCCACCAGAGCACGAACGCCGTGGTGATCTTCGGTGCCCCCGAACACACCCGCGACTACGCGGACGTGATCGAGAAACTCGACATCCGCCGCGCGCAGGTGCTGGTGGAGGCAGTGATCGCGGAGGTCTCGTCGGAACGCGCACGGGAACTCGGCGTGCAGTGGGCTGCCGGCTCGCCCAGCTCGGGAGTCGGCCTGATCAACTTCGACCGGCAGGGGCGCGGGCTGCTGCAGCTCGGTGCCGGCATCGAAGCCTGGCTCGGAGGGTCGGTGGCCAGCCCCCCGAATCCGGGCGACGGCCTCTCGCTCGGCGGCATCGGCAGTATCGGCAGCACCCAGATCGCGGTGCTGATCAGCGCGCTGCAGGGGGATACCGCGAGCAACATCCTGTCCACGCCCAGCCTGCTGACGCTGGACAACGAGGAGGCCGAGATCGTGGTCGGCCAGAACGTGCCGTTCGTGGTCGGGCGCTCGCTGGAGGACTCCGGGCAGGCCTTCGATACCATCCGCCGCGAGGACATCGGCGTGAAGCTGCGCGTGCGCCCGCAGATCAACGAAGGCGACGCGATCCGCCTCGAGATCGAGCAGGAGGTCTCGCAGATCGCGCCGAAAGGCGATGCCGCCGATCTGGTCACCAATACCCGTACGCTGCGCACCCACGTGATGGTCGACGACGGCGAAATGCTGGTGCTCGGAGGCCTGATCTCGGAGAGCCGGGTCGAAACCCGCGACCAGATTCCCGGGCTCGGCGACATTCCGGGGCTGGGGCGCCTGTTCCGCTACGACAGCGACAACACCGAGAAGCGCAACCTGATGGTGTTCCTGTATCCGCGCATCGTGCGCACCGGCATGGCCGGGGCGGAACTGACCAGCGAGAAATACAGCTTCATCCGCCAGCAGCAGTTGCGCGAGGCGCAGCGCGGCGGCCGGGCCTTCGCCGGCGATACCCCGGTCATGGCCGACTGGGAGCAGCTCACCTACCTGCCGCCGCCGTTTTCCGAGGTCCATCGCGGAGCCGACCCCGGACCGGCCGCAGATCGACCGTGAGCGGCCTGCCGGAGCCTGGGGCGATGAGCGCCGCGGGGGACCGGGCCGCGGCTGGCGGCGCGCACGAGCCCCTGAGCCCCGGCTACGGGTTCTCGCGCCGTTCCGGCGTGCTGCCCGGACCGGCCGTCGACGGCCAGCGCATCGTGTACTTGCGCGCGGACGCCGATCCGATGGCGGTGCTGGAGATCCGCAGGCGCAGCGCCGAGCGGCTGCAGCTGGCGACGCTGAGCACCGAGGAATTCGACCGCAAGCTGCGCGAGCAGCACGAACGCTCGAGCGGCGAGGCGATGAACCTGGTGGAGGGGCTGGGCGACGAAGGCGACCTGCTCAGTGTCGCGGAATCGCTGGCCGAGCCGGAGGATCTGCTCGAGGCCGAGGACGACGCGCCGATCATCCGGCTGATCAACGCGCTATTGACCGAGGCGGTGCGCGAGAACGCGTCGGACATCCACATCGAACCGTTCGAGTCGCGTCTGTCGGTGCGCCTGCGGGTCGATGGCGTATTGCGCGAGGTGCTGAACCCTCCGGTCGGACTGGCCCCGCTGATCGTGTCCCGGGTCAAGGTGATGGCGCGGCTCGACATCGCCGAGAAGCGCCTGCCGCAGGACGGGCGAATTTCGCTGCGCGTCGCCGGGCGGCCGGTCGACGTGCGCGTGTCGACGCTGCCCTCGGGGCACGGCGAGCGCGTGGTGATGCGCCTGCTGGACAAGCAGGCCGGGCGGCTCGAACTGCGCCACCTGGGGATGTCGCAGGAGCAGTACGATGCGATGGAACGGGTCATCGGCCGGCCACACGGCATCGTGCTGGTCACCGGGCCCACCGGCTCCGGCAAGACGACGACGCTCTACGCGGCACTGATGCGCCTGAACGACCGCAGTCGGAACATTCTGACGGTCGAGGATCCGATCGAGTACTACCTCGACGGCATCGGCCAGACGCAGATCAACACCCGGGTCGACATGACCTTCGCCCGCGGCCTGCGCGCGATCCTGCGCCAGGATCCGGACGTGGTGATGGTCGGCGAGATCCGCGACCTGGAGACGGTGCAGATCGCGGTGCAGGCGAGCCTGACCGGGCACCTGGTCTTCTCGACGCTGCACACCAATTCCGCGGTGGGTGCGATCACTCGGCTGCGCGACATGGGCGTCGAGCCCTTCCTGCTCGCATCCACGCTGAACGGCATCCTCGCGCAGCGGCTGGTGCGCGTGTTGTGCACCAGCTGCCGCGAGCCGGCGGCGGCAACGCGCGCGGAGTGCGAGCTGCTCGGGCAGGATCCGGGGCGCCCACCGACGATCTACCATGCGCGAGGCTGTCCCGACTGCAACGGCCTCGGCTACCGGGGCCGGACCGGGATCTACGAATTGATCGAGGTGGACGACACGCTGCGCCAGATGATCCACGACGGCGCGGGCGAACGCGCGATGACCGACCACGCGCGCCGCAGCACGCCAGGCATCCGCAGCGACGGCGTGCGCCGGATCCTGGACGGCACCACCTCGGTCGAGGAAGTGGTGCGCGTCACGCGCGAGGACTGAGCGTGGATGCGGCACTGCATCTGCCGGGGCCATGCACTTTTTCCCCCTCCCCAACCCCTCGCCCGCGAGCGGGGGAGCGGCTTTCTCTCCTCGCCCGCCTGGCGGGAGACGCGCTTATGAACTGGCGATGGTAACGGACGATGCCGGCATTTGAATACCAGGCGCTGGACACCGGCGGGCGCAAGCGCAAGGGGGTCGCCGAAGGGGACACCGCCCGGGCGGTGCGCGCGCGGCTGCGCCAGGAGGGACTCGACCCCGCTCCAGGTCGAGGAGGTCTCGGAACGGCGCGGCGGCGCGGGCGGCCTGGGGGGCGGCGGGCGCGGCATCAGCGCGCTGGATCTGGCGCTGGCGACACGCCAGATGGCGACGCTGGCCCGAGCCGGGCTGCCGGTCGAGGAGATTCTGGGCACGGTCGCCCGCCAGACCGAGAAGGCACGGATCCGCAACGTGTTGACGGCGGTGCGCACGCGGGTGATGGAGGGGCATGCCTTGGCCCCGGCGATGGCGGCCTTCCCGCGCGTGTTTCCCGATCTGTACCGGACCACGGTGGCCGCGGGCGAGCAGTCCGGGCACCTGGACCTGGTACTGGAGCGGCTGGCCGACTACACCGAGAGCCGCAACGCACTGCGCCAGAAGGTGTCGATGGCCCTGTTCTACCCACTGATCCTGACACTGGTCGCGATCGGCGTGACCGTGGCGCTGCTCGCGTTCGTGGTGCCCGAGGTGGTACAGGTGTTCGCCGGGATCGGGCAGGATTTGCCCTGGCTGACTCGGGCACTGATCGCGGCCAGCGACGCGCTGCGCGACTACGGGTTCTGGGTGCTGACGGTGCTGGTGGCAGGGTTCGTCGCGTTCCGACGGCTGCTGCGCAGGGAACATTGGCGCGAGCGGTATCACCGGCTGCTGCTGCGGCTGCCGCTGATCGGTCGGCTGGTGCGCGGCGTGAATACGGCCCGGTTCGCACGCACGATGAGCATTCTGGCCACCAGCGGTGTCCCATTGCTGGATGCGCTGCGTACCGGTGCGGAAGTGATCGGCAACCTGCCGATGCGTTCGGCGGTGATCGCGGCATCCCAGCGCATCCGCGAAGGCAGCGGGATCGGCCGCGCGCTGGAACACAGCGGCTACTTCCCGCCCATGACCGTGCACCTGATCAAGAGCGGCGAGTCCAGCGGCCGGCTGAACGAGATGCTGGAACGCGCCGCCGAGACCCAGGAGCGCGAGCTGGAGACACGGATCGGCATGGTGGTGGCATTATTCGAGCCGCTGCTGATCGTGACCATGGGCGCGGTGGTGCTGACCATCGTGCTGGCGATCCTGCTGCCGATTTTCGAACTGAACCAACTGGTGAACTAGTCATGCCCCGAAACCCGACGCTTTCCACGCCCCGCGCCCGCAGTGGCGGCTTCACGCTGATCGAAATCATGGTGGTGGTCGTGATCCTCGGGATCCTGGCCGCGATCGTGGTGCCGCGAGTGATGGATCGTCCCGACGACGCGCGCATCACCAAGGTCAAGAGCGACATCCGGGCGATGGAGTCGGCCCTGAACCTGTACCGGCTGGACAACTTCGCGTACCCGACCACCACGCAGGGGCTCCAGGCGCTGGTCGAGCGGCCAAGCTCGGGCCCGGAACCGCGCAATTACCGCTCGGGCGGCTATATGGACCGGCTGCCCAAGGATCCCTGGGGCAACGACTACCAGTACCTGAATCCCGGCACCCGGGGCGAGTTCGACGTCTTCAGTTTCGGTGCCGACGGCCGCCGCGGCGGCAGCGGGATCAACGCCGAGATCGGTAACTGGAACCTCGACGAGTTCTGAGGCGGCGCGACCGGCACCCGGCGATGGCGGCACCAGCACGCGGATTCACCTTGTTCGAGCTGCTGGTGGTGCTGCTGATCCTCGGCCTGGTGGCCGGGCTCGCGGTGCTGGCGGTCGGCGGCGGGCCGTCCCGGGTGATGGAACACGAAGCGCGGCGGCTGGTGGAGCTGGCCGGACTCGCCCGCGATGAAGCGCTACTGACCGGCCAGGAACGCGCGCTGGGCTTCTCGCGCGACGGCTATGCCTTCCTCGAACGCGTGTTCCTGGACGACGACCGGGTGACCTGGGTGGAGGTCGAGCGGGCGCCGCTGGGCCCGCGCTCGCTCGAGCGCCTGGGGCTGGAGCTGAGGCTGCGCCAGGACGGGCGCAGGATCCCGCTAGACGACCGCGCCGACCGGCCGCAGGTGCTGTTCAACGGCGCCGGCGAGCTCACGGCGTTCGAGCTGGAGCTTCGGCCCGTACAGGGCGGAGCGGTGCTTCGCGTCACGGGTCTGCCCGACGGCCGGCTGGAATGGGAAACGCTGCGCTGATGCCGGCCGCACGCTCACCCTCCCGGCGGCGCGCGATGCACGGGTTCACGCTGCTCGAGGTGCTGGTCGCGCTGGCGATCCTGGCGGTGGCGCTGGGCGCGCTGGTGAAGGCCGGATCGGAGCACGCGCGCAACACGTATTACCTGCAGGAACGGACGCTCGCCCACTGGGCCGCGCAGAACCTGCTGGCACGCTACGAGGCCGGGCTGCTTCCGGCGCGCGCCGGCACGAGCGAAGGCAGCGTGCGCCAGGCCGACCAGGACTGGGAGTACCACGTGGAGATCCGCGAGGAACAGCCCGATGCGGCACTGGAACTGCCGCCGGTGCTGCGCGTGGAGGTCACGGTCTGGCCCGCGTCGGGGCCGGCGACCGACGTGCGCGCCCGGGTGCTCGGGTATCTGTTGCCATGAACCGGCGTCGCGCACGCGGCTTCACGCTGCTGGAACTGCTGATCGCGGTGGCGGTGTTCGCGGTGGTCAGCGCGGTCGCGTACGGTGGCCTGCAAGCGGTGCTGACCAGCGACGCGCAGACCCGGCTGCGTGGCGGAATGCTGGCCGAACTCCAGATCACGCTGGCGGTGCTGGAGCGCGACCTGCGCCAGGTCGCGGCGATCGACCTACGCGACCGCTTCGGCGACCGGCAGGCGCCATTGCGCTACAGCCCGCTCGCCACCGATCCGGAACTCGAGCTGGTACGCACCGGCAACGGCGGCACGCGGCGGCTGCGGCGGGTCGCCTGGCGGGCCACCGAGGAGGGGCTCGAGCGGCGCATCTGGGAGGTCGTGGATCCCGGCGACGACCAGGAACCCTTGGCGCGGATATTCCTGGCCACGCAGGATCGCGACGGCGTGCGCGAAGCGCCAGGGCTCGAACTGCGTTTCGTGGTATCGGGTCCGCGCGGCGAGGAAGTGCTCGATGCCTGGCCGCCGCTGCGCGCGATCGAGAACCCCGCGGCGCTGCCGGCGCTGGTCGAGGTCGTGCTGGACGTTCCCGGACTGGGCCGCATCGAGCGACACCTGAGCCTTCCGGACGGATCATGAAACAGGCGCAACAGGGCGTGGCATTGATCACCGCGCTGCTGGTCGTCGCGATCGCGGTGACCGCCGCGATCGGCATGAGCGTGCGCGATCACACGCAGATCGAGCGCTCCGGCCTGCTGTTTGAACAGGATCACGCGCGAGCGCTGCTGCTCGGCGCCGAGGTCATGACGCTGCGGATGCTGGAACAGGTGCCGGATCTCGGCGACCTGCCCTGGGACGAGTGCGTGTCGCCCGCGCTGCCGCTGGAGGTGGACGGGATCCCATTGGTGGCCCGGCTGGAGAACCTGCACTGCCGGTTCAATCTGAACAGCCTTGCGCGCGCGGACGATCCGCCGCTGGCCGAGTTCGCTGCACTGGTCACGCAGGCCGGCGCCGAGGCCGGTATCGCGGCCTGGCAGGCGCAGCAGTTTGCCGCCGCGGTACGCGACTGGATGGATCCGGAGACCGACGACCCCGTTTACCGGCTGCGGACACCGCCCGAGCGCAGCGGAAACCGCCCGTTTCTGCTGGCGTCGGAGCTGAACCGGGTGCAGGGCATCACACCCGAGATCTGGGAGGCAGTCGCACCCTACGTGACCGCGCGTCCCGGAACCGATAACCTGATCGATCTGGACGGCGCTCCGGATCCGGTCCGCGACGCCGTTGCGGCTCAGCCGGACGAGGCGGGCGAGCTGCGCTATTTCAGGCTGGCCCTGGTCGCCCGGCTGCCCAGGAACGATTTCTTCCATTGCGCGGTCCTCGATGCCCCGAACGGGCTCACCGTGGTCCGCGAGTTCACCAGCTGCGAGAACTAGTCCCGTGATCCGACCCGCACCCTTCCGAGGCCCGACCGGAACCGCGACGCGCCGATGAACTGGTTCGTCCTCAGCCTGCCCGAGCCGGACGCGGGCGGTCCGCCGCCCGCACTGGCGTGGGCACGGGTGAACGGCGCCGGCGCGATCGTGGCGCGGGGCCGGTCGGTCCTGCCGGAGATCCGGACACGGGTGGGCAGCGCCGACCGTGTGCTGGCGCTGGTTCCCGGCGAGCGCGTGCTGCTGCACCTGGTGGCGATACCCGCGCGCGCCCGGGCCGCGCAACTGCAGGCGTTGCCATTCGCACTCGAAGAACGCCTGAGCGAGGATCTCGAGGCATTGCATATCGTCGCCGGGCCGCGCCGCCCGGACGGCCGGCTGCTGGCAGCGGTCGCGGCACACCGGGATCTCGAGGCCTGGCTGGGCACCCTGCGCGAGGCCGGTGTCAGCGCCCACGCGCTGCTGCCCGACACCCTGCTGCTTCCCGAGGCGGCCGAAGGCCGGCTGCGCATCTGGTGCCAGGACGAGCGCTGCCTGCTCGCCGACGCCGGCAGCGGCGAGCGCCTCGCAGTGTCCGGCGATCTGCTGCCGTGGTGGCTGAACCGCTGGCTGGACGAGCCTGCCGCGCAGGCGGGAATCGAATGGTTCGGACCCGCGGATCGATTGCCCGCAACCGTGCACGAACGCACCGAAGTACGGTTCCACCACTGGGATGGAGACCTGCTCGGCCTGGTCGCGCCGGCGCTGCGCCGCCGGCCGCCGGCGAACCTCCTCACCGAACGCTACGCGCCGGGCGGGGCCCGCCGCGCGCTGTGGGCGCAGTGGCGGGTTCCGGCCGGGATCGCGGCGGCCCTGGCCGTATTGTGGACGGCGTCGCTGTGGGTCGAGGTCTACCAACTCGAGAACGAGGCCCGGCGCATCGATCAGGCGATCGCCGAGCTGTTCGAGGAGACGCTGCCGGGCACGCGGATGGTCGATCCACCGGCGCAGTTCCGCCAGGCGCTCGAAGCCGGCGCGGCGGCCCCCGCAGGTTCCGGCCCAGTCGCGGAACGGCTGGCGGCGGCGGCACCGATCCTGGTCGCGGCTGGCGGGGAGATGCGCCAGCTGCGCGCCGACGCGGACCGGCTGGAACTCGAGCTGGATCTGGCCAGCATCGCCGCGCTGGACGAACTGCGCAACCGGCTGCGCGAAGGGCTTGGCACCGGTGTGCGCATCCTCGCGGCCGAGTCCGGCGAGGAGGGCGTACGGGCGCGGCTTCAGATCGGAGGCGGCGGATCGTGAAGGCCTGGTGGGACGGGCTGGCCGATCGTGAACGGCGCATCGTACTGCTCGCAGCGCTGGTCGGGCTGCTCGCCGGCGCCTTCCTGTTCGTGCTCGAACCCGCCCTGGAACGCCGGGAACTCCTCGCCGACCGGCTGCAGCAGCTGGTGGACGAGCACGCATGGATGCAGGCCCAGGCGCCGGCCGTGCGCGCGCGGGCGCAAACCGCAGGACCGGTTCCGACGCGCCCCGGAGGCTCGCCGCTCGGGATCGTCGACGTCTCCGCGCGCTCGGCAGGGCTCGGCGCTGCGCTGCGCCGCGTTCGCCCGCTGGAATCGGGTGTCGAGGCCGAACTGGAAGGGGCCGCCTATCCCGCACTGATACGCTGGCTGGCCACGCTGGAGTCCGGACACGGACTTCAGGTGATCAGCCTCGGCATCGATCCTGGGCCGGAACCCGGACGGGTGAACGTCCAGCTGCGCGTCGAACCGATGACCGGGCGCTCATGAGGCGGGGGCGCGTGAAGCGCCTGCTCGGCGCCGCGGCGGTGGTGCTCGTCGCCTACCTGGTGGCGCTGGCCGGGACCGCCCCCGCCGGCGTCGTCTGGCGCGTGGCCGAGCCACGGCTGGATCTGCCTTTCGCGCTGGAGGTCGCGACGGTCTCGGGGTCTACCTGGCGCGGGCGGGCTGACGGAATTCGGGTCGATGGCCGCGATGCCGGCGCGCTCGCGTGGCGCTGGCAGCCCGCTGCGCTGCTGACCGGCCGCCTGGGACTCGCGGTGGATTGGGAAGGCGGCCGCGACCAGGTCACCGGACGGCTGCGCCTGAGGCCCGGCGAACTGCAGGCGCAGGGCGTGCGTGGGACGCTGGGCGCGCAGCGGCTGCAGGAATGGTTCGACCTGCCGCTGCTGCTCAATGGCCAGATCGGTGTGGACCTGCCGGCCATCGCGTGGCATTTCGACACCGGCTTTCAGGAGGCCCAGGGCGCGCTGTCCTGGGGGGGTGCCGCGGCCGGGCTGCCCCGGCCGATCCCGCTCGGGGAGTACCGGGCCGTGCTGGGACTGCGGGACGGGATGCTGCTGGCCGAGATCGAATCGGCCCCGGAATCGCCACTCGATATAGCCGGTGCCGCCGGCTGGCGGCCGGACGGCGGCTACCGGGTCGATCTCGTGCTGCGGGCGGCTGCGGATGCCACGCCGGCGCTGTCGGGCGCGCTGAACACCGCCGCCCGGCCACAGCCCGACGGCAGCCACCGGATCACGCTCGGCGAATCCGCCGCCTGGTGACGGTAGCCGGCAGGGACGGCTGCGCGGCCCGGGTCCGTGCCGGGCAGCATTCCCGACGGGGCTGCACGCGTGCCGACAGTACCGGTGGCCTGCCATCGTCGAGGCCCGACCAGGGGGTCGAGTCGTTCCGGGGGTGCCCGAGGTTCCGTTGCATCCCGGCCGCCCGAGCGGTGGCGCTGAAGGGCTGGCGGATCCGCGGTATCATGCGCGACTGTGCCTTATGCTGCCGAAAGCCTCGATGCCCGCCATACCGCTTCGCCTCCTGCTCCTCGCGCCATTGCTCTGGCTGGTCGGGTGCGCCACGCTGCCCGGGGAGCCCCGGCCCTCCGTTCCCGCGGACGGCCTGGAGCAGGCGCTGCGCGCGGGCGACTGCCGTGGTGCCTACGACCTCTGGGAGGCGGGTGCGACGGACGCCCCGCGCCGACTGCTGGAGGTCGGGCAGACCTGTCTGCAGGGCGGCGACTTCACGCGGGCGCGGCGGGTATCGGCCGGCTTCCTGGAACGTCACCCCGAGCACCCGGATGCCGACTATGCCGCCTACCTGCACGCGCTCGCGGGCTTTGGGGCTTGGTCCCGGCCGTCGGTGACCGAGCCCGAGGCTCGGATCGGGGAGGGTCGGCGACTGTTCCGCGAGATCACGGTGTACCTGCGGGAACGCCCGCTGTCCGAGTACGTGGAAAACCTGGCGCCGCGCCTGGTGCGCCTGCGCGAGGGGATCGCGGACGCGGAGTTCGCGCTGGCACGCCGGGAACACCGGCGGGGCGACCGGCCGCTGGCCCGGGCGCGCGCGGAATATGTCGTGCAGTATTACCCACGCACCCAGGCCGCAGCCGACGCGGCCCAGTTACTGATGCAACTCGCCGATGAGTGAGCGCAAGCAGGAGGAAGTGATGGCGGAGGAACAGGCCTCGACCGAGGGATTGAAGTTCACCGAGCGCCTGGCGTGGCTGGGGTTCATGCTGTTCTTCGTGGTCGTGCTGGCGATCTACGTAGCACGCGGCATCGGACTGGAACGTGATGTCGCGGAGGCGAATCGCGAACTGCTCGACGCCCAGATGCAGCTCGCGCAGTACACCCAGCACGAGGTGCCTCGGCCAGCCGAAGTCGGCCTGACCAACGCCCAGGTCCAGGCGATGCAGCGTCGCGGAATCGCGCGGCCGGAATTGCAGCTGGCCAGGAGCCTGCTGGAGCAGCCGGAACTGATTTCCCACGCGCCGGTGCTGGGCGGCCAGATGTACTTCGTTCCCGATGGCATCCACGTGCTGAACGACCGCTGGGTGCTCGCAACCTTCGAGGATGGGCACGTGCGCGGGCAGATGCTGCTCGAGTACGACGTTGCCCATGGCAACGTGACCTGGCAGGTACTGGAGTCCTACCTCGAATAGCCGGCACCGGCAGCCGCGGCAACGCCGGCGTGGGAGCGGCGGATGACGGCCTTCGGCCTCTTCCGCCCTACCACAACCAGCTGTAGCCGCCGTAGGTTGTACCGCAGGCACAACGTTGCTGCGTCGGCACAACCTACGCGGGAACTGGAGTAGCCAGCACCCACAGCCGCGGCAACGCCGGCGTGGGGCGGCGGATGACGGCCTTCGGCCTCTTCCGCCCTACCACAACCGCCGTAGCCGCCGTAGGTTGTGCCGCAGGCATTGGCGATGGGCCGGGGTCTGAGGTTGGGCGGGCGGGCGCGGCGCTGATCGTGTCAGGTTGCCGGTGCGACTCGCGCGAGGTGTTCCCGGGCCTCGGCGATCCGCGCCAGAACCTGTGCGGGGGCGGTTCCACCGGGCAGGTCGCGCGCGGCAGCGGAACCCTCGGGGGTAAGCAGCTCGTACACCTCCGGGCCGATCCGGGCATCGAAGCCGCGCAACTCATCGAGTTCCAGGTCCGCGAGGTCGCAGCCGCGCTGCGACGCCAGCCAGACCGCGCGCCCGACCACTTCGTGCGCATCGCGGAACGCCAGTCCCTTGCCGACCAGGTAGTCGGCGAGGTCGGTGGCGGTGGCAAAGCCGCGGCGGGTCGCCTGCAGCAGTTGGTCTGCATTCACCCGCAGGTTCGGCACCATGTCCGCAAACGCGCGCAGGCTGCCGGCCAGGGTGTCGACGGTGTCGAACAGCGGTTCCTTGTCTTCCTGGTTGTCCTTGTTGTAGGCGAGTGGCTGGCCCTTCATCAGCGTCAGCAGCGCCATCAGGTGCCCATAGACGCGGCCGGTCTTCCCACGCACCAGTTCCGGCACGTCCGGGTTTTTCTTCTGCGGCATGATTGAGGAGCCGGTGCAGTAGCGATCCGGCAGGTCGATGAACGCGAACTGCGCGCTGGTCCATAGGATCAGTTCCTCGGCCTGGCGCGACAGGTGCATCATGATCAGCGCCGCGCTCGCGGTGAATTCGATCGCGAAGTCGCGGTCACTGACCGCGTCCAGCGAGTTGCGGCAGATCCCTTCGAAGCCGAGCAGGCGCGCGGTCATCTCGCGGTCGAGCGGATAGCCGGTACCCGCCAGCGCGGCCGCACCCAGCGGCAGACGATTCACCCGGCTCCGGCAGTCGGTCAGGCGCTCGGCGTCGCGTTCCAGCATCTCGTACCAGGCCATCATGTGGTGGCCGAAAGTGACCGGTTGGGCGGTCTGCAGGTGCGTGAAGCCCGGCATGACGGTCGCATGCTCGCGCTCGGCAAGATCCAGCAGGCCGCGCTGGTAGAGCCGCAACTGGACCAGCAGCGCATCGATCGCGTCGCGCAGCCACAGGCGGATATCGGTGGCCACCTGGTCGTTGCGCGAGCGGCCGGTGTGGAGCTTCTTCCCGGTCTCGCCGATCTTGTCGATCAGCCGTGCCTCGATGTTCATGTGCACGTCTTCGCGGGCGACCGACCAGTCGAACCGGTCCGCCTCGATTTCGGCCCGTATTTCCTCGAGTCCGGAGCGGATGGCCTCGGCCTCGGCTTGGGTCAGCACGCCGACGTCGGCCAGCATCGTCGCGTGGGCGATCGAGCCGGCAATGTCCTGCGCATAGAGGCGCCGGTCGAAGCCGACCGAGGCGGTGAAGGCTTCCACGAAGGCATCGGTAGCCTCGCTGAAACGGCCTCCCCAGAGTTTGGCAGCGGGGTTGGCCGGCGCGTCGGGACGGGATTCCTGGGGCATCACGCAGTCTCGCAAAACAGGGCGAAGCCCAGTATATCACCCGGATTTCAAGGCCCGAGCCGCAGGTTCGGGGGCTCCGGGGGCGCGGCAGTTGCCTGCAAGACCACCCCGACACGGCGAATCGCGCCCGCTGCCCCTGTGTTCGCCTGCAACGCAGGCTCCGACAGGCGCCGGGGCATGAATGGTTATTTGGAGGCTATAATTTGGGGTTCGATTCCACGCCGCCCGGCGGCCCGATTTCGGATTTCCCATGAAGAACCTGCTGCGTATCGCAACCCGAAAAAGCCCCCTTGCCGTATGGCAGGCCGAGCACGTCGCCAGCGGGCTTCGCCGGCTGCACCCGGGACTCGAGGTCGAACTGGTGACGATGACGACGCAGGGGGATCGCATCCTGGACGCGCCACTGGCACGAATCGGCGGCAAGGGGCTGTTCGTGAAGGAGTTGGAAATGGCTCTGCTCGAGGATCGGGCCGATATCGCAGTGCACTCGGTCAAGGACGTGCCGATGGAGCTTCCCGAACAGCTCGTGCTGCCGGTGATCCTGGAACGCGAGGATCCGCTGGATGCATTCGTATCCAACGACCATGCTGACCTCGACGCGCTGCCGGAGGGCGCCCGGGTGGGCTCGTCCAGCCTGCGCCGGCAGTGCCAGCTGCGTGCGCGGCGCCCGGATCTGGTGATCACCGACCTGCGCGGCAACGTGAATACGCGGCTGGCACGCCTGGATGCCGGGGACTACGACGCGATCCTGCTCGCCGCCGCCGGGCTGAAGCGCCTGGGGTTCGAGGAGAGGATCCGGGCGCGCATCGAACCCGGAATCAGCCTGCCGGCCGTGGGTCAGGGCGCGATCGCGATCGAGTGCCGGGACGGAGATACTGAGGTCATCGAACTTATCTCGGGGCTGAACCACGCGGCGACCGCGGACCGGGTCCGGGCCGAACGCGCATTCAACCGCCGGCTGGAGGGCGGCTGCCAGGTACCGCTGGCGTGTCACGCGGTGCTGGAAGGCGAAGAACTGTACCTTCGAGGCCTGGTCGGCGCAGTCGACGGCAGCCGGATGCTGCGAGGGGAACGCCGCGGGCCTCGTGCAGCAGGCGAGACACTCGGGATCGCGCTGGCCGACGATCTGCTGGCACAGGGAGCGGGGGAACTCCTCGCGGCGGCCCATTCGCAGGCGCGTTGACCATGGGCGAGGCAGGGGTCGGGCCACTGGCCGGGATGCACGTGGTGGTGACGCGCCCGGCCGCTCAGGCCGGGCCATTCTGCACGATGCTCGAGGCGCAGGGGGCACAGGTTACCCGTTTCCCGGTGATCGAGATCCGGGGCCCCGCGGATCCGGCGCAGCTGAACACGGTGCTCGCAGGCCTCGATGGCTTCGACATCGCAGTATTCGTGAGCGCCAACGCGGTGCAGCGGGTGCTGGCACTGCTGCGCGAGCGCGGCGCCTGGCCACAGGGGGTTGCGGCCGCGGCCATCGGCGCGCGCACCGCGTCCGAGTTGCGTGAACACGGGGTTGCCCCGACGATCGTGCCCGCGGCGCGGTTCGACAGCGAGGCACTGCTGGAGGAACCGGCGATGCAGCAGGTACGCGGGCGCCGGGTCGTGATCTTCCGCGGCGACGGCGGTCGCCCGCATCTGCGCGAGATCCTTACCGAGCGGGGGGCCGAGGTCGTCTACGCCGAGGCCTACCGACGGGCGCTACCGGATATCGACGCGACACCGCTGCGGCAGGCGCTGGCAAACCGGCGTGTCGACGCGATCACGGTGACCAGCGGCGAGAGCCTGCAGAACCTGTGCCGGATGATCGGAAGAGCCGGGCAGGTCGCGCTGCTGCGCACCGCGCTGGTGGCGGGTGCCACCCGCGTCGCGGCGATGGCGCGGGACGAGGGTTTCGCCGGCCGGATCGAGACCGCCGACGACCCCACCGATACCGCAATGCTCGCGGCTGTGCTTCGACTGCACGCATCCGGTCGAGGCGGCGAGCGGGAGCCGTCCGAGCCGTCCGAGCCGTCCGAGCCGTCCGAGCCGTCCGCAGGATGACACTTCCGCGGACATGGCCGCTTGACGGGGACGGCGCGGCGGCCACCGCCGTTCCGGGCGGATCCGCGCCAGGCGGCAGTGCGCTCCGCAGGCCGCGGTCAGGCCGGATGCTCCCGCCGAAGGGCCAAGCATCATCGGATGATCAGGGAAGCTGCGCGGGTCTGCAAAGGGAAACGCCAACCGAACCGTGAACGCGAGGAACGCAGCCTGCGTCCGACAGGCTGCTACACGGTGGCCGCGTCGGTGCCGGGTACGGGCTGGGCTGCGGGCTCGAAACTGTCGTAGAACAGGCGATCTTCCGGCAACCCCGCCGCGAAAAAGCAGGGCTTCGCCGCCTGAATCATCGGCGGGGGTCCGGCCATGTACACATCGAAGTCCGAAAGGTCCGGATAGGTTGCGCAGACAGCGTCGTGCAGCCAGCCCGAGCGCGCCGGAAAACCTGCTACCTCCGGGTCGGTGGCCTCCGACAGCACCGGCGTGAACCGGAAGCGGTCGCCGTGCTGCGCGATTCGCTCGCGAAGCCAGTCGGCCGCATAAATCCCCTGCGCGTCGCGCGCGCCCCAGAACAGGTGGAGGGGGTGGTCCAGCCCCTGTTCCGCCAGGTGATCCAGCATGCCCTTCAGCGGGGCGAACCCGGTTCCGCCGCCGACGAACAGGCGGGGCCGCTCGGATTGCTCGTCCAGGATGAAGCTGCCGAGCGGGCCTTCGATTCGCAGCAGCGCCTTCTCCTTCATTTCGTGGAACACGGCGTCGGAGAATCGGCCGCCCGGCACCTTCTTGACGTGCAGCACCAGGTGACGGTCGTCGTGCGGTGCGTTCGCCAGCGAATAGCTGCGCCGCTCGCCACCTTTCAACAGGATGTCGATGTACTGGCCGGCCAGGAACTGCAGGCGCTCGGTTGCCGGCAGTTGCAGCCGCAGCTCGACCACGTCCGGCGCAAGAAAGCTGCGCGATGCGACCCTGCACGGCAGGGTCTTGATCGCGATATCACGTACGGCACCGACCTCGCGCACCTCGATCTCGAGATCGTCGACCGGCACCGCCTGGCAGAACAGCGCGAATCCGGCAGCCTCGTTCTCGTCACTGAGCCCCGGGGGGCGGCGGGGACCGTAATCGACCGTGCCGGAGAGCACCCGGCCCCGGCAGGTGCCGCAGGCCCCGTCGCGGCATCCGTACGGAAAGGCAAAGCCCTGGCGAAGCGCCGCGTCGAGCACGGTCTCGCCGTCTTCGACCGTGAACACGTGGTTCGCGGGCCGTACCGTAACCTGAAACGCCATGCGGTGATCCCCGCTGGTGAACGAAGCCCGAATTGTCGACAATCGGGGGGCGAACGCAAACAAGCCGGGGTGTGATGGGGATGTCAGGGGAGGACACGGTGCTGATCGTCGGGATGGGCTACGTGGGGCATGCGCTGGGGCAGGCGCTGGATCGCGAGGGCGTCCAGTGGCTGGGCTGGCGGCGCCAGGCCGACGACGACCCGAGGATTCGCCCGGTGGATCTCGACGCAGAGACGCTGAGCGCGGATGGTGCCGGCACGCGGCGGATCGTCTACCTCGCACCGCCGCCGAAATCCGGCGCGGGTGATCCGCGCCTGCGGCGGCTTCTGGCGGCACTGGAGTCCGAGCCCCCCGAACGGTTCGTGTATGCGAGCACGACCGGCGTCTATGGCAACCAGCACGGTGCGGTGGTCACCGAGGAGGCGTCACTGCAGGCGGCGTCGCCACGCGCACTGCGCCGGCTCGATGCGGAACAGGCGCTGGTGGAGGCCGCGTCACGCTGGGGAACGCAGTGGGCAATCCTGCGGCTGCCGGGGATCTACGGCCCCGGGCGGCTGCGGGAGGAGGCGATCCGGGCGGGGCTGGAGCTGCCCTGTCCCGAGGTCTGTCCGCCAGGGAACCGGATCCACCGCGATGACATCGTCGCGGTGATCCAGCGCCTCGTCGTGAGTGGCGCGCCGACCGGTTTCTTCAACCTGGCCGACGCGGAGCACATGAGCAGCACCGACTTCGCGACGGCGGTCGCGCAGCGGATCGGCGTCGTGCTGCCGCCCTGCATTCCCGATATCGACGCCTACTACGCAGCCCATCCGGGGATGGCCAGTTTCCTGCGCGAACAGCGCTGGGTGGATTCGTCGCGGGTGCGCCAGGCCCTGGACTGGGCGCCGCGCTACGACGATGCGATCAGCGGCATCGAGGCGAGCCTCGGCGGCGATCGGGAACGGCGCTGAGGGCGGGAAGACGAACAACCCGCGACTCGCGGGGCCCCGCCGGGCTGATGAGCAGCGAAGCGTGAGCCGCCGCTCGGCGTTCGCAACACCCGGGCGCCCGTGGCTGCATTTTCACGCTAACTGTCATGCCGCCGGGCGCGCGGCACCCCCGATGATGAAAGATAATGGGCGTGCTGTCGCGTCGGGCTGAGGTCGCGATAATTCTTGATGGCGCCTGACCGCGCACGCTAACTCGACCCGCTGCCCTTCACTCGTACCCCGGATTGCCTGGCATGGCCTGGAAGGGTCATGGACAGCGCACGCTAAAAAAGAGCCGTCGAGTCCCGACAGGCCGTTGAAGGACGGCGCCCTTGGCGACAGCACATCGTGAAGGATAGTGCGTTTGCCCGAGGAGGTCAGCATGGACATTACCCCGATTCACCGGCGCGTTGTCGGTCTGGATGTGCACCAGAGCAAGATCACGGCCTGTGCGCTGATCGAGCAGCCCGATGGCAGTGTGGCGGTGGAGCACCGGGAGTTTGGTGGTTTCAAGCGCGATCGGCGGGCGTTGGCCGAGTGGGTTCGCGGGTTTGACCCCGAGGTCGTGGTGATGGAGAGCACTGGGATCTACTGGAAGAGCCCTATGCGGCCCTTGAGCGTGTGGGCGTCATGGCCTGGGTGGTCAATGCCCGTCACGCCCGAAACGTGCCTGGCCGCAAGACCGACCTCTCCGATGCCCAGTGGCTGGCCACGCTGGCCCGTGCCGGTCTGCTGCGGGCTTCGTTCATTCCTCCGGCCGAGATCCGCCATCTGCGCCTCGATCGCCCGGCAGCGCCAGAAGCTGGTCGGGATGCTGGCCGCGGAGAAGAACCGGCTGCACAAGGTGCTGACCGATGCCGGGATTCGCCTGAACGTGCTGGTCTCCGACGTACACGGCGCGTCGGCACGGGCCATGATCAAGGCCCTGCTCGCCGATGCCCCCATGCACGCGATCCTCGACCTCGCCGGCCGCCTGCGGGCTTCCCGCGAAGAACTGTTCGAAGCCCTGCAACCGGAGGAACTGAGCACCAGGCACCGCTTCGTGCTCAACGAGGTTCTGGCGCACATCGAGTACCTCGAGGCCATGATCGCCCGCTTCGAACAGGAACTGCTTGCGGGTCTGGCCCCTGGGAACCGCAGGTGTGCCTGCTGGAAACCGTGCCCGGCATCGACCGCATTGGCGCCGCCATGCTGCTCGTCGAAATCGGCACCGACATGGCGAGCTTCGGCAACGCGGAACGCCTGGCTTCCTGGGTCGGCATCTGCCCCGGCAACCACGAGAGCGCCGGTAAACGCAAGAGCGGACGCACGCGCAAGGGCAACGCCTGGGTCCGTCGCCTGCTGTGCGAGTTCGCGCAAGCCGCCTCCCGCACCCGCTGTGCGCTCAAGGACAAGTTTTCGGCCTTGTCCATCCGCAAGGGACACAAGCGCTCCATCGTGGCCCTGGCGCACAAGCTCCTGCGCATCGTCTACGCCATGCTCAATCATGCGACCCCTACCAGGACCGCACCGTCGATTACGAGGCTCTCGTCGTGCAGCGCAACGCGCCGCGCTGGCTGAAGATGCTGGAAAAGCACGGCTATCTCACCGCCACCTGAGCCGCCACACAGGCTCTTCGAGTCCCGCAAGCAGGCATTTGCGCACCGGCATGCGTCACGCCAGAATCTCGCTCGCCCCAACGTCAGGTTCTTTCACGCTAACGATCATGTCTTCGGGGGTGAGGCACCCCGAAGGATGAAAATCGGACACGGAAGCACGCGGAAATTGAGCAAGATATTGAATACCCGTCATTTTCCGTGTTGTCCGTGTTCTTCCGTGGCTGTATTTTCACGCTAATCAGGTGACCGTTTAGGCGCCGGACCCGGCGGCCCGGAACGGACGACCGGGTACCGCAGTGACCTCGTCATCCGCGTGCAGCCCGTCATAAATGCAACTGTTGCAACAGGGCGTCGACGCGCTGTCTCACTTCCGGGTCCATGCTGATTGGGCGGCCCCATTCGCGCTGTGTCTCGCCGGGCCACTTGTTGGTCGCATCCAGGCCCATCTTCGAACCCAGGCCGGAGACCGGTGACGCGAAATCGAGGTAGTCGATCGGCGTGTTCTCGATCAGCACTGTGTCCCGCGCCGGATCCATGCGCGTGGTGATCGCCCAGATCACATCCTTCCAGTCCCGCGTGTTCACATCGTCGTCGACCACGATCACGAACTTGGTGTACATGAACTGCCGCAGGAACGACCAGACCGCCATCATCACCCGTTTCGCGTGTCCCGGGTACTGCTTGCGCATGCTGACCACTGCCATACGGTAGGAACAGCCCTCCGGTGGCAGGTAGAAGTCGACGATCTCCGGAAACTGTTTCTGCAGGATCGGCACGAAGACCTCGTTCAGCGCGACCCCGAGGATCGCCGGTTCGTCCGGTGGCCGCCCGGTGTAGGTGCTGTGGTAGATCGGGTCGGTCCGGTGGGTGATCCGGTCGATCGAGAACACGGGAAACTCGTCCACCTCGTTGTAGTACCCGGTGTGATCGCCGAATGGCCCCTCCGCTGCGGTATCGCCGGGATGAATGTGTCCTTCCAGCACAAACTCCGCCGACGCGGGGACTTCGAGTTCGGAAGCAAGACAGCGCACCAGTTCGGTGCGGCTGCCGCGCAGCAACCCGGCGAACGCGTACTCGGACAGGCTGTCCGGGACTGGCGTGACCGCGCCGAGGATGGTCGCTGGATCCGCGCCCAGCGCGACCGCAACCGGAAACGGTTCACCGGGGTGCGCCTGGCACCAGTCGCGGAAGTCGAGCGCACCCCCGCGGTGCGACAGCCAGCGCATGATGACCCGGTTGCGGCCGATCACCTGCTGACGGTAGATGCCGAGATTCTGACGGCTCTGGTTGGGGCCACGGGTCACCACCAGCCCCCAGGTGATCAGCGGGCCGGCGTCCCCCGGCCAGCAGGTCTGCACCGGCAGCCGCGACAGATCGACCGCATCGCCCTCCAGCACGTGTTCCTGACACGGCGCCGAGCGTACGCGCTTCGGGGCCATGTCTAGCACCTTCCGGAAGACCGGAAGCGATTCCCAGGCGGCCCTGAGTCCCTTCGGCGGGTCCGGCTGCTTCAAGAAGGCCAGCAGACGGCCGATCTCGCGCAGCGCCTCGACCGATTCCGCACCCATGCCCAGCGCGACGCGCTCCGGCGTTCCGAAGAGATTGCCCAGAACCGGGATATCCGACCCTCGGGGATTTTCGAAGAGCAGCGCCGGACCGCCTGCGCGCAGCACGCGGTCGCAAAGCTCGGTCATCTCGAGATGGGGATCGACCTCGGCGGTAACCCGGCGCAGCTGGTTTCGGCTCTCGAGCAGACCGAGGAAATCGCGCAGGTCTCGGTACTTCGTGGGCTGGGTCATGGTCGCGAAAGGTCCTAGAATGGGGCTCGTTGTCCAACCGCGAGAGACGAAACCCGATGATGGAACGTGCCCTGGAGAAAGGGATGCTGGCCGCACGCTGGCTGCTGGCGCCTATTTATATCGGCCTGAGCCTGATGCTGCTCGCGCTGGCGATCAAGTTCTACCAGGAACTGGTCCACCTGCTGCCGCAGATCCTGGAGATCCGCGAGATGGACCTGATCCTCGTGGCGCTTTCTCTGATCGACATCGTGCTGATCGCGGGCCTGATCGTGATGGTGATGTATTCGAGCTACGAGACGTTCATTGGCAAGCTGAACGTCGCCGAGCACAAACGCATGGGCTGGCTCGACAAGCTCGACGCGGGTTCGCTGAAGCTGAAGGTGGCAGCCGCCATCGTCGCGATCTCGTCGATCCATCTGCTGAAGGCGTTCATGAACCTGGACAGCATTCCGAACGACAAGCTGCTGTGGTACGTGATAATCCATCTGACTTTCGTCGTCTCCGCGTTGCTGATGGGTATCATGGACCACATCGCGAGCAAGGACAGCAAGGAGCAGTCCGGGGGACTCTGAATCGGGTCCGGAGCTTCCGCTTAGCGTAGCGTGAAAATCCAGCCAAGGAAGAACACGGAAATCACGGAAGATGAAACGGATCGAACCCTTTTCCGTGTCTGTCGGTTCTTTCCGTGGCTCGCCCTTTCATCTTGCGGGGTGGCCGCTGGCCATGGAAGTTAGCGTGAAAGAACCCGCGTCGCGTTCCGGGTGTCCCGTAGGGCGGAATAGCGCAGCGTCATCCGCCACATGGCGTTCGCAGTGCCCAGGCGCCCGCGGCACCCCGGGCGCCGGCTGGCGGATGACGGCCTTCGGCCTTTTCCGCCCTACGTCACTTTCATCCTCAGGGGTGGCCGCGTGTGCCATGAGAGTTAGCGTGAAAGAACCTGACGTTGGGGCGAGCGAGATTCTGGCGTGACGCATGCCGGTGCGCAAATGCCTGCTTGCGGGACTCGAAGAGCCTGTGTGGCGGCTCAGGTGGCGGTGAGATAGCCGTGCTTTTCCAGCATCTTCAGCCAGCGCGGCGCGTTGCGCTGCACGACGAGAGCCTCGTAATCGACGGTGCGATCCTGGTAGGGGGCCGCATGATTGAGCATGGCGTAGACGATGCGCAGGAGCTTGTGCGCCAGGGCCACGATGGAGCGCTTGTGTCCCTTGCGGATGGACAAGGCCGAAAACTTGTCCTTGAGCGCACAGCGGGTGCGGGAGGCGGCTTGCGCGAACTCGCACAGCAGGCGACGGACCCAGGCGTTGCCCTTGCGCGTGCGTCCGCTTTTGCGTTTGCCGGCGCTCTCGTGGTTGCCGGGGCAGATGCCGACCCAGGACGCGAGGCGTTCGGCGCTGCCGAAGCTCGCCATGTCGGTACCGATTTCGACGAGCAGCATGGCGGCGCCAATGCGGTCGATGCCGGGCACGGTTTCCAGCAGGCACACCTGCGGCTCCCAGGGGGCCAGACCCGCAAGCAGTTCCTGTTCGAAGCGGGCGATCATGGCCTCGAGGTACTCGATGTGCGCCAGAACCTCGTTGAGCACGAAGCGGTGCCTGGTGCTCAGTTCCTCCGGTTGCAGGGCTTCGAACAGTTCTTCGCGGGAAGCCCGCAGGCGGCCGGCGAGGTCGAGGATTGCGTGCATGGGGGCATCGGCGAGCAGGGCCTTGATCATGGCCCGTGCCGACGCGCCGTGTACGTCGGAGACCAGCACGTTCAGGCGAATCCCGGCATCGGTCAGCACCTTGTGCAGCCGGTTCTTCTCCGCGGCCAGCATCCCGACCAGCTTCTGGCGCTGCCGGGCGATCAGGCGCAGATGGCGGATCTCGGCCGGAGGAATGAACGAAGCCCGCAGCAGACCGGCACGGGCCAGCGTGGCCAGCCACTGGGCATCGGAGAGGTCGGTCTTGCGGCCAGGCACGTTTCGGGCGTGACGGGCATTGACCACCCAGGCCATGACGCCCACACGCTCAAGGGCCGCATAGGGGCTCTTCCAGTAGATCCCGGTGCTCTCCATCACCACGACCTCGGGGTCGAATCCGCGAACCCACTCGGCCAACGCCCGCCGATCGCGCTTGAAGCCCCCGAATTCCCGGTGCTCCACCGCCACGCTGCCATCGGGCTGCTCGATCAGCGCACAGGCCGTGATCTTGCTCTGGTGCACATCCAGACCGACAACGCGCCGGTGAATCGGGGTGATGTCCATGCTGACCTCCTCGGGCAAACGCACTATCCTTCACGATGTGCTGTCGCCAAGGGCGCCGTCCTTCAACGGCCTGTCGGGACTCGACGGCTCTTTTTAGCGTGCGCTGTCCATGACCCTTCCAGGCCATGCCAGGCAATCCGGGGTACGAGTGAGGGACGGCGGGTCGAGTTAGCGTGCGCGGTCCGGCGCCATCAAGAATTATCGCGACCTCAGCCCGACGCGACAGCACGCCCATTATCTTTCATCATCGGGGGTGCCGCGCGCCCGGCGGCATGACAGTTAGCGTGAAAATACGCCGCCCGAGAATCGTATGTCTCTGATTTATAATCCTAGTTTCATCCTTCGGGGTGCCTCGCGGCCGAGGGCATGAGAGTTAGGCGGGCACGGATCCCGGATCGGGCAGGTCGAACTCGGCGATAACCGGAGCGTGATCGGAGGGGCGTTCCCAGCCGCGTGGTTCCAGGTCGATCGAACTGTGGCGACAGTGTTGCAACAGTTCTCGGCTTGCAAGGATCAGGTCGATGCGCAGACCCCGATTGCGTCGGAAGGACGCGGCCCGGTAGTCGAACCAGCTGAACTGTGCTTCCGGCTGTTCCCTGACCCGAAAGCAATCACCGAATCCGAGATCCAGGATGCCCTTCAGCGCTTCGCGCTCGGGGACCGAGCATAGGACGCGATCCCTCCATTCCTCCGGATCGTGCACGTCGCGGTCATCCGGCGCGATGTTGAAATCCCCGAGCACCACCATCTGCGGGTATTGCTCAAGTTCCGCCTTCAGCCACAGCTGCGCCCGCCTGAGCCAGTCGAGCTTGTATGCGTATTTTTCGGAGTCGACCGCCTCGCCGTTGACCACATACAAGTTCACCAAGCGGATGCCGCCAACCGTCACCGCAAGGATACGGCGCTGCGCATCGTCCAGCCCCGGGGGATCGGTGAGCATCTCCGAAATCGGGCTGCGTGCAAGAACCGCGACGCCGTTGTACGTCTTCTGGCCCGAATACCCGACTTCGTATCCGGCGCCACGGATCGCGTCCACCGGGAACGCCTCGTCGGTCGTCTTGGTCTCCTGCAGCGCGAGGATGTCCGGGCTTCGGGTTTCCAGCCAGGTCAGCACCTGGGGCAGGCGCACCTTCAGCGAATTCACGTTCCAGCTGGCAATCTTCACGCGGCCTCCAGTCCGCTGTGGCGGAGGAGGGCGTCGATCGTGGGCTCGCGCCCGCGAAATGCCTTGAAGGATTCGAGCGCCGGTCGTGATGCACCGACCTCGAGAATCTCCTGCAGGTACGCGCTGCCGACCTCCTGCGAGAACAACCCTTCCTCTTCGAAGCGTGCGAACGCATCGGCCGACAGAACCTCGGCCCATTTGTAGCTGTAGTAACCCGCGGCGTATCCCCCCGCGAAGATGTGCGCAAAACCGTGCTGGAAGCGATTGAACGACGGTGGCCGGACGACCGCGACCTCCTCGCGCACGCGGTCGAGGAGTTGCTGGACATCGTTGGTCGCTTCCGGCGCCGGTCCGGAATGCAGGCGCATGTCGAACAGCGCGAACTCGACCTGCCGGAGCAGCTGCAGCGCGCTCTGGAAATGCCGGGTGCCGAGCATGCGTTCGAAGAGATCATCCGGCATCGGCTCGCCGGTTTCGTGGTGCCGGGCGAACAGATCCAGCGCCTCGCGTTCCCAGCACCAGTTTTCCATGAACTGGCTCGGAAGCTCCACCGCATCCCATTCGACGCCGTTGATGCCGCCGATCTCGGGATGATCGACGCGGGTCAGCATGTGGTGCAGCCCGTGGCCGAACTCGTGGAAAAGGGTGATCACCTCGTCGTGCGTGAACAGCGCAGGCTTACCATCGACCGGCGGGGTCGAGTTGCAGGTCATGTAGGCAACCGGGAGCTGGTGCACGGAGCCGTGGACGAAACGGCTGCGACAGACGTCCATCCATGCTCCGCCGCGTTTGGCGGAACGCGCATAGAGATCGAAGTAGAAGCCCGCGCGTTCCGCTCCAGCGCGGTCGCGAATCACGAAATAGCGTACGTCGTCGTGCCAGGTTTCAACGCTGGGGTCCTCGGTGATCGACACGCCGAACAGGCGCTCGACCAGACCGAACAGGCCGGCGACGACGCGGTCGGCGGGAAAGTAGGGCTTCAGCATTTCCTGGCTGAGTCCCAGGCGGTCGGCACGAATCTTCTCGGCGATGTAGCCGTAGTCCCAGGATTGCAGTTCGGTCAGTCCCAGCCGAGTCGCCGCGTACTCGCGCATTTCGGCCAGGTCGGCTTCGGCGTACGGGCGCGCACGCACAGCGAGGTCTTGCAGGAAACGCTCAACGGTTTCAGGCCGATCGGCCATTTTGGTGGCCAGTGAGCGCTCTGCGTGGTGCGGGAATCCGGTGATCCGCGCCTTTTCCTCGCGCAGCCGCAAGATCTCCAGCATCACCTCGCTGTTGTCGTAACGCCCGGCGTCCGGCCCCTGGTCGGAGGCACGGGTCGCATAGGCCGTGTAGACCTGCTCGCGCAGATCCCGATCGTCCGCGTAGGTCAGGATCGCGTGATAGCTCGGGAAATCCAACGTAATCACATAGCCATCCAGATCCCGTTCGCGTGCGTTCTGGGCCAGCATCGCCCGCGAAGAGTCCGGGACGCCTGCGAGGCGGCCTGCGTCCGGCAGGTGCAGTGTCCAGGACTGAGTCGCGTCCAATACGTTCTCCTCGAAACGCGCGGTCAGCGCCGAAAGCCGCGCGTCGATCTTGCGCAGGCGGGCCTTGCGATCCTCGGGAAGGTCCACTCCGCTCAGGTGAAAGTCCCGAAGTGCATCGCGGACGAGCTTCTGCCGATCCGGAGATTCGTTCTCGAAGCCGGGGCTGCGCGCCAGGCGATCGAACGCCGCGTAGAGTTCGGCATTCTGCGACAACTCGCTCGCGTATTCCGAGAGTTTCGGAAGGCAGGCGTTGTACGCTGCACGCAGCGCGTCGCTGTTCATCACCGAGTTCAGGTGCCGTACCGGTGACCAGACCGCATCGAGCCGGTTCTCCAGTTGCTCCAGAGGCACGACGAAGTCGTTCCAGCCGGGCCTTTCCGGCAGGGCGCTCAGCAGGTCCGCCAGCGCGGCGCGGTTCTCGGCGAGCACTCGTTCGACCGCGGGTTCGACGTGTTCCGGCCGAATACTGCGGAACGCCGGTAGATTCTCGGTTGCAAGCAGGGGATTGGACACAGCGGCTCCCATCGAAATCGGTTCACGAAAGTCGGTTTACTAGCGAATCGTCCATGCCCAGATCGTCAGGCTGGTAGCTAGTGCGAAAGTCAGGCCCGAACCATACGCCCGCAGACGCTGGCGGAACAGAAGCTGGGACTCGCCGAGGGTAGACAACACCAATACGCGCTGCGTGCCATGCGTACCTCGACGCAGCAGGTGGAAAGCGTCCGGCTCAACCTCGTTGGCCAGTTCCCGCTCCACCTCGGCATGTGCGTGCGCGCGCACCGCTTCCCAGTCCTGCAGCGAAAGGCGACCGTCGCCGTCCGAATCGAACCGAGCGATGATATCCGGATCGTTCTTCCAGCGCCCGAGCAGGTCGCGCATCCGCTCGGCGCGGTCCTGACCCTGATGCTGCCGGGTGGTGAACTCGCCGAGCACCAGCAGTGCCTGCCGGTCGCTCAGGCGTTCCTCGACATAACGATAGCGCCCGGCGCGCAGCCACCCGCTGCCAGGCCCCGGGCCAAAATCTGTCAGCCGGTTCGAAGCGGTCCAGACGTCCCGCTCCGGTGCAATCACGGTGGCCCCGTCCGGGTCCACAACACACTCGCCGGTCTCGTCGCGCAGCAGGAACAGGTCGTCGGACTGACCCCTGTCGATGACCACCCGTCGGCGCTTGCTGCCCTGTCCGCGATTCTCTTCGACGCGGTAGCGGTACCAGACGCAGCGGTGCCCGGTCAGGGGGGCGCGGATTTCCGGACCCGGCAGCCAGCCCGCGGCGCCTTCCAGCTGCACGAAGCCCTGCGCTGCAGAGCGGATCCGTGCCGTCGGAGTATCCGCAACGAGCCGCAGGAGCCGGCTGTAGCGTAGAAAGCCGTAGAGCCCGGCCGCGGCCGCCACGCCCAGCGCAACCAGCGCCAGGGTGAACTCCGGGCCCTCCGCGAGCTGGAGCCATTGCCTCAGGTCCGCCAGCATGGGATTGCGTGTCCGGACCGCAGCGCTCAGTTGCGGAACAGCGCCGCCACGTCGACGTCGCGGATCTCGGAAGGATCGAACTGGAGCAGTTCGAACGCGGTGAACCCGAGCAGGCGCGCGACCAGCACGTCGGGAACCTGCGCGATACGCACGTTATTCCGGTTCACCGCCGCATTGTAGAACTCCCGGCGGTCGGCAATTGCGTTCTCGAGCCCGGAGATGCGTCGTGCGAGCTGGTTGAAGGCCTCGTTTGCGCGCAGTTCGGGATAGGCCTCGGCCACCGCGAAGAAATGGCCCAGGCCCAGCCGAATCTCGTTCTCGGCGGCCCCCAGTGCCTCCATATCACCTTCGCGCTGGGCGGTCTCGGCCCGGTTGCGAGCCTGGGTGACGCGCTCGAGCGTCTCCTGCTCGTAACCCATGTATTGCCGAGCGACCGCGACCAATTTGGGTAATTCGTCATTGCGCTGTTTGAGCAGCACGTCGATGTTGGCCCACGACTGTGCAACCGCGTGCTTGACCGCAACCAGCGCGTTGTAGATCACGGTGCCATAGAGAACGACCGCGATCAGGGCGACCAGAAGGACGATCGTTCCCAGGCCCATGAGCCCCCCTGCTTCCGAAACCGCGAGCCGCGGTATCGCCAGTGTTCAAACCCATTGCCGGGCTGCGCCGTGCAGCCGGCACCCCACCCGTCAGACGTCGACATTCTCCGCGCTGAGGGCGCGCGCTTCGATGAATTCCCGACGCGGTTCGACTTGGTCGCCCATCAGCGTGGTGAAGACCTCGTCGGCACGGATCGCATCCTCGATGCGAACCTGCAGCAGGCGGCGGGACTCGGGGTTCATCGTGGTCTCCCAGAGCTGATCGGGGTTCATCTCCCCGAGCCCCTTGTAGCGCTGCACACTCAGGCCGCGGCGCGCCTCGTTGAGCAACCAGGTCATCGCATCGGGGAACGATTCGATCACGTGTTTGCGTTCGCCGCGCTGGATGTAGGCCCCGTCCTCGAGCAGGCCGTGCAGCGTCTCGCTCATGTCCAGCAGCGCACGGAAGTCGCGTGAATCGAGGATCTCGTCGGTAATGTATTGCGAAAACGGCGCGCCGTGTTCGATGCGGTCCAGGCTCAGCTGGGCAACCCCGTCGAGTTCGCTCAGGGAACCAAGGCTGTATCGCGTTGCGCCCGCGCGCTCGCTGGACAGTTGAGCAAGCAGTGCTGCGAACCACTGTTGGACCTCGGAATTGGTGATCGTCCGGGGCTCCGGCATCGGATCGGCGTCGAACATCGCGCGCAGAATCCTGGGATCGTACAGACGGCCCAGGCGCTCCAGTGCGCGGTCGACCTTCTGATAGCCCTGGACGAGCCGCTCGAAAGCCTCGGGCGCGACCGGCGGGGCATCGGGCGAAACGTGCAGGCGTGCACCGTCGAGCGCAAGCGACAGCAGGATTTCCTGCATCTCGGCCTCGTCGCGCACGTACTGTTCACGCTTGCCACGCTTGATCTTGTACAGAGGCGGCTGCGCAATGTAGACGTGTCCCAGCTCGATCAGCTCGCGCATCTGCCGGAAGAAGAAGGTCAACAGCAGGGTGCGGATGTGCGAGCCGTCGACGTCGGCATCGGTCATGATGATGATGCGGTGATAGCGCAGCCGGTCGGGATTGTAATCCTCCTTGCCGATTCCGCAGCCGAGGGCGGTGATCAACGTGCCGACTTCGGCCGAGCTCAGCATCCGGTCGAACCGGGCACGCTCGACGTTCAGGATCTTGCCCTTCAGCGGCAGGATCGCCTGAAAATGTCGATCCCGACCCTGCTTCGCGGAACCGCCCGCAGAGTCGCCCTCGACCAGAAACAGCTCGGATCGCGCCGGATCCTTTTCCTGGCAGTCCGCAAGCTTTCCCGGCAGACCGGCGATATCGAGTGCCCCTTTGCGGCGGGTGACCTCGCGCGCACGGCGAGCGGCTTCCCTTGCGCGGGCGGCATCGATGACCTTGCCAGTAATCACCTTGGCTTCGGACGGGTTCTCGAGCAGGAAATCGCTCAGCACGTCGCTGACGACGTTGTCGACCAGCGGCTTCACCTCGGACGAGACCAACTTGTCCTTCGTCTGCGAGGAGAACTTCGGGTCGGGCACTTTTACCGACAATACAGCGGTGAGGCCCTCGCGCATGTCATCGCCGGCGGTCGAGATCTTCGCGCGTTTCAGCAGCCCCTCGCGCTCAAGGTACTGGTTGATCGTACGCGTCAGCGCCGCCCGGAAACCGGCCAGATGGGTACCGCCATCACGCTGGGGAATGTTGTTGGTGTAGCAGAAGAGGTTTTCCTGGTAGGAGTCGTTCCACTGCAGCGCGACTTCCACGGTGTAGTGGTCGCGAGTCTGGTCGGAATAGATCACCGTGGGATGAAGCGCGGTTTTCTTCTGGTTCAGGTGTGCGACGAAGGCGCGGATTCCCCCCTCGAAGCGGAAGACATCCTCGCGGTTATCGCGTTGATCCTTCAGGCGGATGCGCACGCCCGAGTTGAGAAAGGACAGCTCGCGCAGTCGCTTCGCCAGGATTTCGTAATGAAACTCGATATTGGTGAAGGTCTGGGCGCTGGGACGAAACCAGATCGTCGTGCCGGTTCGGTCGGTTTCACCGGCCTGCGCGAGCGCAGCATCGGGAACGCCATGACGGTAGGTCTGCTGGTAGACACGCCCGCTGCGGTGGATTTCCAGGCGCAGCTCCTCCGACAACGCGTTGACCACCGAGACACCGACACCGTGTAGGCCGCCGGAAACCTTGTAGGAGTTGTTGTCGAACTTACCACCGGCGTGCAGGACGGTCATGATCACCTCGGCGGCGGACTTGCCCTCTTCCGGGTGCAGGTCGACCGGGATCCCACGACCGTTGTCAGTCACGCTGATCGCGTTGTCCTCGTGAATGGTGACATCGATTGCGGTGCAGTAGCCGGCGAGCGCCTCGTCGATCGAATTGTCGACGACCTCGAAGACCATGTGGTGCAAACCGGTGCCATCATCGGTATCACCGATGTACATGCCCGGTCGCTTGCGGACCGCATCGAGTCCCTTCAGGACCTTGATCTGGGTGGAGTCGTAGACGCTTGGGGAGAGATTCGGATCTGGCGTGGACATGAGGCGTTGTACTCGATCGATAGGCGCACAGTATAGCCGAAAGGGGCCGGACTCGGAGCGAAGGGCTTTGAGGCGTTGGGCGGGGATCAGTGGATGGATGGAGTGGTCCGTTTCACCTTCCGTGATTTCCGCGTTCTTCCGTGGCTGGATATTCACGCTAACTGTCATGCCGCCGGGCGCGCGGCACCCCCGATGATGAAAGATAATGGGCGTGCTGTCGCGTCGGGCTGAGGTCGCGATAATTCTTGATGGCGCCTGACCGCGCACGCTAACTCGACCCGCTGCCCTTCACTCGTACCCCGGATTGCCTGGCATGGCCTGGAAGGGTCATGGACAGCGCACGCTAAAAGAGCCGTCGAGTCCCGACAGGCCGTTGAAGGACGGCGCCCTTGGCGACAGCACATCGTGAAGGATAGTGCGTTTGCCCGAGGAGGTCAGCATGGACATTACCCCGATTCACCGGCGCGTTGTCGGTCTGGATGTGGCACCAGAGCAAGATCACGGCCCTGTGCGCTGATCGAGCAGCCCGATGGCAGTGTGGCGGTGGAGCACCGGGAGTTTGGTGGTTTCAAGCGCGATCGGCGGGCGTTGGCCGAGTGGGTTCGCGGGTTTGACCCCGAGGTCGTGGTGATGGAGAGCACTGGGATCTACTGGAAGAGCCCCCTATGCGGCCCTTGAGCGTGTGGGCGTCATGGCCTGGGTGGTCAATGCCCGTCACGCCCGAAACGTGCCTGGCCGCAAGACCGACCTCTCCGATGCCCAGTGGCTGGCCACGCTGGCCCGTGCCGGTCTGCTGCGGGCTTCGTTCATTCCTCCGGCCGAGATCCGCCATCTGCGCCTGATCGCCCGGCAGCGCCAGAAGCTGGTCGGGATGCTGGCCGCGGAGAAGAACCGGCTGCACAAGGTGCTGACCGATGCCGGGATTCGCCTGAACGTGCTGGTCTCCGACGTACACGGCGCGTCGGCACGGGCCATGATCAAGGCCCTGCTCGCCGATGCCCCCATGCACGCAATCCTCGACCTCGCCGGCCGCCTGCGGGCTTCCCGCGAAGAACTGTTCGAAGCCCTGCAACCGGAGGAACTGAGCACCAGGCACCGCTTCGTGCTCAACGAGGTTCTGGCGCACATCGAGTACCTCGAGGCCATGATCGCCCGCTTCGAACAGGAACTGCTTGCGGGTCTGGCCCCCTGGGAGCCGCAGGTGTGCCTGCTGGAACCGTGCCCGGCATCGACCGCATTGGCGCCGCCATGCTGCTCGTCGAAATCGGCACCGACATGGCGAGCTTCGGCAACGCGGAACGCCTGGCTTCCTGGGTCGGCATCTGCCCCGGCAACCACGAGAGCGCCGGTAAACGCAAGAGCGGACGCACGCGCAAGGGCAACGCCTGGGTCCGTCGCCTGCTGTGCGAGTTCGCGCAAGCCGCCTCCCGCACCCGCTGTGCGCTCAAGGACAAGTTTTCGGCCTTGTCCATCCGCAAGGGACACAAGCGCTCCATCGTGGCCCTGGCGCACAAGCTCCTGCGCATCGTCTACGCCCATGCTCAATCATGCGGCCCCCTACCCAGGATCGCACCGTCGATTACGAGGCTCTCGTCGTGCAGCGCAACGCGCCGCGCTGGCTGAAGATGCTGGAAAAGCACGGCTATCTCACCGCCACCTGAGCCGCCACACAGGCTCTTCGAGTCCCGCAAGCAGGCATTTGCGCACCGGCATGCGTCACGCCAGAATCTCGCTCGCCCCAACGTCAGGTTCTTTCACGCTAAGGGCTTCGCTTCTCGCGATGACGGTGGTTTCGATGACGGCCCGTTCCAATTTGGGGAGCTTCCGTGATAATCAGGAACAAGTTTGAAAGGCGCCATCGGCGTGGAACCGGCGTCGGTCGGACCGGCAGCGCGCAACTCGCTTCCGTACTGGGAACCGGTGACAGCGTCTTTACCGGGTGTTGGCGGTGTCAGATGGTGCTGCGAGCGTACGACGCTGTCGCGCCCTGCAGCGCGGGGGAGAACGAGAAAACCGGAGCTGGGACAGCACGGCATGGTGGCGGCCACGCGCGTGCCCAGCGTTCAGTCGCCTGGCACGTGTGATCGCAGCAGCGTGCCCTGTTTCACGTGAAACATCTCCGCGCCGCGATACCGGCTCGCGGTTCGCAACGCCCATTTCAGATCCACCGTGGTTGCCAGGCATTGCCACTGAAGCACGGCGATCGCATCCATCAGACCGCCCAGGCCCGCCTCGTCCATCTCGGCCACCGCGTCGTCCAGCAACAGCAATGGTGCAGCCCCCCCGGGACCGATCCCGACCAGCAACAGCCCCTGGGCAATCACCAGCACATTCAGTACCCGCTTCTGCTCTCCCCGCGACGCCTCACGGATCAGGCGCCCGCCCACCCGGATTTCGAGGTCGGCCTTCTGTGGCCCTGACTGACCGAACCCACGCTCCAAGTCACTCGACCGCGAACGGGCATACGCATCGCTCAGTGTTTCGTTCTCCGGCCACCCTTGTCGGAACGTCAGTTCGATCGCTCCGGCCAGCCCCTGCCGGAGTCCGCAGCTCGCCGCATCCGCAAGGTGGTGCCGCAGTTGCGCGACCACTGCCGCTCGCATTTCGGTCAAGCGGGTTCCTGCGTCGGCAGCGATCGCCTCGAAACGTGCCGCCGTCCGTGTGTCCTGTTGTCGCAGCGCCGCATTGCGCTGTTCATGGGCGCGACGCCAGGTCATCCACTGCTGCACGAAGTCTGCATGCAGATAGAAACTCCCCCAGTCCAGCAACCGCCGCCGCTCTTCCGGGGCACCGGCAAGGAGTTCGAACGACCCGGCGTGGACGCTCAGGAGCGGCATCCGCCTGGCGATCTCCCAATGGCCCTCGAGCCATTGTCCGTTCAAACGTGACCGACGTTGCCCCTTCCATTCCACGCCGGCCCACGATCGGCCGTGTATGGAATCCCATAGCTCGCCCGCGACCGAGAATGCCCCAAACCCGCTCCGGGCGACGCGCGCCAGGCGATGGGTACGGAACGACCGCCCGAGTGCCAGCACGTGACACGCCTCGAGCAGCGAGGTCTTCCCCGAGCCATTGGCACCGACGATCAGGTTGAGTTCGTTGCCGAACCGGATACGGGTTTCCTGCAGATTCCGCACGTCCCGCGTCCAGAGTTCGACCAACATCGCTTACCCACCAGCTCAGGCCCAAGGGACCCCATGAACGGAATCTGGATCCGGCCTTCTTGTTCCATGGGGATCCATCCCACTCGCTAGGATTTCCCATCCGGATTATCCCGGAAGCTCCGCGGAGAGTGAAACACCCCGCGACGTCGGTCGTCATTGCAAGCGTGCCGCTAATGCGCGTAGCGCGTTGAACAGCCGAACGCTAACTTTCATGGCCAGCGGCCACCCTGCAAGACAAAAAAGCGAGCCACGGAAAGCACCGACAGACACGGAACAAGGTTCCGGATAATCCCGGAAGCTCCGCAAATTGGAACAGGCCGTCATCGCGAGGAGCGAAGCCTTTAGCCGCGAGCGCAGCGTGGCGTCGTGCTCACGGTCGCGTTGGGTTCTGCCTGTTCAGAATTGTGCAGCTTCCGTGATCATCAGGTTACGCATTGGCGCCCCTGACCGGAGCCACGACGGTGGGGTACTCCCCGACTGCCACCGGCACGTGCTGCCGCTCCTGTCCGGCACCCCATCGCGCGAACGCGGTCCCGATCCGGAGGCACCGAATCGGCCCCGCGCTCAGCGACTATGACACGCCCATCGAGCCTCGGCCTCGGCCATCAGAGCCGCATCGGCATCACGACGTACCGTGCCCGATCGACGGGCTCTGAGCGGATCAGCGCGGATGAACCGCCGTCGCGCATATCGATCCGAATCTGTTCGGCATCGATCGCGTTCAGTACATCCTGAAGGTAAATGAGATTGAAACCGATCTCGATCTCCTCTCCCTGATACTGCGCCGGCAGTTCTTCCTCCGCCTCTTCCCGTTCCGCGTTGTGCGTCACCACGCGGCAGCCATCGGGATGGGCGATCAATCGAACTCCCCGGTATTTCTCGCTCGTCACGATCGCGACCCTCGCCAACGCCTGCCGGAACACCTCGCGTTCGACGACCAGATTCCCCGGAAGGTCGACCGGAATGACCCGTTCGTAATCCGGAAAACGGCCGTCGATCACCTTGCTCGTCAAGCGGGCGACCCCGAAATCGAACGCGACCTGCCCGGGAGCGAATCCGACTGCCACCGGCGTTTCGTCATCGAGAAGATTGCGTCGCAACTCCTGCACCGTCTTGCGAGGCACGATGCATTCCTGCTCGACGCCGAGCGGCGTCTCCAGGTCCGCCTCGCTGACCGCCAGCCGATGCCCGTCGGTCGCCACCGCTCTGAGCGTGTCGCCCTGCGCGACGAGCAATAGCCCTTGCAGGTAGTAGCGCACATCCTGCTGGGCCATCGAAAACATGGTCGCCTCGATCAACCGCCGCAGCAGTCGTTGCGGCATCTCGACCCAGTGTTCGATCGATTCCAGTTCCCATTCCGGGTAATCGGCCCCGGGCAGCGTCGCGAGACTGAACCGGGATGCTCCGAACCCGACACTCAGGTGATCTCCTTCTACCCGTGCCTGAATCGTCGATTCCGGCGGAGCCGCACGCACGATGTCGAGAAGCTTTTTGACCGCCACAGTGACATCGACTCCGGGACTGATTTCGCCGGCGCTCGTCGCCTTCCACGCGAGCTCGAGGTCGGTGGTGTCGAGCTGGATGCCTTCGCCGCCCGCGCGTATGCGGACGTTGCCCAGGATCGGCATCGTCAGCCGCTTTTCCGCGGCACCGACGATGCGCTGCAGCGTCTCGGTCATGGTGTCCCGGGAGAAGGATAGGTCCATGTCGGCGGTCCCTTATGATGATCTAGATATTTAAAGACAGTAGTAATAAGCAAACGGAAAACAGGCGATCCGTATGGAAGATTTCTCGCATTTTCAATTACTTATTCTTATTTTTGCTTCTGGGAACCTTGGTTCTTCCTGTGTTCACCCTGTGGATAAACCGCGACGAATTTTTCCGTTTCCGATCGCGGCGTATCCACGCACACGTTATCCACAGCGTCTCAACTGCTCAGTGTGCGTAACAGGTTCTTGTAGTCACTATCCACGTTGGCATCGCCTTCGCGCAGTTCCGCCACCTTGCGACAGGCATGCAGCACGGTGGTGTGGTCGCGCCCGCCGAAGGCCTCCCCGATTTCCGGGAGGCTGTGCTGAGTCAGTTCCTTCGACAATGCCATCGCGATCTGACGCGGACGCGTGATCGATCGGCTCCTGCGCGCGGAATGGAGGTCGCTGACCTTGACCCGGTAGTAGTCGGCCACGGTTTTCTGGATGTTTTCCAGCGTGATCAGTTTGCTCTGCACGGCGAGTAGATCGCGCAGCGCGTCCTTCGCGAAGTCGACGGTGATCGCCTTCCCCGTGAAATGCGCATTGGCAATCACCCGGCGCAGCGAGCCCTCGAGCTCGCGTACGTTCGAGCGAATGCGCTTGGCCATGAAGAACGCGACCTCACTCGGCAGCTCGACCCCCGCCTGCTCGGCCTTGCGCTGCAGGATCGCGACCCGAGTCTCGAGCTCGGGTGGCTCGATCGCGATCGTCAGGCCCCACCCGAACCGGGAGCGCAGGCGTTCCTCGAGGCCTTCCACTTCCTTGGGATAGCGGTCGGAGGTCAGGATGATCTGCTGTTGCCCTTCGAGCAGCGCGTTGAAAGTGTGAAAGAATTCCTCCTGCGAGCGCTCCTTGCCCGCAAAGAACTGGATGTCATCGATCAGCAACGCGTCCGCGGTGCGGTAGTGCTGCTTGAAGTCGTCGATCGCGTTGTGCTGCAGGGCCTTGATCATGTCGGCCACGAAACGCTCGGAATGCAGATAGATCACGCGCCCTTTCGGAATCCGTTCCAGGATCCGGTGCCCGATCGCGTGCATCAGATGCGTCTTGCCCAGGCCGACGCCGCCGTATACGAATAGCGGGTTGTAGGCCACGCCGGGGTTGGATGCGACCTGCAGGCTTGCAGCCCGTGCCAGCTGGTTGGACTTGCCTTCGACGAAGGTCTCGAACGTGAATGCGGGGTTCAGGTTGGAGACCGGGCCGCTGGGGCGCAACGGCGCTGGAGAACGCGACGGGCGCTCGGCCTGCGATGGAGCGCCCGCTTCCGGCCCGCCGATCCCCAGCACGACCTGCCAGCGCGATTCGCCGTTCCCGAGCTCGTCGACCGTGCCCTTGATTGCGGGCAGGAAATGATCACGGACGTGTTCAAGCACGAATTGGTTCGGCGCAAGCAGGCGCAGGTAGCCATCGGCCTCCTGTGCGTGCAATGGCCGCAGCCAAGTATTCAGCTGCTGCTCGGAGAGTTTCCCCTGCAAGCGATCCAGACAGGCTGACCACAGGGTATTCGGTGACACGCACTGACTCCGGGGAGAGAGACCACCGCCAGAGTCTACGCGCAACGCCTCCCGGGGTGCCAGCGGCCCCGGCGGCATCCACTCGTGCCGTCGCCCGGACGCCGGAGGATTGACTTTGGGGCGCCGCACGGGTAGCGTTCAGCGCCCGATAACGTTTTGAATTCCGGAAACTCGTCATGAAGCGCACATTCCAGCCCAGTCGCCTCCATCGCGCCCGTACCCACGGGTTTCGCGCGCGCATGGCCACTCGCTCCGGTCGCCGGGTGATCAACGCCCGCCGCGCCAAGGGCCGCAAGCGCCTCTGCCCGTAAGCAGCGCGTCCTCGTTGTGCCCGCCCAGGCGTGCACGCCGTGAGCGGGCCAGCTCCGACGCCGGGGGACCGTTTTCCCCGTAGCCTGCGCCTGCTCGACGGCCGCGCGTTCCAGCGCGTGTTTGCCCGCGCCCGCCGCATCCCGGGCCGGCGCTTCATGCTGTTGTACCGGGTTTGCGCACCGCCGCTCGATCATCCCCGGCTCGGGCTTGCGATCTCGAAGAAGCACGCCCGGCGCGCGGTGGACCGCAACCGGATCAAGCGCGTCGCCCGGGAGGCGTTTCGCGCGCGCCGTCGGTCACTGATCGCGGTGGACATCGTCGTGCTGTCCCGCGCCGGGATCGCCGATGCAGGCTCCCGGGAATTGCGCGCGGAACTCGACCAGTTGCTGGAGCACGTGAAATGATCCGGACCCTGATCCTGATGCCGATCCGGCTGTACCAGTACGCGATCTCGCCCTTCATGGCGCCGCATTGCCGGTATTATCCCAGCTGCTCCGAGTACACCGCCGAGGCCGTCTCCCGCCACGGGGCTCTGCGCGGGCTCTGGCTGGGGGTCCGGCGGGTCTCGCGCTGCCACCCCTGGTCGGAAGGCGGCTACGATCCCGTGCCGGAGACGACCCCGACCCACGAATCCCGGAAGTAACCGACCTCATGGAAAACCTGCGTCCCATCCTCTGGCTGTCCCTGGCATTTGTCCTGTTCCTGATGTGGCAGGCCTGGAACCAGGACTATGGGGTTCGACCGGAACCCCCGCGCGCGGTCGATCCGACCGCCGAGGAGACCGAGTTGCCCCCGGAAGACGTGCCCGAGGCCCCGGTCGCGGACGCGGATGCCCTGGATCCGGGCGCGATCCCGGAGGCCCTTCCGGAACCGACCCGGCGCCACGTGACGGTACGCACCGATCTGCTTGATCTCGCCATCGACACCCGCGGTGGCACGCTGGTCCGCGCCGATCTGCTCGAATACCCGGTCGATCTCGGCGAGCCATCGGTGCCGGTGCGCCTGTTCGACGAGCGCGTGCGTGGCTACGTCGCGCAGAGCGGCCTGACGCACGACCGCGTCGCCGATATCGACGCGGCGGCGCGTGCGCCTTCGCATCATGCGGAATTCCGGGTCGACGGCGATCGCTTCGAGATGATCGAGGGCCAGGACACGCTGCGGGTGCCGATGACCTGGACTTCCGACGACGGCACGGTCCGGGTGACGAAGACGTTCGTGTTCCAGCGCGGCACCCACCTGTTCGAGGTCGAGCACCGGATCGAGAATCTGGGTGACCAGCCCTGGATCGGCCGCCAGTACCGCCAGCTCCGCCATGGCCCGACCCCGTCGCGCGCGTCGTTCTTCCTGTATACCTTCACCGGTGCGGCCTACTTCGACGGGCGCTACAACAAGGAGAGCTTCGAATCGCTGCGCGATTCGCCGATCGAGCAGCGCCTGCAGGGCGGCTGGATTTCGGTCATCGAGCACTATTTCATGTCCGCCTGGGTACCGGGCGAGGACGAGGTCAACTCGATGTACGCGCGCGCGGTACCGGGTGCCGCCGGGACCGAGTACCTGATCGGCCTGCATTCGGAGCCGCTGACGGTTGCGCCCGGAAACGCGGGCGAGTTCCGTACCCGCATGTGGGTGGGTCCGAAGACCCAGGCCGAGCTGCGCGAGATCGCGCAGGGGCTGGAACTGACGGTCGATTACGGCATCTTCACGTTCCTCGCCAAGCCGCTGTTCTGGTTGCTGCGGGTAATTCACGACTTCGTCGGTAACTGGGGCTGGTCGATCGTATTCCTGACGATCCTGATCAAGCTGGCGTTCTTCCACCTGTCGGCAACCAGCTACCGCTCGATGGCCAAGATGCGCGCGGTGGCCCCGAAACTGCAGGCGCTGAAGGAGCGCTACAAGGACGACAAACAGCGCATGAATACCGCGCTGATGGAGCTGTACAAGAAGGAGAAAATCAATCCGCTCGGCGGCTGCCTGCCGATCCTGGTGCAGATCCCGGTGTTCATCGCGCTGTACTGGGTGCTTCTCGAGAGCGTCGAGCTGCGCCAGGCGCCGTGGTGGCTCTGGATCCAGGATCTGTCGACGCGGGATCCGTACTTCATCCTGCCCGTCCTGATGGGCCTGACGATGATCATCCAGTACAAGCTGAACCCGCCGCCGATGGATCCGATCCAGAAAAAGATCTTCATGGCGCTGCCGGTGGTGTTCACTGTGTTCTTCGCGTTCTTCCCCGCCGGGTTGGTGCTCTACTGGTTCACTAACAACCTGTTCTCGATCGGCCAGCAGTACGTGATCACGCGCAAGATCGACGCCGCCGGCGGCAAGAAGGACTGATCCGGTGGCCGGCGGCGCGGACACCATCGTCGCCGTCGCCACCCCGCCGGGAGTCGGCGGCATCGGCGTGTTGCGCCTGTCGGGTCCGCGGGCGCGTGTCGTGGCCGAGGCCATCGCCGGGCCGCGGCTCCCGGTGCGCTGCGCCAGCCACCGCCGCCTGCGCACCGCAGACGGGGCGGTCGTCGACGACGGTCTCGTGCTGTTCTTTCCCGAACCCGCGTCCTACACCGGCGAGGATGTCGTCGAACTGCAGGGCCACGGCAGCCCGGTGCTGCTGCAGCAGCTCCAGGACGCGGCATTGCAGCTCGGTGCGCGCCTGGCCCGTCCCGGGGAGTTCACCGAACGCGCCTTTCTGAACGACCGGATGGACCTGGCCCAGGCCGAAGCGGTCGCCGACCTGATTCATGCGCAAACCGCGGCCGCGGCACGACTCGCGCGCAGCAGCCTCGACGGCGCGCTCGCGCGCGAACTCGAGCCGGTGGCTGCCGAGATCCGCGCGCTGCGCGTGCTGATCGAGGCCGAGATCGATTTCGGCGAGACCGATCTCGAATCCACCGCCGCCGCCGATGTGGCTACACGCGCGGCCGTCCTCGCGGCCTCGATCGACGACCTGGTCGTGCGGCTGCGCCCGATGCGCGTGTTCGGTACCGGGCTGCGGCTTGCGCTGGTCGGGGCCCCCAACGTGGGCAAGTCCAGCCTGATGAACCGGCTCGCCGACGCCGACGTCGCGATCGTCACCGAGGTTCCCGGCACGACCCGCGACGTACTGCGCGCCCCGATCGCGATTGACGGCATTCCGGTAGAACTGATCGACACTGCCGGCCTGCGCGAAAGCGACGACGCGGTCGAGCGCATCGGCATTGAGCGCGCGCGCGGCGCCGCGGCGTCCGCCGACATCATCGTCGAGATTCTCGACCTGACGCGTCCCGCCGCACGAGCCCCACTGCCGGACCTGCCGGGGATTCCCGTGCTGCAGGTCTGGAACAAGGCCGATCTGATGCCCGGTGCGGGCGGCGAGGGCCTGCGGGTTTCCGCAGTCTCCGGTGAGGGAGTCGACACACTGCGTGCGGCGGTTCGCGCCGAGCTTGGTCTGGGCGATTCCGGCGAGCAGCGTTTCAGCGTCCGCAGCCGCCACCTCGAAGGCCTGTCGGCCGCAGTTGCCTGCCTGCGCCGGATCCACGCCGGCGTCGCGCCCGATCTGATCGCCGAGGAACTGCGGCTGGCCGAACGCGCACTCGAAGCACTGCTTGGCCGCGGTGATCACGAGGAGCTGCTCGGCGCGATCTTCGCCGGATTTTGCATCGGCAAGTAAGCTGGGATCTGTCGCCAGACACTGCTGCAGCGGCCGCGCCCACTCGTTATAGTCGGGCTCTCGATCAACTCCCCGGCTCGATCGATGGTTGGGAAAATTCTGGACGTCTTATGCTCTCGCGAGTACCATCGAACCTGCGTCCAGGACTTGAACTGGCACCGGTCGGGTCCCGGCGCAGGTATCCGTACCGAACCATGTCCGGCCGGATACGCGGGTCCCGCCCGGTGCCGCAGAGCACAGCCTGAGGACTGGCGATGGATGACACGCTGCAACGCCTGCTCGACGCCGAAACGAAGGCGGAGACCTTGGCCCGGGAGGCCGAGGAGGCGCATGAGCGAACCCTTCGCGAGGCCACCGCCGAGGCACACGAGCTCGACGATGCGTTTTCCTCGCGCATTCCCGACCTTCAGCGCGCCTGGACCACACGTGCGGAGGAACGTGCCGCCAAAGCGATCGCCGAGATCGAGCGCCGCTACAACGAACGGCACGAGCGCTTGCGCGACCTTGCCGAGGAACGCGAGGAGGAGGCTCTGAGCGCGGCCTTCGAGGTGTTGATCGATCCCAGCCTGTGAAGCCCATTCACCGCACCCGCGACCTCCGCGGGGACGAGGCCCCCAGTCCATGACCAGCGCAGCCCATAACGCCTACCTGAACACACGGGTGGCGGCTAAGGCAACGCAGTTGTTCTCACTCGACGACGTCCGCCGGTTCTCCCTTCTGAGCCTCGGCGAGATCGCGCAGGAGTTCGTCCTGGGTTCAATCCTGGAAGAGACGGGCAGCGCCCGGGCCAAGGGCCGGGCGGTCGAGCAGGCACTGATCCAGGTGCTGCTCGAGGAGCTGGCGCAGCTGGTGCGCCCGATGAACCACGAGGAACGAGGTCTGGTTCTCGCCTGGGCGCGCAAGTTCGCGCTGTTCAATCTGAAGACGCTGCTGCGTGGAAAGATCCGGCAGCTCGACCCGCAGGAGATTCGAGAGAACCTCTACGACCTGCCGCCGCAGGTCCGGCTGTCGAACGAAGACTTGTTCCGGGTGGAGAGCGCGGTCGAACTGCTGCGCTGCCTGGAAGGTGGTCCGCTGACCTTGCTCGCGCGCCAGGCCCGGGAAATCTACGAAAAGCGCCAGGAGTCGTTTGCGCTCGAGGCGGCGATCGACCAGCGCTATTACGCGGAACTGGCGCGACGGGTCGCGCGCCTGGGCGACGGCAAGGCGGCGCGTCAGATGCGCGTGCTGATCGGTTCGCTGGTCGACCACGCGAACGTGCTTTGGCTGCTGCGTTTCCGGTTCGCCTACCGGCTGTCGCCGTCGGAAACCTTCTATCAGTTGGTGCCATCGCCTCATCTGCTGTACCGGCAGCGGCTGCTGGACCTGGTTTCCCTGGACGACGAGGTGAAGGTGATCGCCGCGCTTCCGGGATCGCTGCGCGAGGTGCTGACCGGCTCCGGCAACCTGATGGAGATCCAGCGTCGCCTGGGCATGCACGGATCCGAGATCGCCCGCGACGTGCTGCGCCACGGCGAGTGCGGCCTCGCGCGCGCACTGGCCTACCTGATGCTGCGCGAGACCGACCAGCGGGTGGTATTCACGGTGGTGCAGAGCCAGCTGTTGAATCTTCCTGCCTACTACGTCGAACTCGCCCTCGGCCTGCAGCCTTCGATCTGCGTCCACCAGTGGCAGGAGGCGGCATGAATCCCGACGCCAGCGGGTGGCGGCCGCGCGAGAAGGAGATGCCGTGCTGAAGCCGAGACCGATGCGCCACGTGCGCCTGCTGGTACTGCGCGAGGACCTCCCGCAGGCCTCGCTGACGCTGGCCGATACCGAAAGCTTCCACCCCGACCCGCGGGCGCCACAGGAACAGCGCCTGACGCCGCTCGAGGACTGCCGCTACCAGAAACTGTACCAGCAGGCCCGCTCACGGCTCGACAAGATCCGGCAGGTGATCCCCGTCCCCGACGCGGATCTCCGCGAGATCCGCGTCGTTCCGCTCGAGGAACTGAGCGAAACCAACGCCTGGCTGGGCGAGGCCTGGGAAAGTTGCCTGCAACACCAGGAACGCTCCCGGAAGCTCGCCGAGCAGGCGCGTCTGCTCGAGGAGCAGGAGGCGGCGCTCGCGAACTTCTCTGAGCTGCACGTCGATCTTGGCGCGCTTCGGGCCCACAAGCGCTTTCTGGACCTCTTCATCGGTGTGGTCCCACGCGAAAACGTCGATCGCCTGCAGGGTGCGCTGGGACTCGCGGGACACCTGCTGTTCAAGTATATGGAACGCGGCGGCAACGCCCATGTGGTGATCGCCGGGCCCGCGGGGGAGCGCGAAACCGAGCTGCAGTCGCTGCTCGCGACTGCGGGCTTCACCGCGATCCCGTTGCCACAGGGGCTCGACGATTCCCCGGAGGCTATTCAGGCCGAGCAGCGCGCCGAGCGCGAGCATATCGAGCGGGCGCGCCGGGAGCTCGAACAGGAAGTCGAGGCCTGCGCCGCATCGTTCCGCGACCGGCTCGCCCGGGCCGAGACGGTGCTGACGCTTGCCGAGCCGTTCGTGACGCTGGACCCGGCGATCCGGAGTGCGGGACACCTTGCCTGCATTGCCGGCTGGGTTCCTGCCGAGGCGCTGCCACGTCTCGAGCGCCGCCTGGAGCAGACGCTCCCGCATCCTTTCAGCATGGAAAGTCGCAAGCCGCGTTCCGACGAGCGTCCGCTGGTGCCATCGGTACCGGTGCGTCACCGACTGCTGGCCCCGTTCGCGATGTTGGTGAAGCAGTACGGGGTACCGCGCTACGGCGAGATCGATCCCACCTTCCTGTTCACGATCACCTTCCTGCTGATGTTCGGCACGATGTTCGGCGACGTCGGCCACGGTGGCGTGCTGGCATTGCTGGCCTGGCTGTTCCGGCGCAAGCTCGGGCGCTTCTACCCCTTCGGCGTGCTGGCCGGCCTCTCGTCGGTGGTCTTCGGCTTCGTTTTCGGCAGCGTGTTCGGGTACAAGGACATCCTGCCGGCGCTGTGGATGTCGCCGCTGTACGACCCGATCCTGATGCTGCAGCTCGCGCTCGGCTGGGGCGTGCTGTTCCTCACGCTGGCGTGTTCGCTGACGATCTACAACCGCTTTGCGGTCGGCGAGCACATCGCCGCCGTGTTCGGCCATCACGGCCTGGTGAATCTGGTGTTCTACCTGGCGCTGGTCTGGGGTGGCGTGTCGCTCGGGGCCACCGGCGCGTTCGGTCTCGTTCCGGCGGCGCTGGTCATCGCTGCGCTGGCGGCGCTCGCGGTGTACAACTGGTTCCATCTCGACTCGCCGATCGGCGAGAAGATCCTGGTGGTGCTGATCGAGACCCTCGAGACCGTGATCGGCTACATCTCGAACACGCTCTCGTTCCTGCGCGTCGCCGCGTTCAGCATCAACCACGTCGCGCTGGCGATCGCGGTGCTGACGCTTGCCGGCATGATGGGCGCGGTGGGACACGTGCTGATGGTGATTTTCGGCAACATCTTCGTGATCGTGCTCGAGGGCGTGATCGTCACGATCCAGGTGATGCGTCTGCAGTATTTCGAGGGATTCTCGCGCTATTTCTCGGCCGACGGGCGGGAGTTCGCTCCGGTCCGCCTGCGCCGGCCGCCGCGGCCGGCATGAGGGATCCCATCCAGTTTCCGTTCACACAACCCGGGAGTTGATCATGTACTGGCTCGTAGGTCTCATGTCCGCCGCCATCCTCGGCCTGATTGCCGCAGGGGTGTACCTGGAGCTGCGCCCGGCGCTTTCCCCGCGCCTGCGCGAATTCTTCAAGCCCGCGCTGGCGATCCAGATGACGGTGTTCGTCGGCGCGATGTTCGGCCTGCTGGCGTTCGGTATCAACGACGCGCTGGCGCAGCCGGCCGGTGTGGACCAGGCGGTCACCGAGGTCAGTATCGGACTCGGGCTCGCGATCATCGGCGTCGGCATTCCGACCGCGCTGTCGACGATCGGCGCGGGCATCGCGGTGGGGCCGATCGGCTCAGCCGCGCTCGCCGCGATCACCGAGAAACCCGAGATGCTGGGCCGCAGCCTGATCTACATCGGTCTCGCCGAGGGCATCGCGATCTACGGCCTGGTCGTCAGTATCCTGCTGCTGAACCGGATCTGACCGGTGTCCGCCGTGACCACGGACGCGGTCCAGGTCCGCCCGACCCGGATGCTGTTTCTGGGCGAGAACAGCCTCGCGGACGGTTTCCGCCTGATCGGCTTCGAGACCATTCCCGACCCGGACGCGGCGCAGGTGAACCGTATCCTGCGTGATCTGAGCCGCTCGCGGGAGAGCGCGTTCGTCGTCGTCGACGATGCCATCATGGACTGGGATGTGCCCATGCTTGCCGAGCTTCGCCGCGAGGGCGGGCGCATCATCGTGATTTCCCTGCCCCCGCTGGCGATCAGGCCGCCACGGCTGACCAGCGATGTCGCCGCGCGGCTGCAGCGCCTGTTCGGGGCAGGCACTTTATCCGCCGGGGAACCATCGTGAATCAGGTACTGGAACTGGAGCAGGCGATTCTGGCACGGGCACAGCAGCTCGCGAGCCAGTATGCCGAGCAGGCGCAGCGGACGCGGGATTCGATCCTCCGCGAGGCCGCGGAGCGGCTGCGCCAGCGCGAACAGCGGGAAGAGACGATTGCACGCGCCCTGGCCGACCGCCACTACCGCCAGCGGGTGCAAGCCGCGGAACTGAAGCTGCAGAGTCACCTGGACCAGGTACGCTGGAACCTCGTCCGCGGCGTCGAGGCGCGCCTGGAGGACCGGATGCGCGCGTTCATCGACGACGTCGATGCCTACCGGGACTACCTGCGGGGCCTGATCCGGCGCGGCGCGGCGGAGTTGGAAAGCCCTGCGCTCACGCTGCGCGCCAACCGGGAAGACGCCGGCCGCCTGCGCGCGGACTGGGACCAGTTGCAGCAGGCCGTTCCCGGCAAGACGCTGAAGCTGTCCGACGAGCCGATCGAGACCCTCGCGGGTGTGCTGCTGGTCAGTGACGATGGCCGCATCCGGGTCGACAACACCTTCGAGGGCCGGCGGGCCCGCCTGCGTTCGCAGCTGCAGCGGGTGATTCTGGAACGACTGCTCCCGGCTTCGCTGGAATCGGCCAACCTCTTCACCGGATGAAATCATGAGCGAGAATCAACGCGTCGGCGCCGTCCACGACATCAACGGCCCGATTGTCACCATCACCCTCCCCGGCGTGCGTCACGGCGAGCAGGTCAAGATCGGCGATCTCGGCCTGTTCGGAGAGGTGATTTCGCTGAATGGCGATCAGGCCGTGGTGCAGACTTACGAATCCACCGACGGCGTGCGCCCCGGCGAACCGGCGGTCGGCCTCGGCTGGCCGCTGTCGGTGGAACTCGGGCCGGGCCTGATGGGCGGGATCTTCGACGGCGTGCAGCGCCCGCTGGAAAAGATCGCGCTGCAGTCGGGAGACTACATCCGCCGCGGCATCGACGTTGCCGCGCTCGACCGTTCCCGGCAGTGGGCCTTCGAGCCGGCCCGGGAGCTCGAGCCAGGTCAGACCATCGACCCGGGGACGGTGCTGGGTACCGTGCAGGAAACCGAGACCGTCGTGCACCGGATCCTGGTGCCGCCGGGCGTGCACGGCGAGCTCGAGGAGCTGGCGCCGGCCGGTGACTACGACATCGAGGCGACGATCGCCCGGGTGCGCGGCACCGACGGGCGCACCCGCCGCCTGCGCATGTATCACCGCTGGCCGGTGCGGACGCCGCGGCCGTACCTGCGCCGCGACGACGGAGTCGCCCCGCTGATCACCGGTCAGCGCGTGATCGACACCTTTTTCCCGCAGCTGAAGGGCGGCAAGGGCGCGGTCCCGGGGCCGTTCGGCGCGGGCAAGACGGTGGTGCAGCAGCAGATCGCGCGCTGGTCGAACGCCGACATCGTGATCTACGTCGGCTGCGGCGAGCGCGGAAACGAGCTGGTCGACGTGCTCGAGACCTTCCCGAAGCTCGACGACCCCTACACCGGACGCAAGCTGATGGAGCGCACGCTGCTCGTCGCCAACACCTCGAACATGCCGGTGGTCGCGCGCGAGGCGTCGGTCTACGTCGGCATCACGATGGCCGAGTACTACCGCGACATGGGCTACGACGTGGTGATGCTGGCCGATTCGACCAGCCGCTGGGCCGAGGCATTGCGCGAGGTCTCCGGCCGTCTCGGGCAGATGCCGGTCGAGGAGGGTTACCCGGCGTACCTGGCCTCGCGGCTGGCGGCAGTGTACGAGCGCGCCGGGCGCGTCGAGACGCATGGCGCCGGGTCGGGGTCGGTCACGCTGATCGGCGCGGTGTCGCCGCCGGGCGGGGATTTCTCCGAGCCGGTCACCAGTCACACCAAGGACATCATCGAGACCTTCTGGGCCTTGTCCAAGGAACTCGCCGACGCCCGCCACTACCCGTCGATCGACTGGGTGATGAGCTTCTCCGGCCACGTGCATACCGCCGCGCAGTGGTGGCACGAGAACGTCGATCCCGCGTGGGAGGAGCTGCGCCGGGAGTCGCTCGCGCTGCTCGCGCGCGATGCCGAACTGTCGCGCATCGTGAACCTGGTCGGGCCCGAGGCCCTGTCCTCCGCGCAGCGCTGGGATCTGGAGGGCGCCGCGCTGGTCAAGGAGGGCGTGTTGCAGCAGAGCGCGCTTGACGAGGTCGACACGTTCTGTTCGCCTGAGAAGCAGTTCGCGCTGCTGGAGCTCGTGCTGCTGATATACCATCTCGGCGCGGAACTGGTGAACCGCGGCGTGCCGGTGCAGGAACTGCAGCGCCAGCCGCAGCTGTCCCGGTCCCGCCGGATCAAGAGCCTGTATTCCAGCGATCAGCTCGACGAGATCGAAGCCTTCCGGACCGAGGTCGAGCAGGCTTTCGAGGCGCTGCGCCTGGAATACGCGACCCACGAGGAGCAGGCGGGATGAGCATCAAGGAATACCGCACCGCGGTCGCAGCCCGAGGCGGGCTGCTTGTGATGAAGAGCACGCCGGGTGTCGCGTTCGGCGACCGGGTGCGCATCGAGGATCACGCTGGCGGTATCCGCAACGGGCAAGTGATCCGCGCTTCCGACGAGGAGGTGCTGATCCTGGTGTTCGAGGGCGTCGAGGATCTCGACCTCGAGAACACCTGGGTGCGCTTTCTGGACGCGCCGGTCGAGATCGCGCTGTCGCCGGAGTTGCTGGGCCGCGAGTTCAACGGCCTCGGCGAGCCACGCGACGGCCGTCCGCCGATCCTCTCGAGCCTGCGCCGCGCGGTCGGCGGCTCGGCGATCAACCCGGCCGCGCGCACCTATCCGCGTGAGTTCATCCAGACCGGGATCTCGACGATCGACGGCCTGAACTCGCTGGTACGCGGTCAGAAACTGCCGATCTTCACCGGTTCGGGTCTGCCGCATAACCGGCTCGCGGCGCAGATCGTGCGCCAGGCGCGACTGAAGAACGAGGATGCGGCGTTCTCGATCGTGTTCGCGGCGATGGGCGTGTCCTACGCCGACGCCAAGTTCTTCCGCGACGAGTTCGCGTCGTCCGGGGTTCTGCGCAACGTGGTGATGTTCATCAATCTCGCCGACGACCCGCCGGTCGAGCGGCTGACCCTGCCGCGCACCGCGCTGACCGCCGCCGAATATCTCGCCTACGACCTCGACCGCCACGTACTCGTGGTGATGACCGACATGACCTACTACGCCGAGGCACTGCGCGAGGTCGCCACCGCGAAGGGCGACGTGCCCGCGCGCAAGGGATATCCCGGCTACCTGTACTCCGACCTCGCCGAAATCTACGAGCGCTGCGGGCGGATCCATCAGCGCCACGGCTCGATCACGATGATGCCGGTGGTGTCGATGCCGTCGGACGACATTACCCACCCGATCCCGGACCTGACCGGCTACATCACCGAGGGCCAGATCGTGCTCTCGCGCGAACTCAACAACCAGGGGATCTACCCGCCGGTGCACATTTCGCCCAGCTTGTCGCGACTGATGAAGGACGGCATCGGCAAGGACGACACGCGCGAGGACCACCCGCGGGTCGCGGCCCAGCTCTACGCGCTCTACGCCCGCGCACTGGAGACGCGCAACCTCGCGTCGATCATCGGTGCCGACGAGCTCTCCACTCATGACCGGCGCTATCTGACCTTCGCCGACGCCTTCGACCGACGCTTCGTCGGCCAGGGTGAGGCCGAGGACCGCAGCATCGAGGCGACGCTGGATCTCGCCTGGGAGCTGATGTCGATCTTCCCGAAGGACGTGCTAACCCGCGTCAGCGAGGCCGATATCGCGAAGCATTACCACGAGGCCGACGAGACGCAGTCCGGTACGCTCGCCAGCGGCCCGAGCAGTGGCGTCACGACCGCTGTGCAGTCGCATTCGCGGCGGCGCCGGCGCACCAGCACCGGGGCGCAGCCCGTCGCCGGCACCTGAGCCGATCGCGATGAGCCAGCAACTGATCAAGGTTCCGCCGACCAAGAACACCCTGCTGCGCCTGAAGCGGCAGGTGACCTTTCTCGAGGCCGGGCACGACCTGCTGGAGCGCAAGCGTGACCTGCTGACCCGGCTCGTCTACGAACGCATCGGCCAGTACCGACGGCTGCGCCAACAGGTCGAGACCATGCTCGAGCACGCCTACCGTTGCCTGAGCGTCGCGCAGATGCGCATGGGCGGTCGCAGCATCCACCAGGCCGCGCTCGGTGTCGAGCCGGCACTTTCGATCAGCATCGTGCCGCGGCGCAGCCTCGGGATCGAGTACCCGGCGGTGCGCGCCGAGCGGATCCAGCTCAAGCCGCTCGGGCTGCTCGGCACCGACATCAGCTTCGACACCACGCGCGAGATGCTCGCCGAGGCGACGGTGCTGCTGGCGCAGCTCGGCGAGGTCGAGATCGCGCTGCACCGGCTGATGGAGGAGCAGCGCAAGGCGCAGAAACTGGTAAACGCACTGAAGTACAATATCATCCCGCGCTACGAGCGCACGATCCGCTTCATTCAGTCCTCGCTCGAGGAAGAGGAACGCAACGCGCTGTTCCAGGTCAAGCTGCTGCGCGAGCGCGCCGAAACCGGCTGACCCGCGCGGGGTTTGCGCGGCCGCGATCCGTGCGACTGCCTATCCTGCGGCGCTTGCAGGCGACCGCGTCTGCAGCCAGAACGTGACCGGCCCGTTGTTGACCAGTGCCACCTGCATGTCGGCCCCGAAGCGGCCGCTGGCGACGTCCGGGTGCGACATCCGGGCCCGTTCGACGAGTCGTGCGAACATCGCGGTGCCGAGTTCAGGGCTCGCCGCGTCGCTGAAACCGGGACGCATGCCCTTGCGGGTGTCGGCCGCCAGCGTGAATTGCGGCACCAGTAACAGGCCGCCGCCGGTATCGCGCAGGCAGCGGTTCATGCGCCCCTGTTCGTCCGCAAACACCCGGTAGCCGAGCAGGCGTTCGAGCGTCCGCTCGACCGCCGCCTCGGTGTCCCCCCGCTCGACCGCGACCAGTGCCAGCAGCCCCGGTCCGATCGCGGCCGTTACCTCGGCACCGATCCGGACGCTGGCTTCGGACACGCGCTGGATCAGCGCGATCACGCCAGCCGAGCCGCGAAGTCGTCGGTCGCTGCCACCAGACGCTCGGCGATGCCGGGCTCCGCCGCGGAATGTCCGGCATCGGGAACGATCTGCAACTCGGCCGCAGGCCATGCGTGGTGCAGTGCGACCGCCTGTTCGACCGGGCAGACGATGTCGTAACGCCCGTGCACGATTACGCCCGGGATCCGTGCCAGACGTCCGGCATCGCGCAGCAGCTGATCCGGAGCCAGGAAGCTGTCGTTGATGAAATAGTGGCACTCGATCCGCGCCAGGCTGACCGCGACCGCAGGCGCCGCGAAATGCGCCAGCACGTCCGGGTTCGGTTGCAGGCAGGAGCAGCGACCTTCCCAGACCGACCAGGCCTGCGCCACCCGCTCGCGCACTGCCGGATCGGCATCGGTGAGGCGCCGATGGTAGGCCGCGACCAGGTCGCCGCGCTCGTCCTCGGGAATCGGCTCCAGGTAGTCGGCCCAGGCCTCCGGAAACAGCCGGTCGGCGCCCGACTGGTAGAACCACGCGATGTCCCGCGGCCGGCACAGGAAGATCCCGCGCAGGATCAGCCCCAGCACACGGCCCGGATGGCTTTCGGCATAGGCGAGCCCCAGCGTCGAGCCCCAGGATCCGCCGAACGCCAGCCAGCGCTTGATGCCGAGTTCAGTCCGCAACCGCTCGATGTCCGCGACCAGATGCGGCGTGGTGTTCGCGTCCAGGCCGGCGTGCGGGGTCGATCGTCCGGATCCGCGCTGGTCGAACAGCACGATGCGGTAGCGCGCCGGGTCGAAGAACCGGCGGTGCCAGGGTTCGCATCCGGAACCCGGACCGCCGTGCAGGAAGACAACGGGAATGCCGTCCGGGCGGCCGCACTCCTCCCAGTACAGCCGATGGCCGTCGCCGACATCGAGCGTGCCGGCCCGGTAGGGTTCGATCGCGGGGTAAAACGGGGTCATGTCGAGACGTGCTCCTGGATGCCGGATCCCGAAGTTTGTCGAAAATGTGCGCGCCGGGAAACCCGGGCCGCCGGTGCAGCCAACTGGAACCCGGATGCCCGCCCGATCCTGCATTGCAAAAAAAGCTTCGATCCGGCGCTTATCCATGCAGAAATACTGGTTTTGTGGCCTGCCCGCGACAGGCACCGCCGGAATCGGCCCGAAACTCGAGCCGAGCGGCTTCCGGAACCGAGACGTCCCGCGCGCGGGAGTGCTATAACGGGCTTGGGCCGCGCCCGCGCGCCGGATGGGAACCCACCGGCACAGCGAGCCCGGGCGGCCTTCGGCGCGTCGGCCAGAACCCCCGGCTCGCCGGATCCCGCGCGGTGTCCCCGGGAACGGCCTGCCGGCGTTATCGGCCGGCCCGGGGCATACCGCGGGACGGGTTCTGGCCCGGTCTCCGCAGGAAAGTCATTCCAATGGGCTGCGCCATGACCGTGGCCCGAACAAGGAGACTGCAATGAAGCATCGATTCATGGGTTGGCTGGTCATCGGGCTGACGGCCATCGCGATGGCTGGTACCGGCGCGCTGGCCCAGGAACGCAGCGACTGGCCCGGGTCGGTCAAGATCGGCACCGCCTCGCAGGGTGGCACCTACTTCATCTACGGCGCCGGGTGGGGCAACCGGGTCCAGGAACAGCTGGGCGTGAACACGACCGCCGAGGTGACCGGCGGCCCTGCCCAGAACCTCGTCCTGGTTCATTCCGGCGAACTGCAGTTCGGCATGACCACCATGGGCCCGGCCCGCGACGCTTGGGATGGCAAGCTGGAGATGGCGCCGGGACTGGAAACCCGAAATGTCCGCGCGATGTTCCCGATGTACATGACGCCGTTCCAGGTGGTCGCGCTGCAACGCTCCGGGATCGACTCGATCTCGGACCTGCGTGGCAAGCGTGTCGGCGTCGGCCCGCGCGGCGGCACCGCCAGCGTGTACTGGCCGCGCTTCTTCCAGGATCTGGGCGTGAACGTGCGCCTGCAGTACGGCGGTGCATCCGACCTCGCCGGCCAGCTGCAGGACGGTCTGATCGACGCTTTCGCGTTCGCGGCCGGTGTGCCGATTTCGGCATTCAGCCAGCTCGAGGCACAGCAGTCGGTGAACATCTTCTCCTTCACCGACGCCGAGCTCGACGTCGTCACCGCGAACAATCCGGTCAGCCCGGTCGTGATCCCCGGCGGCACCTACCGATCGGTGCCGGGGGATCAGACTACCGTGGCGATGTGGAACTACGCGATTGCGCACAAGGACATGCCGGAGTCGCTGGTTCAGCGAATCATGGAGGTGGTGCTGGATGACAACGAGCGCATGGTGCGCATCCATCGCTCCGCCACCGAGACGTTGCCCGAGAACTACACCACCAACAGCTTCATGTGGTTCCATCCCGGGGCCGTCTGCTACCTCCAGGCCAAGGGCTTCGAAGTCGACGAGCGGCTGATCCCGCCGGAAATGGCCGGCTGCCACTGAGCGGCCGCGCTCGTGCGTACCCGGTCCGAGGCCGGGTATGCCTTCGGCACAGCCCGGGCCGGGATCGGTCGTCGCCGGACCCGGTCGCCAACCTCTGGGGAACCACATGTCGGAGTCAGTCAGCCCCGTTAGGCAGGCACGCGCAGCAGCGGATCCGGAGGAACGCGCCGGTCAGGAGCGTGAGCTCTCCAGCTGGCAGGGATGGATCCTGTTCGTCGCCAGCGTCGGTTTCATCCTGTTTCACCTGATCGTCCTGAACCTGTTCCCGCTCGAGACCTGGACCTTCCGCATCGTTCACGTCGCCGGCGGCCTGTTCATCGGCTTCGCGCTGGTGGCGTCCTGGGCACCGCACCCGGAGAAGGCGGGCCAGCGGCGCTGGTGGCTGGAACTGCTGCCGATGCTGGCTGCGACGGTGCTGATCGCCTATGCGATCGGGGCGCTGGTCGCGGCCTATGCGATGCGCGACTGGATCGGTGTGACCCCGATCCCCCCGTGGCTGTTCCAGTACTTCGGCTGGTCGCTGTTTGCGTCGACCGTGATCGCGATTCCCGCTGGCTGGGCGTTTCGGCCGCAGGCGCACCGGATCGTCTGGTACGACTGGATCCTGATGGCCGCCAGCCTCGCGGTAGCGGGCTATCTGCTGTTTCATCTCAACATGCTGCAGTTCCGTGCCGGCGTGGTGCCCACACAGCCGGACATGTGGACGATCCTCGCAGGGATCCTGCTCATCCTGGAGATCACGCGGCGCGTGGCCGGGCTCGCGCTGGTGGTGATCGCGGCGATCTTCATCGCCTATGGCTTTGCCGGGCCCTGGCTGCCCGGCTTCCTGGAGCACAGTGGCTATCGGGCGGACCGGTTCTTCACCTACCTCTACACCGACAACGGCATCCTCGGTCCGACCACCGCGGTGTCGTCCACCTACATCGTGCTGTTCATCACCTTCGCGGCCTTTCTGCAGGCGTCCAAGGTCGGCGACTATTTCGTGAACTTCGCGTTCGCGGTCGCCGGGCGTCGGCGTGGCGGGCCGGCGAAGGTCGCGGTGTTTGCCAGCGGCCTGATGGGAATGATCAACGGTACCTCGGCCGGCAACGTGGTAGCCACCGGGTCGCTGACGATCCCGCTGATGAAACGGGTCGGGTACAAGCCGCGCTCATCCGGCGCGATCGAGGCCGCGGCGTCGACCGGCGGGCAGATCATGCCGCCGGTGATGGGCGCCGGGGCGTTCATCATGGCCGAGATCACCGGCATTCCCTACACCGAGCTGATCGTTGCGGCGCTGATCCCGGCATTGCTGTACTTCGCATCGGTGTATTTCATGGTGGACTTCGAGGCTGCGCGCACCGGCATCAAGGGTGTGCCGCGCAAGGAGCTGCCGCAGGTCGGCCGTCTGCTGCGGCGCATCTACCTGTTCACGCCGATCATCATCCTGATCGGCGCGCTGTTCATGGGCTACTCGGTGATCCGGGCCGGCACGGTTGCGCTGGCCAGCGCCGTGGTGGTGAGCTGGCTGACGCCGTTCCCGCTTGGGCTGGTCGGGATGCTGCGGGCGCTGAACCTGTCGGCGCGGATGGCGGTGCAGCTGATCGCGGTCTGCGCCGCCGCCGGGATCATCGTGGGCGTGATCGGGCTGACCGGGGTCGGGCTGCGCTTTTCGTCGATGCTGCTCGCGATCGCGGCGAACAGCCAGTTGCTCGCACTGCTGTTCGCGATGGCGATTTCGGTGTTGCTCGGCATGGGGATGCCGACCACCGCCGCGTACGCGGTGGCCGCGTCGGTGGTGGCGCCGGGGCTGATCCAGATGGGCGTGGAGCCGCTGGTGGCGCACTTCTTCGTGTTCTACTACTCGGTGATCTCGGCGATCACGCCGCCGGTCGCACTGGCAGCGTATGCCGGTGCCGCGATCGCGGGCTCGGAGCCGATGCGGACCTCGGTCACCGCGTTCAAGATCGGGCTGGCCGCGTTCATCGTGCCGTTCATGTTCTTCTACCACCCCGCGCTGCTGATGGTCGGCGATAACGTGACGATCGGGCTGAACTTCGCGACCGCCCTGATCGGCGTGTTCCTGCTCGCGGCCGCGGCCCAGGGCTGGTTCTTCGGTGCCGCCGCCTGGGCGGTGCGGGTGGTGCTGTTCGGCACCGCGCTGCTGATGATTTCGGGCGCGGTCGTGACCGATCTGGCCGGTCTGGCGCTGTTTGCAACGGCGCTGCTGTGGCAGTTGAAGCTCGCGCCGGCATTGGTGCAGCGGACCGCGCCGTAGCGGCCGGGTGCGGTTTGTCGGGAAGCGGCGTCCGGGCGGGCAAGGCCGCCGTTGGTCCCTGGCCTATCCCCACCCGGCTGCACGCCCGGGGCTGTGCATATGCCCGGGTCAGCGTGCGTAGTAGTCCGCTAGGGCCTCGATCTCGGCGTCGGTCAGATCCCAGGCGAACTGGCCCATGCCATGATAGACGTCGTTGTCCCGGCTGCGGTCGCGGAACGCGCGCATCGCACGCACCAGGTATTCCGGTTGCTGGCCGGCGAGCGCCGGGGTTTCGTTGCGGCCCCCCTGTCCTTCCACGCCGTGGCAGGCGGCACAGGGTGTGATCAGCCGTTCGGGATCGCCGCGGCGCACCAGCGTGTCGGCCGGGTGCTCCTTGCGCAGCGGCGCCAGCGCAGGCAGTTCCTGCGCATCGTAGAACGCGGCCACGTCCGCCATTTCCTGCTCGGACATCATTTCCGCCAGCACGGCCATGGGTTCGGCCTCGGGTTCTAACAGGCGCCCGTCCCGGTAGTCCAGCAGCATCTTGTAGACGTACGGCCCCCGCTGCCCAGCGACCGTGGGCCAGTTCCGGCTCGGGGATTCGCCGGAGGGGCCGTGGCAGGACGCGCAGAACATCCGGTCGTGGACCTCGCGCCCGCGGTCGGGGTCGCCTTTCGGCATCGCGGCCAGCGCCGCGTGCAACTCGGCCGGGGTCCAGGGTTCGGCCTTCGGGCCAGTTCCAGGTTCGGCCATGACGGGCCCCAGACCCACCCCCGCCAGCGACAGTGCAAGCAATGCGTATCGAATCTTCATCGGTCTCTCCGTCGGGCATCGGGACACCCGATGTCCGGTATTCAGAATCCGCCCTATCAGGTGCGTCGGGTTGCGTACCCCGGTCCGGCTCGCCCCCCGAGGTCAGCCTCAGGCAAAGCAGTCCTTGGTGAAAGTCTGCATCCAGTGGTTCTGGTACAGCGCACCGAGCCGGATCTGGGCGCGCGACGCGTCCAGCGGCAGAAAGCGTGGACCGTCCATGCGACGGATGCGATCGTCGACCAGCCGGAATACGTCCGCCACGTACAGTCCGTACTCCTGCCCGGCCAGCGCGTAACAGGTGTTCTCCCAGAACGGTTCCTCCGTCTCGCGCCCGGCCAGCAGGTCGACGACCGCGCGCGCCGCGACCTTGGCCTGGGTGTTCGCCGAGTACCCGGACTTCGGCATCGTGTCGGCCTGGCAGGCGTCACCGATCACATGGATGCCCGGGTGACGCGTGGATTCGTGGGTGCGCCGGTCGATCGGGCAGTAGCCGCTGCCGTCGACCAGGTCCATTTCGAACGCGACGCGACCGGCGACCATCGGCGGCACGATGTTGATCACGTCGGCCTCGAAGTGGCCCGCCTCGGCTTCGACCGCACCGCCATTGGCGTCCAGCGCCAGCACGCGCCCGCCGTCGTACCCAGGCACCCAGTCGATCATGCCCGGGCCGTCGTGCTCGCGCAGGGGCCAGTCGCCGTCGAGTGGCATCCCCTCGCGGAAATGTTCGGGAACGTTGTAGCCGTAGAGGCGGTTCCAGCCGAGCAGCATGCTGGGCCCGGGCACGAAGCTGTCTTTCGAGTCGAGAATGATCACTTTCGCGGTCGGGTTGTGCGTCTGGAACCACTCGGCCATCAGCGCGCCGCGTTCGTACGGACCCGGCGGGCAGCGGTAGGGGTTCGGCGGCGCGACGATCAGGAACGTGCCGCCGGGCCGCATTGCATGGAGCTGGTCGCGCAGTAACCGGGTCTGCCCGCCCGGGATCCAGGCGCTGGGCAGCCGGGTCTCGGCCAGCGTCTCGCTGTAGCCGTCGATCCGGTCGTACAGCAGCTCGATGCCCGGCGATACGATCATGCGGTCGTAAGGCAGGCGGGTGCCGCCGGCGGTCTGCACGACGCGCTGCTCCGGGTCCACGCCGGTCACGGTGTCGAACAGGAACTCGATCCCGTAGCGATCCCGCAGGGCATCGTAGCCGACCTCGAGGTCCTCCATCCCGATGTGGTCGTTCAGCACCTCGCTCGATCCGTACGGCCGGATGTAGACCGGGTTCTTTTCGATTACCGTCACGCGCAGGCCGGGATCGGCGAGCTTCAGGTATTTCGCTGCGGTGGCACCGCCGGCGCCGCCGCCGACGACCACCACGTGCGGGGCGGCTCCAGCGAAGGCGCTCCCGACCGGCAGACCACCGGCCAGTGCGGCCCCGGCGCCGATCAGCCTCAGAAATTCACGACGCTGCATGGATCTCATTCCTCCTTCGTCTGCGCGGCGAAGAACTCGGCCATCCGCCGGGTTTCCTCGTCGCTGAAGCCCTTGGCCACGCTGTGCATCAGCGTCGACGGGCGGGTGTTGTCCCGGAATTCGCGCATCGCGCGGATGAACTCGTCCTCGTCCATGCCGGCCAGCGGTACGAACGCGGACCCGGAAAGGCGGCCGTGGGTACCGTGGCAGGCGGCACAGGTGTTGCCCATCATCTCCCCGGTCGGGCCGGCAGACTCGGCGGCCAGCGCCCCCGGGAGCGCCAGCGCCAGGCCCAGCAGGAAGGTCGGGTAGAGCCGTGTCATGGTTCTCGTCTCCGTGTCGTTCACAGCGCCCACCAGTAGAAGCCGAGCGCGAAGTAATGCAGGATCCACAGCACCAGCATGCCGATCGCGACGTTGCCCATGCGGTCGACCGCGGCGCTGGCGGTGTACACGCCCCGGGTCTGGCCGGCGCGCCAGGCGACCGTCAGGTAGTAGGCGAGCACCCCGGCGCCCATCACGCCGAAGGTGATGAAGAAGGTCAGCGTGCTGTACCAGTCGGTGTTCACCTTGTAATCCAATGCGTTGTAGCCGTGGATGCCGTGCAGCATTCCCCAGCGCAGCGCCTCGCGGGCCGCGGCGACCATGATGATTGCGAGTGTGCCGACCGCGAGCACCGCGTAGGCCCAGGGGCTGTCGGCCCGGCTGCGCACCCAGTGTGCGAAGCCGACGAAACCGAGCAACCCGGCGAGCGCTCCCATCACCCAGGGGGAGAAGCCGAAGCGGGCGATCGATTCCGGCAGCGTGGCCATCCAGGCGGCGCCCAGCGCGACCGCGACCACCCCGCCGATGTTTATCAGCCGGAAGGCGAGCGTTCCGACCCAGTCGAGGTAGGCCGGATCGACGTCGTTGCGTGCGCGGAAGTAACGTTGGTAGGCGACCAGCAGGGCACCGGTCACCGGCGCGCCGAGCGCGATGAAGAACAGGAAACGCCAGGGATGGAACGCGTGCATGCCGGTCCCGCTGGTATCCAGTTCGCCGTTCGGCGCATACCAGGCCATCCACTGTTCGGGATGCAGCATCTGCTGGGCGAGCACGTGCATGATCCAGCCGACCACCAGCAGCAATGCCACCGATGCGATCATCGCCCAGGTCGAGCGCGCCCTGGGCGCGGTGGCAAGCGCGGTGTTGCGCCAGTAGAACACGTACAACAGCGTGTATCCGACCAGCAGGATCAGGATGAAGCCGATCACCCACCAGGCCGAGAGCACGTTCGAGGTATACCAGAACGGGTCGTAGATCACCTGCACGAACAGCAGCGGCGCGACTCCCAGCACGATCGCGACCGAAACCATCACCTTGGCGACGTTCACCATCGATTGCGCGAGCCGGCGCCGGTACTCGCCGCGGCTGAGCGCGCCCCAGATCGTCAGCGCGGCGGTGCCGAGCATCATCTGCACTGCGGCGATGTGCAGCGCGAAGGTCAGCACCCCCAGTACCAGGAAAATGACCGGGTGCGACGGCACCCCGGCCGGATCGCGCAGTGCGTAGAGCAGTTCGGTTTCCATGGTCTACTCCTTCGAGGTCGTGGCCGCGTCGTCGGACCGGGCAATCCCGGCGCGCTCCTGCGCATAGCGCAGCGGCAGCTCCGGGTCGTTGAGGCTGGCCAGGAACACCGCCAATGCCTCGGCCTCGTCGTCGGTCATCGGGATCTGCGGCATGTACAGCGTGTTGCCGGTCGCCAGCGCCCCCAGCAGGTAGGTCTTGATCCGGGCGACGTCGGTACTGCCGCCGAGATAGTTCCGGATCGGGCGCATCCCGGTATCGGTCACGCTGTGGCAGTTGGAGCACATGCTGAGCGCGATCGCGTGCCCGACCTGCGCCGCGTTGTCCGGCGCCACTTCGCGCAGTCCCTCGGGCAGGAACACATGGGTCTTCAGCAGCCCGTGTTCCTGGATCACCGGGATCTCCGAGCGGATTCCCATGCCGGGCACGTCGCGCGCGATCACCTGATTCGAGTACAGGTACTCGCCGGCGACGAAGGGCTTGCGGATCGATTCGCGCGCGACTTCCTCGGGCCACAGGCCGAAGACCAGGATCGCGACCGTCGCGACCCCGGCGACCGCCGGGGTCAGCATCCGCGGCACCAGCAGCGTCGCGATGAAATAGACAATGATTCCGCCAAGCACCGCGATCAGACTGATCGAGAACCAGTCGGGCAGCCGCGCCTGCATCACCAGGTGGGCATGTTCCGGTAGCGTGCTGGTATACCAGCTGAACAGTGCGGTCCCGACCACCGCCGAGACGATTCCCAGCCAGGCGAGCATGCGCGTGATCTCCCGGCGCAGCGCCAGGTCCTGGATCCGGGAGGCCACCACGCCGCCGACCACCGCGGTCATGGTCAGCATGAACGCCATGCGCATGGCCAGCTGCGCAAAGGTGTTCGGCCCGTAGAAGCCGTTCAGGTAGCCGCCCTCGTCGAACCAGATCTCCTTCCCGGGCCAGAGCATGAACGACAGGATGCCGATGATGATCAGCATCGTCGCCAGCGACGACAGCGCAAAGATCCAGGTGACGCGCAGATGGGTGCGCGGATCGACCTTGCCGACCAGGTACACGACCAGGTACACGCCGACGACTTCGATCACGAAGAAGACCCATTCGGTGGCCCACTTCCAGACGAAGCTGTGGATCAGCGCCGAGATCCCGCGCGGGCTTGCGACGGTGGTCGAATACCAGATGCCGACGCCGGTGATCGAGCCGGCGACGTAGGCGAACACCAGCAGGAACAGGCCGTACTGCTTCACGAAGGTCAGCAGCTCGGGCCGGTTGCGCTGGTAGGCGAGCGTCGCGAGGAACGCGAAGAAGATCGCCGCTCCCACCGAGGTATGGGAAAAGAGCACGTGGGCCGTGGCGATGATGCCGACGACCCAGCCGCTGCCGAGCGACGGTTCGAACCAGGTTGGATAAAGGCCGATGAATTCCATCGAGTCCCCCTTGCTGCCAGGGCTTGAACGAGACCCCGTCGTGAATCACGGCGGGCCGATTGCATGCGCGGACCGGAAAAGCACGATCCATGCCATGCATGGAGTTCGGCGGCTGCAAGCCGATGAAATTCCAAGCTTTGGCATCGAATCCGCGGGTTGATTCGGAATGTCCAGGCCGCGTTAGCCGGGGAGTGGCTCGGCAATCCGCTGCCACATGTGACAGAAACGAACCCGGCGCCGCCATAATTGGCAGCGTACTCTGCGTGGCTGGGCCCAGGCCGGGACTGCGCCAGAAGTCGTACCGGTTTCACAATGCCTGGGGCCGGAACGGCCTAGACTCTTTACTTCCGGATTTCCAAACCGCAAGGAGGACGCGATGCGTTATCTATTGATGCTGGCCCCACTCACCTTCGCACTGACGCTGGCCGGCTGCGAACCCAGCGACCCGCCCGCGCCTGCCGCGGAACCGCCGACGGAACCGGAGACGGTCGCACCCGAGATGCACGAACCCGACCCCACGGTAGCGCCCGACGAGGCCGAGCCGGCACCCCCGATGGACGAGATGGCAACAGACGAGCAGTCCGAGGCCGAGCGGTTGTGGAACCGTGCGCAGGACCTGGCCGAGGAGGCGCAGGAACGCGCCGAGCACGCCTGGCAGGTCGGTCAGGAGGAAGGCGGAGAGGCCTGGGAACGAGCCAAGGAAGCTGCTGCCACCGCCCGGGATCGGGCGCAGCAGGCCTGGGAAGACGCGCGCGAGTTCTCGGGGGACGCCTGGGAAGGCGCCCGGACGCGAACCGAGGCGCTGTGGGACGATATCCGGGGAACCTGGGACCGCCTGACCGACGACGGCGAGCCGGCTGAACCGGGTGCAGAGCCTACGGAAGCTTCCGATCCCAACGAATAGGCCAGCGCTTACCTGACCGCCACCCGGGTTCGATCAGGCCACGGGATCGAGCCGAGCGAAGCTGAGCACCAGCCACTTCGCGCCGACATCGGCGAAGTGCACCTGGACCCGGGCGGAGGCACCGCCGCCCTCGTACTCGGTGATCACACCTTCGCCGAACTTCGCGTGGCGGACCCGGCTGCCGATCGCGAGGCCCGCGTCGGCGGCCGCGGCCTGGCGCGCACCCTGCCCCGAGCGAATGCCGGCGAAGCGTCCTGCCGACGGGCCGCGTGCCTGCGGCCGCAGCGGTTCGACCATCTCCGCGGGCAGTTCGCCGATGAAACGCGATGGCATGTTGTAGGACTCGCGCCCGTACAGGCGCCGCGTCTCGGCATGGGTCAGGTACAGTTCCCGCTGCGCGCGGGTCATGCCAACATAGGCGAGCCGGCGTTCTTCCTCCAGCCGGCCCGGTTCCTCGAGCGAGCGGGCGTTCGGGAACAGGCCCTCCTCGAGGCCGGTCAGGAACACCAGCGGGAATTCCAGCCCCTTTGCGGAATGCAGCGTCATCAGCTGCACCGCATCCTCGTGTGGGTCGGCGGCACCCTCGCCGGCCTCGAGCGCGGCATGCGCGAGGAAATCGGTCAGCGTGCCGGTTTCAGCATCTACCGGCAGATCCTGGGCGAAGGCCCGCGCGGCGCCGACGAGTTCGTCGAGGTTCTCGACGCGAGCCTGGCCGCGCTCGCCCTTCTCGTTCGCGAAATGCTCGCGCAGGCCCGAGCGGGCGATCGCCGACTCGATCTGGTCCGGCAGCTCCTTTCCGGATATCTCCTCGCGCAGCCGCAGCACGAGCTGCAGGAAGCCGGCGACCGCATTGCGCGCGCGCCCCGGCATGGCTTCCGAGGCCACCGCCTGTTGCCCAGCCTGGATCAGGCTGAGCCCCTGCTGCTGGGCCCGCAGGCGCAGATCCTCCAGCGTCTTCTCGCCGATTCCGCGCGGCGGCTGGTTCACCGCTCGCAGGAACGCGGCATCGTCGTCGGCGTTCTCGACCAGGCGCAGGTAGGCCAGTGCATCCTTGATCTCGAGCCGCTCGAAGAAGCGAAGGCCGCCATAGACCCGGTACGGAATGCGCCGGGCGAACAGCGTGTCCTCGATCACCCGCGACTGCGCGTTGGAACGGTACAGCACCGCGCATTCGCGGTGCAGGCCGCCGTGTTCGACGTGGCGTGCGATCGTCTCGGCGACGAAGCGCGCCTCGTCCTGTTCGTTGATCGCCGCGAACAGCCGTACCGGAGCGCCGGCCTGTCCGTCGGTCCACAATTCCTTGCCGAGCCGTCCTTGGTTGTTGCGGATCAGCGCGTTGGCCGCATTCAGGATGTTGGCGCTGGAGCGGTAGTTCTGTTCCAGCCGCACCACCTGGGTTCCGGGAAAGTCCTTCTGGAAATGCTGCAGGTTCTCGACGCGCGCGCCGCGCCAGCCGTAGATCGACTGGTCGTCGTCGCCGACCGCGAACACCGGGGATCTGCCGCCTGCCAGCAGCCGCAGCCAGCCGTACTGGATGTCGTTGGTGTCCTGGAATTCGTCGACCAGCAGGTGCCTGAACCGGTGTCGGTAGTGCTCGAGCAGTTCTTCGTTGTCGCGCAGCAGTTCGAGCGAGCGCAGCAGCAGTTCGGCGAAGTCGACCACCCCGGCCCGCGCGCAAGCCTGCTCGTAGGCGGAGTAGACGCGTACCCACTGGCGTGACACCGGGTCCCCAGTATCGGGCAGGTGTTCGGGGCGGCGACCCTCGTCCTTGCGCGCATTGATGAACCACTGCGCCTGGCGCGGCGGCCAGCGTGCCTCGTCCATTTCCAGCGCGCGCAGCACGCGGCGAACCAGGCGCAGCTGATCGTCGCTGTCAAGGATCTGGAACGACTGCGGCAGCTTTGCCTCCTGCCAGTGTTGGCGCAACAGCCGGTGGGCGAGGCCGTGGAACGTACCCACCCAGAGCCCGCTGACCGGCTGGTCGAGCAGGGTCTCGATGCGCCCGCGCATCTCGTTCGCGGCCTTGTTGGTGAAGGTCACCGAGAGCAGGCTCCACGGTGCCACGCCTTCGACCTCGATCAGCCAGGCGATGCGATGCACCAATACGCGCGTCTTGCCGCTGCCGGCCCCCGCGAGAACCAGGGTCGGGCCGAGAGGGGCGGCAACGGCCTCGCGCTGGGCCGGGTTCAGGGAATCGAGCAGACGGGAAACATCCATTGCCGAATCGTATCAAAAGGGCACGCATCGATGGCCGATGGCCCGCTGTGTCACGGAATTTCGCGGCCATTCGCGCTAAGCTGACCGCCAACGGGATGCCAAACCCTGGACACGACTCTGGAGAGTCAGGAACGCTCATGAACGAACCCCCCTCACGGCAACGATCGCTCGGGATGCTGCGGCGCATGGATCTCCATCCCGACAGCCTGGCGTTCGCCGAGGCGTTGTTCGAACGCTACCGGAACGATCCCGACGCCGTCCCCGCGGCCTGGGCGGATTATTTCGGCGCACTGCAGCGGGAGACTGCTCCCTCCGCGTCGGCCGCCGGCGATTGCATCGACGAGCGCGACCTGCAACTCGAGCGCCTGCAGGTGCGCGTACTGCAGTACATCAATGCCTACCGCTTCCTCGGCCACTTCGCCGCTCGGCTCGACCCGCTGCAGCGGAATCTGCCGGAAACGCCGCCGGAACTGACGCGGGCCTATCACGAGCTGGACCGGGTGGATCCGGCCCAGACCTTCGATCCCGGTTCCCTGCACGGGCCAAGCCCGGCACGCCTGGACGAGATCGAGGAGATCCTGCAGGACACCTACTGCGCTTGCATCGGTGCGGAGTTCATGCATCTGACCTCCACCGCGGAAAAGCGCTGGCTGCAGCAGCGGCTGGAATCGGCGCGGGGGCATTTCGGCTTCGATCCGGATACACAGCAGGCGATCCTGGAGCGGATCACTGCGGCGGAGGGGCTGGAACGTTATCTGCACCACCGCTATGTCGGACAGAAGCGGTTCTCGCTGGAGGGGGCGGAGAGCCTGATTCCGCTGCTGAACGCGCTGGTGCAGCGCGGCGGCGCGCGCGGGGTGAAGGAGATCGTCGTGGGCATGGCCCATCGCGGGCGGCTGAACGTGCTGGTGAACGTGTTCGGCAAGTCGCCACGCGAGCTGGCCGACGAGTTCGAGGGCCGGCCGAGCCGCAATCGCGGTACCGGAGACGTGAAATATCATCTCGGCTACTCGAGCGATGTCCAGACCCCGGGTGGCGCGGTGCACCTGGCGCTGGCGTTCAACCCCTCGCACCTGGAGATCGTGACTCCGGTGGTCGAAGGTTCGGTCCGTGCCCGGCAGGTGCGGCTCGGCGACCGGCAGGGCCGGAAGGTGATGCCGGTGGTGATCCATGGCGATGCCGCGTTTGCGGGCCAGGGGGTGGTGATGGAGACCCTGAACATGGCGCAGACCCGGGGTTTCTCCACCAAGGGCACGGTGCATATCGTGGCGAACAACCAGATCGGGTTCACGACCAGCACGCTGAAGGATTCGCGGTCCACGCACTACTCGACCGATGTCGCAAAGATGGTCAGCGCACCGATCATGCATGTGAACGGCGATGACCCCGAGGCCGTCGTGTTCGTGACGCAGCTTGCGCTGGATTACCGGATGCGTTTCGGGAAAGACGTGGTGATCGACCTCGTCTGCTACCGTCGCCAGGGCCACAACGAGGCGGACGAGCCGGCCGCCACCCAACCGATGATGTACCGCATCATCCGGGAATTGCCGACGACCCGCGAGCACTACGCCCGCCGCCTGGTCGAGCAGGGCGTGATCGAGGAGTCGATGGCGCAGCGGCTGCAGGAGCGTTACCGCGACTCGCTGGAGTCGGGCGAGTCGGTGGTGCCGGGTCTGCTGTCGCCGGACGAGGCCGACGGCCACAAGCCAACCAACTGGGGGCCGTTCGTGAACCAGGCCTGGGACCAGGACATCGAAACCGGTGTTCCCCGGGAGCAGCTGAGCAGCCTGCTGGAGCGGCTGAACCGGCTGCCCGAGGGCTTCGTGGTGCATCCCCGCGTGCGCCGGATTCTGGAGGCACGGACCGCGATGGCCGTCGCCGAACAGCCACTGGACTGGGGCACCGCCGAGACGCTGGCGTATGCCACGCTGTTGCAGGATGGCTACCGAGTCCGGATGTCGGGACAGGATTCGGGCCGGGGCACGTTCTTCCATAGGCACGCGGTGTTGCACGATCAGGAGACCGGCCAATCCCTGGTGCCCCTGCGCCAGCTCGACTCCGAGGATCCGCGGTTCCTGGTGATCGATTCGCTGCTGTCCGAAGAAGCGGTGCTTGCTTTCGAATACGGCTACGCGACCGCCGCCCCCAACGCGCTGGTGCTGTGGGAGGCACAATTCGGCGATTTCGCGAACGGGGCGCAGGTGGTGATCGATCAGTTCATCAGCTCCGGGGAGCAGAAATGGGGCCGGCTGTGCGGACTGGTGCTGCTGCTGCCGCACGGCTACGAGGGGCAGGGGCCGGAACATTCCTCGGCGCGTCCGGAGCGTTTCCTGCAGCTCTGCGCGCAGGAGAATATGCAGGTGTGCGTGCCGACCACGCCCGCGCAGATCTTCCATCTGCTGCGGCGCCAGCTCGTTCGCCCCTACCGCAAGCCGTTGGTGGTGATGACGCCGAAGAGCCTCCTGCGCCACAAGTTCGCGGTCAGCGACCTGGATGACCTCGCATCCGGAGGGTTCGAGCTGGTGATCGACGACATCGACCGCCCGGACCCGGCCGACGTGCGCAGGGTGATCCTGACCTCCGGACGGATCTACTACGACCTGCTCGGCGAGAAGCGCGACGCGGGTCACGACGATGTCGCGATCCTGCGGGTCGAGCAGTGCTACCCGTTCCCGGATGCAGTTCTGACCCGTCTGCTCGGGCGTTACGATCAGGCCAGCGAATTCGTCTGGGTTCAGGACGAGCCGGAGAATCAGGGGTACCTCGGATTCATGGAGCCGCGCCTGAACGCGTTGCTGGAAGTGCGGGGCCAGCGCTTGCACGCGGTGGCCCGGCCGGCGGCCGCGGCCCCCGCGGTCGGGTATCCGGAGGTGCACAAGGCCCAGCAGCAGGAACTGATGCGCCGCAGTTTCGGACCCATCACCGCCCGGGATACTCCGCGCCCGACCGAGTAACCGCCAACACCAGGGAATCGCGATGCCTTCAGAACGTACCGCCCTCCGGGTCCCCGAACTGCCGGAATCCGTCGCCGATGCCACCGTGGTCGCGCTGCACAAGCAGCCGGGCGAGCGCATCCGGCGCGACGAACTGCTCGTCGAGCTCGAAACCGACAAGGTAGTGCTCGAAGTCCCGGCCCCGGCCGACGGGGTGCTCGAAGAGTACAGCGTGGAACAGGGCGCGGTGGTCGAGGCCGACACGGTACTTGGGTACATCAGGCCGGGCGCCGTCGAGGAGGGTAGGCCGGATGATACGGCGGAACGCGCGGAGCCCACAGGCGTCGACGATGCCCCCCGGCGGGAAACGCCGGCGCCCGAGCACAAGGCCGAGCGGGCGGCCGCCGAGAACGCGCCGCCACCACCAAGCCCGGCGGTGCGCCGCCTGCTGACCGAGCACGACCTCGATGCGGATGCGATCGCAGGTACGGGCCAGAATGGCCGAGTGCTGAAGGACGACGTGGAGCGGTTTCTTGCCGGGCGCGATGCCCGCCGACGCGCCGAGCCGCAGCCGGAGGAGACTACCGAGGCGGAGCCGCGCGGGCAACCAGCGGAGCGCGCGGCCGCCGCTCGCCCCCCGGAGGGCCGCAGCGAGGAACGCGTGCCGATGTCGCGACTGCGCAGGCGCATCGCCGAGCGCCTGCTCGAGGCCAGGCAGACCACCGCGATGCTGACCACCTTCAACGAGGTCGACCTGTCGGCGGTGATGGACCTGCGCGCGCGGCACAAGGAGGCGTTCGAAAAGCGGCACCGCGTGCGCCTGGGGTTCATGAGCTTCTTCGTGCGCGCCTGCACCGGCGCCCTGCAGCGGTTTCCGGTGGTCAACGCGGCGCTGGACGGCGACGAGATCGTCTACCACCACTATGCCGACATCGGCATCGCCGTGTCTTCGCCGCGTGGCCTGGTGGTTCCGGTACTGCGCGACGCCGGGGAGCTTCCGCTGGCGGCCATCGAAACGCAGATCCGGACGTTTGCGGACAAGGCACGGGACGGCAAGCTCGACGTCGACGACCTGCGCGGCGGCACTTTCACCATCACCAACGGAGGCGTGTTCGGCTCGCTGCTGTCGACGCCGATCCTGAATCCGCCACAGAGCGCGATCCTGGGCATGCACGCGGTGCAGGAGCGCCCGGTGGCGCGGGACGGCCAGGTGGTGATCCGGCCGATGATGTACCTCGCGCTATCCTACGATCACCGGCTGATCGACGGCGCCGACGCGGTGCGCTTCCTGGTCAGCGTGAAGGAGTCGCTGGAAGACCCCGGCCGGATGCTGCTGGATCTGTAGGCAAACATCCGCGGGTCCGGCCAGCGCGACGGGCCAAGGAATAAGTCGTACCCTTGAGCACGTCTGATAGACTGTCGATTGGCTCGGCGAACAACACCACCTGGAGGAACCCTGATGAAGAAAATGCTCGTGTCGCTCATGCTGGCCCTGGGCCTGATGGTTGCCGCGCAGTCGTCCGCGATGGAGATGGACAAGGAAACGATGCGGCAGATGGTCGACTACAGCATCCAGAAATGGAAGCTGGACGATGGAGTCACGGTGCAGGACGCAGTCGACTCGATGCAGCTGCGTGCCAACCTGCTCAACTTCATGATGGTCGCCGATCTGCCGCTGTCCGAGCAGGTCGAGGCCATGGGTGAAGAGGATGTGCCCTACATGCGTATCCTGGCCTTTTGCGACGCGCTGATTGCAAACGAGATGGTCAAGTACGACATCATCTTTTCCGGCTTCCTGCCCTGCCGCATTGCGGTGGTCGAGGATGAAGAGGGCCAGGGCTGGATCACCACGATGAACATGGACATGATGCTGCATGCCGTCGACCTGAGCCCCGAACTCGAGCCGCTGGCGCAGCATGTCCGCGACGTGATCTACGAGATCGTCGAGGCCGGGGTCTCGGGCGACTTCTGATCCCCGAGGGCAATGCGCTAGCCGAAGGGCGGTCCCAGCGACCGCCCTTTTTCGTAGCATCACGCCGGTGTGCCCGGCTGGCAGCAGGCACGGAGACATACCCACGGCAAGGACCCGTACAACTACCTGGATCCTGGGAGTCTATGACCCCGCGTGCCTGGTCACGCTCGCGGGCGTACTGATGGCCGGGGCCGCGATCGCGCTTGCGGCGGTGGGGCGGATCGAACTGGCGCTGGTCGGGCTGATGCTCGCGGGGTTGGCCGACCTGTTCGACGGCGCGGTCGCGCGGCGTCTGCGCTGAAACGACTACGCGCGCGCGTTTGGAATACAACTCGACACCGTCAGCGACGTGGTGTCCTTCGTGGTGACCCCGGTGGTGATCGCGCTGCACGCGGTCCCGCCCTCGGGTTCGGGAATCGCTGCAATGGGCGTATTCCTGATCGCGGGCGTGGTTCGCCTGGCGCATTTCAACACGCTCAGCGTGCGTGCAGAACACCCGGCAGGCCAGCATCGCGGGCTGCCGGTCACGTACACCGCCCTGCTGTTTCCGCTGCTGTTCCTGTTGCAGGGCGTAATGCCGACGGCGGATTTTGCATGGGTGCTCGCGTTCGCCTTCGGTTTGCTGGCGCTGCTATTCGTCGTCGACATCCCGGTACCGAGGCCCGGACGCGTGTTTTACGTGCTCCTGCCGATGCTTGCTGTGGGGCTGATCGTGTACTGGGTCTGGCGTTCGTTCGCCTGAGCCTCGGTGGTGGCCTACCGATGACCTGTACAGGATCGGCGGACGGGATCGACAGCCCGGGTCACACATGAACGCCGAACCGCTCTCCCAGGCGCTGTTCCTGCTGGTCACGATGAGCGCCGCGGGTGGTCTGCACGTGCTCTGGCTGCGCACGCGGCTGGCCCGTCGATGGCGGCCTGACCTTCCGGGGGCGGCGGCTGTTCGGGGGCAACAAGCGCGTCTGCGGATTCCTGGTGCTGCCGCCGGCTGCCGCGGCCGCGTTCGTGGTGCTCGAATCGCTGCGCGAGCGCATACCCGAACCGCTAATGGCGGGCTGGTGGCCACTCGGTCCGCTGGAATACGCCGGACTCGGATTCGGCTGCGGCGTCGCTTTCATGGCGGCGGAGTTGCCCAACTCCTTTCTGAAACGCCAGCTTGGCGTTCCCCCGGGCCGCGCGCCGGACCGGCGTTGGCTGCGCTTCGTCGCCTTCGCGATCGACCAGCTGGATTCGGTCGTCCGCGTGCTGCTGGCATTGACCCTCCTGGTGCCGGTCCATGCCGCGACCTGGCTCTGGGTGCTGCTGTTCGGCCCGGGGCTGCATGCCGGCTTCAGCCTGCTGATGTACCGGCTTGGCCTGAAGGTACGCGCGGCATGAAGCTGCAGGTGGCCAGCGCACTCCGCGACGCGGCCGACCCCGCGGTCTACGGCGCGAAGGCCGCAAACCTGGCGCGCTTGCAGGCGGCGGGTGTCCCGACGCTGCCCGGACTGGTCCTGGGCGTCGACGTGTTGCGCCGGCAGGTCGAACGCCTCGGGCTGGCTGCGGCGGCGGACGCGGTATTCGCACGCCTCGGTCGCGCTGATCCCGAAGCCGCACGCTCCGAGGCATATCGAATCCGTGAGGCCCTGCTGACGGCCGCGCTGGAACCGGAGCGGACCGCCACGCTGCAAGCACGCCTGAATCCGGGCACCGCGTATGCAGTGCGCAGTTCCGCCCCCGGCGAGGATGGCCGGGACGCATCCCTCGCCGGTCAGTTCGACACCGTGCTCCACTGCCAGTCGCTGGACGAAGTCGCGGTCGCGGTGCGTCGAGTCTGGGCGTCATTGTTCGGCGAGCGTCTTCTGCAATATGTGCAGCACCGGGGGCGCGCTCCACAGGGCATGGCGGTCCTGATCCAGCGCCAGGCCCTTGCGGCGGTCTCGGGAGTGCTGTTCACACGCGATCCGCGGCAACCCGAATCGGACAGCGTGCTCGTCGAATACTGCGCCGGGCTCGGTGAGGGGCTGGTTTCCGGGCAGTTGACCCCTGCGCGCCTGACCCTCCACCGCGACGACGGACGGGCCGTCAGGGAGCGCCCGCACGACCGCAATCTGCCGTGGGATCCCGGAGCCCCGGCTCACCGCCGCATCCTGCTGGCACTGGCCGACCGGATCGAGACGCTGTTCGACGGGCCCCAGGACATCGAGTGGAGCGTGGACGCGGCTGGTGACCTCTATCTGCTTCAGGCACGCCCGATCACCGCGGGTGTTCCGGAGCGGCCGACCGTCGCCTGGACCAACGCGAATATTGCAGAGAACTTTCCGGATCCGGTCTGCCCGCTGCTGAGGAGTTTCGTTACGCACGGGTATGCCGCGTACTTTCGGGGGCTCGGGCGGGCATTCGGGATCTCGCCACGGCGTCTTGAGGCGATGAACGAACCGCTGGAGCAGCTGGTCGGCTGCCATGGCGGCCGGCTCTACTCCAATCTGACGAACATTCACACGGTGCTGCATCTGGCGCCGGGCGGGCCGTGGCTGGCGCGCTTCTTCAACCAGTTTACTGGAGCTCGCGGTTTTCCCGTGCCCGCTCGGGTTGCGCAGGGTCGCATCGAGGCGCTGCTGGAGCGCCTGAATGTCGCGGCCCGCGTGTGCTCGTGCTAGCTGTGGCTCGGGCGCCGTCTGCGCCGGTTCGAGCACCGCGTGGACGCCCATGCCGCTGCGAGCACGCCGGACGACCTGGGGCGGAAGACCGCGCGGGAATTGGCCGCGCTGTTGCGTGAGTTCCGGTCGATCCGGCTCGATCACTGGACCCCGGCGGCGCTGTCGGACACCGCCGCGATGGTTTGCTATGGCGCGTTGCGTTCGCTGCTGCTGCGCGGGAGCGGAATCGGACCCGGCGACCTGCTCAAAGGTCTGCCCGGCTTGGCCAGCGCGGTCCCGGTCGAGCGGCTCTGGGACCTTTCCCGGGTGGTGCGCCAGGATCCGGGGCTCTTGCAGCTCGTGCTGGAGGCTCCACCGGAGGCGTTGTTGGCACGCGTCGAAGCTGGCGAGTTCGCGGCGTTTCGCGCCTCCCTGCGACATTATCTCGATACCTGGGGCTTTCGCTACTCGGGCGAGCTGACCCTGACGCAGCCGACCCCGCGCGAGGATCCGTTACCGGTGCTGCGGCTGCTGCGCAGCTATGCCGCGCTCGAGGGTGAGGGGCCGGCCGACATCAGCCGGCGCCAGGCGCTGGCACGGCAACGGGCGACGCGGAGCGCGCGCGGGCGTCTACGCGGGCTGCGCCGTGCCGCGTTCGGTCCGGTTCTGGCCGCTGCCCAAGCGTCGATCCGGCTCAGGGAACGGGCGCGGATGAAGCAGGCGCTGCTTTACACCCGGTTGCGGCTGGTGGCGCTGGCCTTGGGAGACCACCTGGTCGCACGCGGGTGGCTTGGGCGGCGGGACGACGTGCTGTTTCTCGAACTGAACGAGGCCATCGCGCTCGCGGAGGGTCGCATCGCCGTTGACGCGGACGTGAAGGAGCGCATCGCGGCCCGGCGCCGGGAACTGGAGGCTTGCCAGGGCTGGAGTCCGCCCGACAGCTTCGTGCTGCCCGCCGGCGAGGCATGGCGGGCCAGTGCCGGCTCTGCCGTCACCGATGCAGGTACGCCCGATGCGCCGCTGACGGGCACCGGGGCGTGTGGCGGGCGCGTCTGCGGGACCGCCGCGGTTGTGCTCGATGTATCCGGGATCGACCGGATCCTCCCCGACCAGATCCTGGTGACCCGGCAGACGGATCCGGGCTGGGCCGCGGTATTCTTCATGATTCGCGGCCGGCCCGGCTCGACGGCCGGCCGGCCCTACGAGTCCTACCTCGCCGCCGGCCAGCGCCGCATCGCTGGCACGCGAACGCGGGTCCTGCTGGACCGGCTCGGTCTGCAAGAGCCCCGGCTGGGAGCGGAGCTGCTGCACCGGTATTTCGCACAGTACCGGCGGCTCGGTGTCCTCCCGGCCCAGCCGATGCGTTCCCCGCCGAGCATCCGCGTCGAACGCGTGCTCGAGGGTCCCTGGCGCAGGACTGCTCGCGACGCGCCCGATTTCGACCCCGGGCTGCTTCCGCAGGCGCGGCTCGAGCGCATCGACTCCGACGATGCCATCCTGAGCGAAATCGCGTCTGCGCGGGTGGCCGATTCAGTCGCCCTGTGGCGGCTGGACCTCGCGCCTCGGGAGGGCGCCGCGGCCGCATCAGCGCGGCAACTGGTGCTGAAGGTCAAATCCGGCGAATGCGAGCTGGAGGAGCTGACCGTCACGCTCGCGGGCCTATGTCGGCCCGCGCTCGGGCAACTCTTCCAGCGTTTCCAGGGGGATCTGGGGCTGGCGGGTTCGACCGAAAGGGAACTGGAGCTGTATGCACTGAACGAACCACGGTTACAGCGTCATCTACCCCGCTGTTACGGCCTGCAGCGGCGGGTGAACGACGATCGCTGGGCGTTGCTGCTCGAATGCCTGCCGGAAACGCGGGATCCGGCCAGTCGGCAGCGCCTCCGGGATCCGGCGGTCGTGGCGCCGGCGCTGCTCGAGGCATTTGGCGCTATCCATGCCATCGGGTTTGGTCGCGGTCCGGCCCCTGCGGCGACCCCTGGAACCGGTACCCCCCGGAGCCCGGAACGGATGCTGGAGATGCTGCCGCTGTGGCACGAACTTGCCGACTTCGCGTCACCCTGGTTCGCACGCTGGGGCGGCCCGAACCTGCCGCGCCTGCACCTGGAAATTATTAAGGGCCTGGACACCTGGTGGCAGCGGTTGCAGGCTCTGCCGGCCGCGCTCGTCCACAACGACTTCAACCCCCGCAACGCAGTGCTGCGCGACCGGGGCGGGTGGCAGCGGCTTTGTGTCTACGACTGGGAACTGGCGACGCGGGGGATACCACAGCACGACCTGGCCGAATGGCTGTGCTTCTCGTCGCCCATGGCCCTTGCACCCGGGCATCTGGATGCGTTGCTTGTCGGGCACCGGGAGGCGCTGATCAGGGCCACCGGGCAGGATATCGATGCCCGCGAATGGCACGAGGGCTTCGTGCTGGCCCTGAGGCATCTGCTGATCGAGCGGTTGGCGATGTACACGCTGATCCATCGTTTCCGTCCGCTGGACTACCTGCCGAGCGTGCTCCGCAACTGGCTGCGCCAGTACGCCTGGGCGACCGACCGCCCTCGTTTCTGAGTCCGGATCAGGGCCGAGCGAAGACCCCGGCGGCGCCATCGCCGCGGGGATCCGATGCCGCCTCGAGCTGACCCTCGCTCCGGTCCCAGACGACCACCTGCATGTCGCCGAAGGGCCGTAGCTGCGGCACCATCCGGTGTCCGCGCCGGGCCAGGGACACCTGCAACGACGCAGTGAACGCGCCGGTTTCGAACTCGACCCGGTCGGGCAGGTACTGGTGGTGAAACCGCGGCTCGGCTGCGAGGGTCTCGGCGTCGGTGCCTTCCAGCGCGGCGAGGATACCCTGCAGCACGATCGTGATGATCCGGCTTCCGCCCGGGCTGCCGAGTACCACGATCCGCTCCGGGGTCTCGACGAACGTCGGGCTCATGCTGGACAGTGGCCGGCGGCCCGGTCCGACTGCATTCGCGTCGAACCCGATCAGGCCGTATACGTTCGGGGTGCCGTGGCGGATCGCGAAATCGTCCATCTCGTTGTTCAGCAGCACGCCGGTACCGGGCGGGACGAGGCCGGAACCGAAGGGATAGTTCAGTGTGATTGTGCCGGACACCCGGTTGCCATCGGCATCGAGCACCGAAAAGTGGCTGGTCTGCCGGCTCTCCCGGGCCGTTCGCGTCGTCGCCGTCGGTCGCGCCTCGCCTGTCAGCGGCAGATCCGCGCTCGGTGTGGCCCGGTCCGGGTCGATCCCGGCATACAGTTCGGCTGCGTAGTCCGGGGAAAGCAGCCGGGTCAGCGGGATGTGCACGTGGTCGGGGTCCCCGAGGTACAAGGCGCGGTCACGGTAGGCGCGGCGCATCGCTTCGATCAGCAGGTGGGTGCGCAGCGCGGTATCGTCGACCGGCCCGGCCGCAGCCACGATGTTCAGGATCTGCCCGATCGCGATTCCGCCCGATGACGGGGGAGCGGCGGTCACGATCCGCGCGCCTCGGTGCTCCACTACTACCGGCCGCCGTTCGACCACCCGGTAGCCCGCCAGATCGTCGCGGGTCCAGATTCCGCCCGCGTCCCGGATGCCCTCGACCAGCCGCTGGCCGACCTCGCCTTCATAGAAGCCGGAGCGCCCATGCTCCGCCAGCCGCCGCAACGTGCGCGCGAGGTCGGGTTGCACGATCCGGGTACCCTCGTTGGGTAGTTCGCCCTCTTCGAGGAAGATTCCGGCCGCATCCGCGCCTGCGCGCAGCGCCTGCAGGCGGAACGCGGCCAGCTGCAGGTAGGTCAGGCCGGCCGGCACCCCTTCTTCCGCCAGACGAATCGCCGGCGCGAGGCTTGCGCCGAGAGGTAGGCGCCCGTAGTACTCGGCGAGGTGCACCAGCGCCGCGGGCATTCCGGGGATCGCAGCGGCAAGCGCGCCGTCGAGCGACAGGCCGGGGACCGGCTTTCCAGTGTCGTCGAGGAAAAGATCCCGGTGCGCTGCTGCCGGAGCGGTCTCGCGGGCATCGAGCATCGTCGCGTGCCCGGTCTCTGCATGGTGCAGCAGGAAGAACCCGCCCCCGCCGAGGCCCGATCCCTGCGGCTGGGCTACCCCCAGCGCCGCGGTCACCGCGATCGCAGCGTCGAAAGCGTTGCCGCCTGCCGCGAATACGGTCTCTGCGGCTTTTGTGGCTAGCGGGTGCGCGGTGGCCACCGCGTGCTGATCCGGCCCGGCGTGGACGGACGTCCACGCCAGCAGCATCACGATCCAGGCGCAGGCGTGCACGCGCATCCAAGGCGCGCGCCGGGCGGTCCGGCGGTACATGTCGCTTCAGGCGATCAGGTGGCGCTGAGGCGCTCGTATTTCGCCATCAGCTCTTCGCGGGACTCCCGACGGTCCGGGTCCAGCGGAATGCAGTCGACCGGGCAGACCTGCTGGCACTGGGGCTCGTCGTAGTGGCCCACGCATTCGGTGCACAGGTCGGGGTCGATCACGTAGATCTCGTCTCCGGCCGAGATCGCGCCGTTCGGGCATTCAGGTTCACAGACATCACAATTGATGCATTCGTCGGTAATGATCAGGGCCATGGGCGCATCTCCGCTTCGATTTTCCGTCGCCGGGCCGGCTTAGGCGGCGGAATAACGCTCGGCGAGGGCCCGATCGACTGCCGGGCTGACGAAGTTTGAAACGTCTCCCCCCAGGCGGGCGATTTCCCGCACCAGACTGGAGGACACGAAGCTGTATTCTTCGGAGGGCGTCAGGAACATCGTCTCGACCCCCGGGTTCAGTTGCCGGTTCATCGCCGCGAGCTGGAACTCGTGCTCGAAGTCCGACACCGCGCGCAGTCCGCGCAGGATCACGTGGGCTCCCTGCTCGCGCGCGAAGCTGGCGAGCAGCATGTCGAACCCCCGGACCTCGACATTCGCAAGCCCCGCCAGCGCGCGCCGGGCAAGATCGACCCGGGCGTCCAGGGGCAGTTCGGGATGTTTCGCCGGGCTTTCCGCAACCGCCACGACAATGCGCCCGAACAGGCGCGACGCGCGCCGGACGATGTCGGTATGGCCGTGCGTGATGGGATCGAAAGTTCCGGGATAGATCGCGGTCAGGTTCATCGAGAAGGCATCGTCGGTTCGGTTCAAGCTTAACGCAAATCGCGGCAGACGCGTTCCGGCCGTCGCGCGCCGAGTCAGGGGATTCAGGGGCGGACGTCGCCCGGCGCGGCTTCTGTCTCCGCGGGACACGATGGCAGCGGCCGGCACGCGGTACCGGATGCGGCGGCACCGGCAGCCGTGCGCACGGTGCGCTGGTAGGTCTCGGACTGCGGTGCCAGTCGGCTGGCACAGGCAGCCGCTTGCCGGGCGAGCGGGCCGCACTGGCGCGCGACCAGCACGTGCGCCAGATTGTTCCAGACCTCATGGCGCCCGGGCTGCGTTTCCAGCAGCGCGTGCAGCGCGTCCTCCGCTCCCGGGAAGTCGCCAGCGGCGAACTGCGTGTTCGCGAGGCCGATATAGCCGATCGGCTGCCCGGGCCAGTGGCGGATCGCGGTCTCGTAACCGGTTCGGGCCGGCTCCAGCATTCCGGTCTGCTCCAGTTCGTTCACCGCGCTTAGCCAGCGCAGCGGTTCGGCGCTCGCGGGCAGCCGGTCCGGCGGCACGGCCACGAACGCCCAGTGGTCGCCCCGGGCCCAGGTCCGTTCGAAACGCGGCAGCGCGTTGACATGGCGTTCGATCGTGCCGCTGCGCAGCACGATCTGCCCGGCCTCGAGGTCGTACCCGATGACCACCGCATAATGCCAGCGCGGTGCGAAACCTAGGCCAAGGTTCTGGAACACGACCACGGGCCGCCCTGCCGCGATCTCCGCGAGCAAGTCGTCCAGTTCGGGCCGCAGCCGATAGGCGACCAGGCCGCGTGCCCTCGCGGCGGCCCGCATTTCGGCCTGCAGGCTGCCCCTGCGTTCGGGGACATAGACCTCGGCCACCAGATCGTCCGGCAGGACCTCGATGTCCTCTGCTGTCAGTACCGTCGCGAGCGCGGCCGGACCGCACTGATACTCCTGCTGGGGGAAGAACGGGGTCGCGGTCAGTTCCACGCGCGGCGGCAGGTCGGCGGGAACATCGTGCTGGATACGTGTGCTCTGCGGTGCGCTCGCACATCCCGCGGCGAGCGCCGCGAGCAGCAGCCATACCGGCATCGCCGGCCCGGCCCGGCGGATCCGGGGTCCGCGACGTCTCATGGTTCAGCGGGCCGGGCGCACGAAGCTGAAGACATCGGTGATGCCGAGCGCGTCGGTGATCACGAAAACGAGGAGTACGATCAGTACGGTCTCGAGCGCACCGGCCCCGACCGGGATCGCGTCAAGCCGTGCGTGGAGTTCGGCCGCTTCGGCGTCCGTCAGCCTCGCGACACGGGCCCGGGCATCGGCCGGATCCACGCCCAGGCGCGCGAGCGCCGATCCGAGTTCCTGCGAGTCCAGCCTCTGCACCAGTGCTGCGCGGGCCGATTCCGCACCGGCGGCCGCGATCAGTGCATCGGTGTCGAGCATCCCGGCCAGCACCGGCGTAGCCGGAAGCGAGGTCAGGAACAGCGTGCAGCACAGAACCAGCAGCCGCGAGCACCATCTTCCAGGGGTCGTCATTGGATACCCTCCACGGTAGGTTGCCAGGCCACGCCCGGATCGTCGCGCGTGTGCCCCCGAATGTCCTTATACAACACTCGCGCCGCCGGTTGCCGGAACTGCATCACCGTGTCGTGCGGGTTCGAATGTGGGTCTCAGTCGGTCCCAATCATGAACTCAGGACAGCGTTTCGGGCGCAGCACGCCGCGGATTCGGGGGTAGCAGGGCAGCCCGTTTTCGAACGGCGGACAGTCCTCGCCGTCGATCAGCGGTCGCAGGTAATCGCGACAGGCCTGGGTGATGCCGTATCCGTCCGGCGAAATGAATTCGCGCGGCATGCTTCGCTCGATGTTCGCAACGCGCTCGAGTGGCACGCGGCCGATGCTCCAGCGATACGGCACACTGGTCTGGCGGCGGATGACTGGCATGAAGCTGCGGTGTCCGGCAACGACGCCCTCCACCGCCGCCTTGCCGACTGCGTAGGCCTGCTCCACGTCGACCTTCGAAGCCAGGTGGCGGGCCGCGCGCTGGATGTAGTCGACCACCGACCAGTGTAGTTTGCGGCCCGTCTCCCTCTTGATCAGGTCGGCGAGGCGAGGGGCGGCGCCGCCGAGCTGCGTGTAGGCATAGACATCGTGGCTCTGCGCGACCGCGAACAGCGTACCGTCGGGTTCCTTCAGGCCTTCCGAGACCACCACCACGCAGTACCCGTGGCGCTCGATCGCCAGGTGCAGATGACGCAGAAAATCCGTCTGGTCGAAGGGCACCTCGGCGAACAGGATCAGCATCGGTGGCTGACCGTCGTATTCCTGGGCCAGTGCCGCCGCCGCGGCCAGCCAGCCCGCGTGGCGTCCCATGACCTCGAGCAGGAATACGCGGGTGGAGCTGGTGTGCATCGATTCCACGTCGAGGCTGGCTTCGCGCACCACCGTTGCGATGAATTTCGCGGCGGATCCGAAGCCGGGACTGGTATCGGTCGCGTCGAGGTCGTTGTCGATCGTTTTCGGCACCCCGACCGCTGTGATCGGATACCCCATCAGCTCGCCGATCCGTGCGACTTTCAGTGCGGTGTCCATCGAGCCGCCACCGCCGTTGTAGAAGAAATAGCCGATGTCGTGGGCACGGAAGACCTCGACTAGGCGCTGGTACTGGCGCGGATCGCGCTCGGGGTCTCCGAGATCGAAGCGGCAGGAACCGAACGCCCCTCCGGGCGTATGGCGCAGCGCGGCCAGCGTCAGCGGGTCTTCCTGGTCGAGATCGATGATTTCTTCGCGGAGCACTCCGAGGATCCCGTCGCGCGCGGCGAAGCAGGTACCGAAGTGCGCCGGATGCGCGCGCACCGCATCGATCACGCCGCAGGCGCTGGCATTGATCACCGCGGTGACCCCTCCGGACTGTGCATACAGTGCATTTTTGGGCATCGATCCCTCCCCCTGGTGACGCGGCGCAGACCCGGCACGATACCCATACAGACACGGTACCTGCGGGATTGCTGCACAGCTTTTGCTAACATGTGGCGAACTTGTGGCCGGGTCCAGCCCGGTGGCGCCCCGGAGCGGGCGCTCGCGGGCCGCGTTTGCTGCAGGATGCCGGTCGGCGCGGACGCCGGATGCCGATTTTGTGTCCCATCGGTCCGCCATGCAAACCGGGGTGCTCCGGCGGATTTGCGATCGCAGCGCCGATGTCCGCATGCCTGCATCCGGACCGCACAGCCCATACAGCGGCATGGCCGCAGACTCTCATCCGACCAACCAGGAACCAGATCATGCACATCGGCACTACACTGACGAACTACATCATCGAGACCCAGCGCCAGATCCAGGGCGCAACCGGAGAATTCACTGGTTTGCTGAACGACATCGCGGTCGCCTGCAAGAAGATCTCGGATCTCGTGAACAAGGGCGACCTGATCGGTGTGCTCGGCTCGGCGGGCTCCGAGAACGTGCAGGGCGAGACCCAGAAGAAGCTCGACGTGATCACCAACGAGGTGTTCATCGAGGCGCTGGCCCACAATGGCCACGTTGCCGGGTTGGCGTCGGAGGAGATGGATGAGATCTACCAGTTGCCGGCGGACGCGCCGCGCGGCCACTACCTGGTGCTCTTCGACCCGCTGGACGGCTCGTCCAACATCGACGTGAACGTGTCGGTAGGCACGATTTTCTCGATCATCAAGGCGCCGCCGGGGGTTGTGCAACCGACCACCGAGGATTTCCTGAAGCCCGGTGCGGAACAATGCGCTGCCGGCTACTGCCTGTACGGGCCGTCGACGATGATGGTCTTCGCCACCCGCGATCGCGGCGCGCAGATGTTCACGCTGGACAAGGATTTCGGCGAGTTCCTGCTGACCCACGAGAACGTGCAGATCCCGGAGGACACCGCCGAGTTCGCGATCAACGCGTCCAACAGCCGGTTCTGGGAGGCCCCGGTCCAGCGCTACGTGGACGAGTGCCTGGCCGGCAGCGAAGGTCCGCGCGGCAAGGACTTCAACATGCGCTGGGTCGCGTCCATGGTCGCCGAGGTGCACCGCATCCTGACGCGCGGCGGTGTGTTTCTGTATCCACTCGACGAGAAGCTGAAGACGAAAGGCCAGGGCGGCAAGCTGCGTCTGATGTACGAAGCCAACCCGATGAGCCTGATCATCGAACAGGCCGGGGGAGCCAGCACCACCGGCCGCGAGCGGATCCTGACGATGCGGCCCGAGGGCATCCACCAGCGCGTGCCGGTGGTGCTCGGCTCGAAGAACGAGGTCGAGCGGATCGCGTCGTATCACCTGGATTGAACCCCCGCTGCCGAATGCACGACTTGATGATCACGCAGCCTCCGCAGCGAGTACGGCACCGCGCTGGGTCGGTCGTCTTTCTCCCCATCCTTCTCCCGCAAGCAGGAGAGGAGGGTTCGTACGCGCTGCGCGCGATTTTCACGCTAACTGTCATGCCCTCGGCCGCGAGGCACCCCGAAGGATGAAAATACGATTATAAATCAGAGACATACGATTCTAGGGCGGCGTATTTTCACGCTAAGGCTTCGCTTCTCGCGATGACGGTGGTTTCGAGAAGGTCCGTTCCAAATGGCGGAGCATCGGTGACAATCACGATGCACGATGCACGATGCACGATGCACGATGACCGTCTGGGGCTGCTTCCGGCGGTGAACGAACGGTAGGGCGGAAGAGGCCGAAGGCCGTCATCCACCGTTCCGCCGTGAGATTGGCCCCGGTCGCCGACATAGGTCCGGGAAAATGCGGACTCGACGCGGTTCGTTCATGTATACTGTGCTGTTTGGCGCAGCGCGCCCAATCGCCGGTCTGCGATCGGCCATCCCCGAGTAATCCGAATGCCGCATTCCCCATCTTTTTCCGAGCTCGGCCTGTCCGGGCCGCTGGCGCTCGCCGTCGAGCGCCTGGGCTTCCAGCAACCCACGCCGGTCCAGGCGGCGTGTATCCCGGCCCTGCTGAGCGGCCGCGACGTGCTGGGCGAGGCTCAGACCGGCACCGGCAAGACCGGCGCATTCGGCCTGCCGTTGATCGAGCGCGTCGACGCCGGCGAGCGCCGCGTCCAGGCGCTGGTACTGACACCCACGCGCGAACTGGCGAACCAGGTGGCCGCGGCACTCGGTGGCTTTGCCGAAGGGATCGGCGGGATCGACATCCTCCCGGTCTACGGCGGACAGCCGATGGGCGCGCAGCTGCGCCGCCTGCGCGAGGGCCCGAAGATCGTCGTCGGAACCCCGGGGCGCGTGGTCGACCACATCAAGCGCGGTACGCTGGCGCTCGAAGGGCTGCGGCTGGTGGTGCTCGACGAGGCCGACGAGATGCTCCGGATGGGCTTCATCGAGGACATCGAGTGGATCCTCGAGCAAACCCCGGCCGAACGCCAGACAGCGCTGTTCTCGGCGACGATGCCGGCGCCGATCCGGCGCATCGCGCATCGCCACCTGCGCGAACCCGAGGAGATCCGCATCGGCGCCGGTAACGAGGCGGGGGCCGACATCGACCAGGGCTACTGCCTGGTCGATGGGCGCCACAAGCTCGAGGCCCTCGCGCGGCTGCTGGAGGTCGAGCCGGACCGCGATGCGGCGATCGTGTTCGCGCGGACCAAGGCGGCGACGCTGGAGATCGCCGACGCGCTCGCCGCCCGCGGGCACGCGGTGTCCGCGCTGAACGGTGACATGGAACAGAAGGAGCGCGAACGGGTCGTTGCCGAGCTGCGCGACGGCCGCATCGACGTGATCGTCGCGACCGACGTCGCAGCCCGTGGGATCGACGTGCCGCGCATCAGCCACGTGTTCAACTACGACGCCCCGGGAGACGCCGAGGCCTACGTGCACCGGATCGGCCGCACCGGTCGCGCCGGCCGCAAAGGCCGCGCGATCCTGTTCCTGGAGCCGCGCCGGCGGCGCATGCTGCGCGAGATCGAGACGCTGACCCGCAAACCGGTCCGGCCGCTGCCGGTGCCCGACCTCGAGGCCGTCGCAAGCAGTCGGCAGGCGCGCTTCGCTGGTCGGATCGAGTCGCTGCTCGCATCCGGGCATTCGCAACGCCACGGCGAGCTGGTCGATGCCCTGCTGGCACGCTGCAACGCGTCGGAGCGAGATCTCGCCGGCGCGCTGTTGGCGCTGGCTACCGAGCTGACCCCGCTGCTGGCCCCCGACCACCGGGAGCCGGATCCGCTCGCGGCGGCTGCCCGGGAGAGTGCGTCACCGCGCGCTCGCGCCGACGCGCGGCGTAACCGCGGCAGCGCTGGCGATCGCGGGTTCGACCCCGGCAATCGCAAGCGCACCGACCGCCGCGCCCCGGATGAGGACCGCGTGCGCTACTACATGCCCGTGGGTCGCCGCGACGGTATCGGCGCCCGAGAGATCGTCGGTGCGCTGACGCACGAAGGCGGGCTGTCCGGGTGCGACATCGGCCGGATCGGCCTGATGGATCATTACAGTCATGTGGACCTTCCCGCCGCCCTGAAGGATTCGGCGGTGCGCCGCCTGGGCCGCATCCATGTCGCGCAGCGCCGGCTGGAACTCACCCTGGAAACGCCGGAACTCGCGGGCGAGCGCATCGGCGTGACCGGCGCCCGTTCGCCGGCCGGCGCCGGTAGCGAGCGCCACCCTGCCCGCGCGCCCAAGCCCGCCCGCGCGAAGGGCGGCGAGGCCCCCGCGAAGCGCAAGCCTCGTGCCTGGGCGGGTTCCGGCAGGACGCCGGGCCGCGGCCCGGCCGCGGCCAAGCCCTACGCCCCGCGGGGCGGCCGGAACGCGGCCGGAACGCTCGCGATCCGCCGCAAGCCCGCCTGATCTCCGGGCGAACCCCCTCTCCCGCACGCGGGAGACGGGCTGGGGAAGGGGGGGCGCATGCCCCGCAGTGCAGCTGGCCGTCGACCCACCCGGCGCTCCTCCCGCCCGTGTGAGCGGGTAGAGAACGCCAGACCCAGCCGCTAGATCAGCCGGTTCAGGCACGGCTCGTCGTTGGCGAGGCAGCTCAGGTTTTCGACCGTGGTCCGGGCGATCTCCTCCATCGCCTGCCGGGTCAGGAAGCCCTGGTGCCCGGTGATCAGCACGTTGGGGAACGTCAGAAGGCGCTGGAACACGTCGTCCTGGATCACTTCTTCCGAGAGATCCTTGAAGAACAGGTTCTCCTCCTGCTCGTACACGTCCAGACCCAGGCTGCCGATCCGGCCGCTCTTCAGGCCCTCGATCACCGCATGAGTGTCGACGATCGCGCCGCGACTGGTATTGATCAGCATCGCGCCGGGCTTCATCAGGCTGATGGCCTTCGCGTCGATCATTGCATGGGTTTCCGGGGTCAGCGGGCAGTGCAGGCTGATGATGTCGGAGCGGTTCAGAAACCCTTCCCAGGGCAGGTACTCGATCCCCATCTCCTCCACCTCCGGGTCCGGGTACGGATCGAAGGCGACGATCTCGCAGCCGAAGCCTTGCATGATGCGCGCGAAACTGCGTCCGATGCGCCCGGTCCCGACGATGCCCACGGTGCAGCCGTTCACGTCGAAACCCATCAACCCGTCGAGCAGGAAATTGCCTTCCCGGACGCGGTTGAACGCGCGGTGCGTCTTGCGGTTCAGCGTCATGATCAACGCCACCGCGTGCTCGGCGACCGCGCTCGGTGAATAGGCGGGTACCCGCGCGACCCGGACCCCGAGCGTCTCGGCGGCCTTCAGGTCCACGTTGTTGAAGCCGGCGCAGCGCAGGGCCACCAGCTCGATGCCCGATTCTTTCAGGGCGGCCAGCACGTCGCTGTCGAGCCGGTCGTTCACGAATGCGCAGATCGCGTTCGCACCCTGGGCCAGGACCACGGTATCCGGTTCGAGCCGGGGCTCGAGGAAATGGAACTGGACGTTGCTGTCGGTCGCGGCCTGGGTCAGGAACAGGCGGTCGTATTTCTGGGTGCTGAACACAGCGACACGACACTCCCTGGAATCACTCATTCGGCATGCCTCGCAACGGTTGGGGAGCCCCCTACATTACCAGACGCGGCGCTTCAGGCGAGTGCCCTCCAGTACCTTGCCGCATAATCCCGCACCGGATCCTGGACCGGGAGCCGGTTGAACCCCCGCCGCACGAAAAAGCCCTCGGCCTCGGCCTGGGCGCGCACCAGGATGCCTTCGTACCGTGCCTCCTCTGCGCGCCGGATCCCGTCGTCCAGCAGGCGGGTCGCGAGGCCCTGCCGGTGGTGAGCAGGGCTGACATACAGCCCGTGCAGCAGCATGGCCGACCGGACCCCCCGGGGGGAATCGCGCGGGTCTGCGGGTTCCCAGGCCGAGATGCCGACCACGGCCTCCCCGTTTAGCAGCACCCGCAGCGATAGATGATCTAGATCGTCAACCGAGTACCGGTACGACGGCATCGCAAGGCGCTTCACGCGTTCGGGCAGGTTCCAGGTGCCGACGGCTGCCTCGATCACCGCGTTCGCGGATTCGAGATCGGCGGCGCCAGCGTCGCGGATCTCCTCAACGGGCCAGTCAGGCATTACGGCTTCAGCCCTGGAGGACATGGCCACCTCCCCCCGTGACTGTAGCGGGACGCCGGCGGATCCGGTCCCACACCTTTTCGTGGTAGTGATATGCAACGGTGTTCGCCAGCGGCTCGATCAGCGCCACCGCGCCGCCGATCACCACGCTGCCGGTGAGGACGTAGACGACGCCGAACGCGACCGAGACATGCACGATTCCGAACGAGGCGGTCTTGATCATTTCGCTTCCTCCGACTGTATTCTTGACTACAGTTGTACCCGGGGAGTCTTTGTAGAGGAAGTCAATAATGAATATATGAACGATAGAATCAAGCTACCGAGCCGCCAGTACCCGAAACGGGGCAGGCGACCCGGATGGTGCGCGGAGATACCATGTCCCGGTAACACGGCATAGGGCAGGCGAATGGACAAGCTTCGAACGACGGTGGAGGAACAGCGGCGGCGGATGGAGGCGCACCTGCATGCGCCGCTGACGCGCATCGCGCAGCGCCTGCCCGGCGTCTGGCCGAACCGCGAGGCATTGGACCGGGTGCTGCTGGCCGGGATCCGGGATCTTCCCGAATGCACGTTCCTGTACGCGCTGAATACCGACGGTATCCAGATCAGCGACAACATTTCCCACGACGGGTTGCTGACCGAGCATTTCGGCCGCGACCGTTCACAGCGTCCGTACATGAAGGAAGTCGTGCCCGCGGACGGCTTCCTGCTCTCGGAGGCATTCATCAGCCTGCTCGGGCGCCGGCCCTGCATGACCGCGCTGCAGCTGATTCGCGACCCGGGCGGGCGCGTGCTCGGTTTCATGGGGGCGGATTTCGACCTGCGCAACCTGCCACACAGCGGCATGCTGTACGAGGAATCGACGGAATGGCGCCAGATCAAGGGCGACCCGTCGATTCGTGGCACGGTGTTCCTGCAGAGCCGGGTCGAAAGCGCGCTGGACCGCGACATCGACGGGGTGCTGTCGGTGCTCGAGGAGCTGTTCACCGAGCGCGGGGTGTTCCAGTGCGTGCTGCATTTCTCCAGTAGCCGGGCCACGGTCTGGACGCTGGATGACCCCTACCGCTACCGCATCCTGACCCAGGATGCGCTCAGCGACCCCGATACCTGCCTGGCGTTCCCGAAGCGAACCTACCCCGAGAACGGGTTGATTCCGGCCGATGCGATTGGTTCGATCCTGGAGACGCTGAAAGGCCTGCGTTTCGCCGACGAGACGGTTTACCTGCGATCCACGTCGATCAACGTGTTCAACGGCATGATCAGCCTGACCTTCTCCTGCGACGGATCGCACTACATGACCTGGAAGGAGTTCCTCGACCGCTCGCTGGACTTCTGGCTGGGCCATACGCCCTGACAGCCCATCCCCCATTGACGGGGGATGGGCTGGCGAGAAGTGCACAACCAGCCTGTAGGGCACTCACCCCCCAGCCGCTCGGCCGCGAGCGGAAGGGAGGCTGGGGACAGCAGGCAACGTCGGGGGGTATGCAGGCAGGCTGTCAGATCTCGCGGTAGAGTGCGCCGCCTTTCGCGACGAATTCGGAGGCCTTTTCCTGCATGCCGCGCTCGAGCGCTTCGTGTTCGTCCAGACCCTGCCGCGCCGCGTAATCGCGCACGTCCTGCGTGATCTTCATCGAACAGAAGTTCGGGCCGCACATCGAGCAGAAGTGGGCGACCTTGTGCGCTTCCTTCGGCAGCGTCTGGTCGTGGTACTCGCGCGCGCGCTCGGGATCCAGGCTCAAGTTGAACTGGTCCTCCCAGCGGAACTCGAAACGCGCCTTCGACAATGCGTTGTCGCGCAGCTGCGCGCCGGGGAAACCCTTGGCGAGGTCGGCCGCATGCGCGGCGATCCGGTAGGTGATGATGCCGTCGCGCACGTCCTCGCGGTTCGGCAGCCCGAGATGCTCCTTTGGCGTCACGTAGCAGAGCATCGCGGTGCCGTACCAGCCGATATTCGCGGCGCCGATGCCCGAGGTAATGTGGTCGTAGGCGGGCGCGATGTCGGTGACCAGCGGCCCGAGGGTGTAAAACGGCGCCTCGTAGCAGTCGGCGAGTTCCTTGTCGACGTTCTCCTTGACCTTGTGCAGTGGCACGTGGCCCGGGCCCTCGATCATCACCTGAACGTCGTGCTCCCAGGCGATCCTGGTCAGTTCGCCGAGCGTTTCGAGTTCAGCGAACTGCGCGCGGTCGTTCGCATCCGCGATGCAGCCCGGGCGCAGGCCGTCGCCGAGCGAGAACGACACGTCGTAGGCCTTCATGATCTCGCAGATCTCGGCGAAACGCGTGTACAGGAAGTTCTCGCGGTGATGGGCAAGGCACCACTTGGCCATGATCGAGCCGCCGCGCGAGACGATGCCGGTGACCCGGTCGGCCGTCAGCGGCACGTAGGGCAGGCGCACGCCAGCGTGGATCGTGAAGTAGTCCACGCCCTGCTCCGCCTGCTCGATCAGCGTGTCCCGGAAGAGTTCCCAGGTCAGTTCCTCGGCCTTGCCGTCGACCTTCTCCAATGTTTGGTAGATTGGCACCGTGCCGATCGGCACCGGCGAGTTGCGCAGGATCCATTCGCGCGTCTCGTGGATGTTCCTGCCGGTCGACAGGTCCATTAACGTATCGCCGCCCCAGCGCGCGGACCAGACGAGCTTCTCGACTTCCTCCTCGATGCTCGAGGTCACGGCCGAGTTGCCGATGTTGGTGTTGACCTTCACCCGGAAGTTGCGGCCGATGATCATCGGTTCCAGTTCCGGGTGGTTGATGTTCGCGGGGATGATTGCGCGTCCGGCGGCGACCTCGGCGCGTACGAACTCGGGCGTGATCTCGTCGGGGATACGCGCGCCGAAGGCCTCGCCGGCATGGCTTCGCAGCAGGCGGGTGTAGCGCGGGTCGGCACGCATCTCGGCGAGACGGCAGTTCTCGCGGATCGCGACGAACTCCATCTCCGGGGTCACGATCCCGCGCCGGGCATAGTGCATCTGGGTCACGTTGCGGCCCGATAGCGCGCGCCGCGGCACGCGGATGTGCGCGAACCGCAGGGCTGCCAACGCCGGGTCGGCGGCACGGCTGCGGCCGTAGTCGGAGGTCGGGCCGTCGAGCACCGATGTGTCGCCGCGTTCCTTGATCCAGGCCGTCCGCACCGCCGGGAGACCGCGCAGCAGGTCGATTTCGGCCGACGGGTCCGTGTACGGACCGGAGGTGTCGTAGATCGTGATCGCCGGGTTATCCTCGGTTGCGGTCGAGGTGTGCGTCGGTTGCTGGATGACCTCGCGCATCGGCACACGAAGATCGGGGCGCGTGCCCTGCACGAACACCTTGCGGGAATTCGGGAAGGGCCGGGTCACGGCGTTGGAAACCTGCGCGGTGCGGCGGATGAAATCTTCGGGGATGGCGCTCATCGTGTTTCCTCGGGGCTGGACCTGTAGAGGAAACGCGATCCCGCGTATGCGGATTTCGCAAGCTTCCCTCCGCCGGTACGAGCCGGATCAGGTTCGAGGGGACTCTCTCAGCCGGCCCGGTGCCGGCACCCCCAGCTTGTATGCGTATGCGGCCACGCTATAGCAGCGACCGGACCTTTGCAAGAATCCGGTCCGAAGCCATCCGCGCAGGTCGGCGGCAGGGAGCGCTGCCCGCCCCGGGGCAGCGGGTGATATCCCCAGGGCGAACGCGGTCCGGGATTATCGTGCAGCGATCAGCGTCTACTGTTTCGGACACACCATTTCGCAAGGAGATAGCCCATGTCCGCATCGAATCATCTTGTCGCCAGCGCGTTGGCTGCAGGGGTGCTCGCCCTTGGAGGTTCGGCGTTCGCATCGAACCACGGTCACGACCACGCGCACCACGACCATCACGGCCACGCCGCGACGGCCGCCGACGAAGAGCCTGCATCCACGCGTGCTTTCCGCGAGGTGAACGATCGCATGCACGCCGAGATGAACATCGCTTTCACCGGCGATGCCGATGTCGACTTCGTCAAAGGCATGATTCCGCACCACGTCGGCGCGATCGAGATGGCCCGGGTCGTGCTGGAGTTCGGCGAAGACGAGGAGATCCGGGCGCTGGCCGAGGAAATCATCTCTGCGCAGGAGCAGGAGATCGAGCAGATGCGCGCCTGGCTGGTCGAGCGCGGCCACGGGGAATAGGCGCGCGCGGACCCTGCCGGGGCGGGCTTGCGGCGCGGCGCAGGCGGGTCGGCTCGTGGCCGGCCGGGCAGACCAGTGGCCCGGGCGGCACGCCGACGCCTCAGCCGCCGCGGATCCCGTAGCGATCGCGGTAGGCGCTCAGGGCCTCGGCGTGTGCCGGGTCGCGGCCATCAGCCTCGAGCATCGCGATCAGATCGGTCAGGCGCGCGACTCGGATGACCTGGAGGCCGAGTTCCTGCTCGACCTCCTGAATCGCCGAGCGGTCGCCCTGTCCGCGCTCTTCGCGGTCCAGCGCGATCGCGACCGCGGTCGGCTCGGCGCCCGCCGAGCGGATGATCGCCACCGATTCCCGGATTGCCGTGCCCGCGGTGATCACGTCGTCGACGATCAGCACCCGCCCGGCCAGCGGCGCGCCCACGAGGGCTCCACCCTCGCCGTGATCCTTCGCTTCCTTGCGGTTGAACGCCCAGGGCAGGTCGCGACCGTGTTCGGTATGCAAGGCCATCGCCGTGGCCGCCGCGAGCGGGATGCCCTTGTACGCTGGGCCGAATATCAGGTCGAACTCGACTCCGGACGCCATGATCGCCTCTGCGTAGTGGTGTCCCAGTCGCACCAAGTCCGAACCGCGATCGAACAGGCCGGCGTTGAAGAAGTACGGGCTCACACGGCCCGATTTTAGTCTGAACTCGCCGAAACGCAGCACGTTGCGTTCCAGGCAGTAGGCAAGGAAATCCTGCGCGGACATCTGGGATACCCCGGGAAAACTGTCATTCTGGCACGCGGCGGCCTCCGGGGCACGCCGGGGCTTGCGTGGTCCGCGCGTGCGGCGGCAGGAACCCGCCACGCGTGGCCCGGCCTGTGCTCCCCGTTGGCGGTGCGCACGCCGCAGCGGCCCCGGGCGGCTGGCGCAGGAGCGCGCGCAACGAGGCGTGGAGAGTTCGAGGTCTTCCCCGTGGGCACCGGCCCGGGTATCTTGCGCGCCCATGCGTGTACTCAGCCTCAATGCCAACGGGATCCGTGCCGCGGCGCGCAAGGGTTTCTTCGACTGGCTGCCCCAATCCGGGGCCGACATCGTCTGCATCCAGGAAACCAAGGCGCAGATCGAGCAGCTCGCGGACCCAGTGTTCCACCCCGACGGCTATCACAGTGCCTATGTCGATGCCGAGAAGCGGGGCTACAGCGGCGTTGCCATCTACAGCCGTGTCCGGCCCGACGCGGTGATCACCCATCTCGGCTTCGAGGAGGCCGACCAGGAGGGGCGCTACGTCGAAATGCGCTTCGGGAACCTGTCGGTGGCGTCGCTGTACCTGCCGTCAGGCTCGTCTGGAGACCATCGCCAGGAATCGAAATGGCGCTTCCTGGACTTCTTCCTGCCATGGCTCGCCGAGCGCGCACGTGAAGGGCGCCAATGGCTGATCTGCGGTGACTGGAACATCGCCCACCGCGAGATCGACCTGAAGAACTGGAAGCCGAACCAGAAGAATTCCGGCTTCCTGCCCGAGGAGCGTGCGTTTCTGGACCGGGTGTTCGGGGAGCTGGGGCTGGTCGACGTGTTCCGCAGCCTGGATCCACGGCCCGAGCAGTACACCTGGTGGTCCAACCGGGGCCAAGCCTGGGCCAAGAACGTCGGCTGGCGCATCGACTACCAGATCGCGACCCCGGCGCTTGCCGCGACTGCACGGGACCCGGTGATCTACAAGGAGCAGCGCTTCTCCGATCATGCACCGTTCTGGATCGACTACGATCATGCACTCGACTCCGTTCGCGACACGACCGAGACGGCCGCGGCCGGATGATGTCGAACATACCCGGCCGCTCGACAAGGAGCCGTTTCCAACGCGGGTCGGGCGGAACCCATTCCCGACGGCATCGACCCGCCACGGTGAATTACCGGCATGACTGAAACGACCGCAGCCCCGAACGCCCCTGGCCGGCGCGGGTGGGGCGCGGCGTTCGCTGTGTACGGCCACCCGCGGGTGATCGGGATGCTGTTTCTCGGCTTCTCGGCGGGGCTGCCGCTGTTGCTGGTCGGGGGCACCTTCACCGCCTGGCTGCGCGATCTCGGGGTCGAACTGGCCGCGATCGGTTTCCTCAGCTGGGTAGGCATGGCCCACAGCATCAAGGTGTTCTGGGCCCCGGTCGTGGACCGCATGGCGCTGCCGCTGCTGACCCGCTGGTTTGGGCGCCGCCGGGCCTGGATGCTGTTCGCACAGGGAGTGATTGCACTGGCGCTGGCCGGGATCGCCTTCACCGATCCGCGCGAGCACCTGTGGCTGGTCGCGGTATGGGCGATCCTGGCCGCGTTCGGTTCCGCGACCCAGGACATCGCGATCGACGCCTACCGGATCGAGGCGGTCAGCCGCGACCGCCAGGGCGCGATGGCCGCCAGCTACGTTTTCGGCTATCGGGTTGCGCTGCTCGCGGCAGGCGCCGGCGCGTTGCACCTCGCCGCGGCGGGCGACTGGAGCCTGGCCTACGGCACGATGGCCGCGCTGATGGCCGTGGGCATCGTGACCACGCTGATCATCCGCGAGCCCGAGGTCGGGGTCGACACCCGGACCCGGCGTCTCGAGCAGCGCGTGATCGACTACCTGGACCGCACCCGCCACCGCGGCTGGCGCCGGGACCTGACCGCCTGGTTCATTGGTGCGGTCGTCGGGCCGTTCGCGGACTTCTGGCAGCGCTTCGGGCTGGTGGCGATCGCGATCCTGCTGTTCATCGCAACCTTCCGTATCAGCGACATCTTCATGGGCGTGATGGCGAACCCGTTCTATCTGGATCTCGGTTTCAGCAAGACCGAGATCGCGAATGTCGCGGCGGCCTTCGGGCTGGCGATGACGCTGACCGGGGCCGCGATCGGCGGGCTACTGGTCATGCGCTTCGGCATCCTGCGCATGCTGATCGCGACCGCGATCCTGGCGCCGCTGACCAACCTGACCTTCTCCTGGCTGGCGACCCTCGGCCCGCAGACCTACGGCCTGGTATTCGCGATCATGGCCGACAACATCAGCGGCGGGCTCGCGATCTCGGTGTTCATCGCCTACCTGTCGAGCCTGACCAACACCGCTTACACGGCCACGCAGTACGCGCTGTTCAGTTCGATCATGACGCTGCCGGGGCAATTCCTCGGCGGGTTCACCGGGCTCTTGGCGGCACACATCGGCTGGTTCTGGTTCTTCATCTCGTCGGCGGTGATCGGCCTGCCGGCGATCCTGCTCGCCGTATTGCTGGGTCGCCTCGCCCACCCCGATCGGATCCGCCAGCCCGGCCGCGATTCCCCGGTTTGAGAACGCGGCTACAGGGGGGGGCGTAACCCGTCGCGGACCCTTTCCGCCGGATGAGGTGCGGCGGCAGCGGTTGCCGCTGCCCGATCCTGCACGTAACGGCCCCGGCGCCGGGTGGCCTGTCGGACGCCGGAGGCGTCGCGCGTCAGCGGGTCGCGTCCCACAGCGGCCGGTCGAGCAGCCGGGCGACTTGTTCCGCCTCCGCGCGCAGGGCGGCGAGACTGCCGCCGTGCCGCAGCACCGGCACCCGCTCGCCATCCTTCAGCACGAGGTTCAGTTCATAGACCCTGCGGCGGTTCTTCCCGGTGCTCCAGGTGCGAAGCAATTGCAGCGCATGGACGTCGTTCAGTTCCGCGAAGTGCTTGAGCCTGCGCCGGTCCGCGACTCGCCCCGGCGCCTTGCGGCCTTTCCAGAACAGGCCGCGGCGCAGGTCGAACACGATCGGCGCCGACGAGAAGTACAGGCCGCCGAACCCGACCGCCGCGAATACCAGCCCGAACGCGGTGACGCCCAGCATGTCCGGGTTCCATTCGAAGCCTTCCGCCTGAAGCCCGTTGCCGTAGAAGACTGCGAGCAGCCCCAGCCCGATCGCCGCGAAGATCATCCAGAACAGCTTGGCCCCCAAGGTGGTGCGGAACTCCAGCCTGCCCTGCTCGACCTCGCGCAGCCGGTGGGTGCGGAAGTTCGCGCTGCTGCCGCCGATCGGGGTCCAGTCGGTCTGCTCCGCCACCGGGTCGTCGTAGCGGGTGGGATCCAGTGGGAGGTCTCCCTGCAGCACCCGCTGTGCTGCCGCTTGCAGTCTCGCTCCGAGCCCTTTCGCCATCTCCCGTACCCTCCCCATTCGCCGACCGGCCCGCTACCGGGCACTCGCGGCGCAGGGTAGCCGGCGCTGCGTCGAGCAGCAAGACTCGAGCGAAGCCACCGCCGGCAGCAGCAGTGCCCGGATGCGGCCGCGGTCTGCCCGCCGAGCCGCCGCTGCAGACGGCCTGCATGGCGGCCCGGATCGCTGCGGAGTCGGTGCCGTGGTGGTTCAAGCCGCCTTGTCGGGCGCGAACTTCAACAGGATCCGCTCGTGGTGCAGACCGATCGCCAGGCTCACGCACATCAGCAGCAGCACCACCACGAACGGCAGGCCGGTGCTCACCGCGCCGGCCTGCAGCGCCTGCAGCGCCGCGACGCCGCCCACCGCCAGCAGGACACCGGCCACGAGGCCCTCGATGGTCGCCCAGAAGATGCGCTGTGACTGGGGTGAGTCGGTTTTGCCCCCGGAGGTGATGCTGTCGATGACCAGCGAGCCGGAGTCGGACGAGGTCACGAAGAAGATCAGCACCAGCACGATCGCGAGGAACGAGGTGATGGCCGTGAACGGCAGGTTCTCGAGCATCTGGAACAGGGCCAGAGACGAGTCGCTGATCCCGTCGGCCAATGCGCCGATTCCGGCCGAGGCCTGATCGATCCCGCTGCCCCCGAAGGCGCTCATCCAGATGATCGTGACCACCGTCGGTACCAGCAACACCGCGGTCACGAACTGGCGTACCGTGCGGCCCCGGGAGATCCGCGCGATGAACATGCCGACGAACGGCGACCAGGAGATCCACCAGGCCCAGAAGAAGATGGTCCAGCCGTGATAGAACGTGTCGTCCTCGCGGCCGACGGGATTGCTGAGCGGCAGCATGTACTGCGCATAGGCGGAAACGGTCGTCCCGATATTCGAAAGGAACGCGACGAAAGCCCCGGCGATCATCACGAAGATCAGGAGCAGCAGGGCCATGCTCAGGTTGATGTTGCTCAGCACCTTCACGCCGCCGTCGATTCCGCGGATCACCGAGATCAGCGCGATCACCGTGACCACCACGATGATCGCGATTTGCGTGTTCAGCCCGCCGTCGATGCCGAACAGGAATTCCAGGCCTCCCGCGGCCTGCTGGGCGCCGAGCCCCAGCGAGGTGGCCAGCCCGAACATCGTCGCCAGTACCGCGAGGGTATCGATCACGTGACCAAACGGCCCCCAGACGCGGTCGCCCAGCAGCGGGTAGAACGTCGAGCGGATCGTCAGCGGCAGGCCCTTGTTGTACGCGAAAAACGCCAGGGACAGGCCGACGACCGCGTAGATCGCCCAGGGATGCAGGCCCCAGTGGTACATCGTCGCGCCAAGGGCGGCCGCCTTCGCCTCCTCGGTGCCCCCCTCGATGTTCAGCGGCGTGCCGAACCATTCGGTGAAGTACGCAACGGGTTCGGCGACACTCCAGAACATCAGCCCGATGCCCATGCCCGCGGCGAACAGCATCGCGAACCACGACAGCACCGAGTAGTCCGGGGTCGCGTCGGCACCGCCGATGCGGATGCTGCCTACAGGGAGCACGATCAGCGCCAGGCAGAAGAGCACGAATAAGTTCCCGGCCGAGAGGAACAGCCAGTCGAAGGTGTCGCCGATCCAGACGCGGGTCGCGCCGAGGGCTTCATTGGCCTGCTCGGGGAAGATCAGCGATCCCACCACGAACACCAGGATCAGCAGCGAGCTGACCACGAACACCGGATTGTGCAAGTCCAGGCCCAGCGGGTTGATGTTCTGCTGGCCGATCTCGTAGTCGGTCTCGTAGCGTTGCGCGATTTCCTCGACCTTGGTTTCGATCTTGTCGTCGTTCACCGGGAATCCTCCCTTGTCTGGGTTCAACGGGGCACCCGAAGCCACCGCGTGCTGCGGCCGCGCGCGCCTCGCCGTCCGGAAGCGACCGCCGGCGTGCGTGGCTCAAGCACGGGTTAAAGGGCGCCCGTGCCTGCCGGAGCCGCCGGGCCGCGCAGGCGTGCGGCCCGGTTCGGCGCCCCGCCTTCAGAAGTCGTAGCGAAGCCCTGCCGCGAGCACCTGTCCGCCGTTCGCGCCTGCCGGAAAATCGCCGAGGCCACCGCGCTTGGTGGTGATCGCTGCGGTGCTTTCCTCGTAGTAATACTCGGCGAACAGGGTCAGGGCATCGTTGACACGATGATCGACGCCCAGATGGACGACGGTATCGCCGTAATTCTCGACATCGGCGAGCATGATCTTGAACGTGTTCTTGTCGCGCGTGTAACTGGCGAAGACGTTGAAGGCTTCATTGCCGTCGCGATTGAAGGCCCCGGGGCTGTCGTTGTCGGAATCGAAGCGTTCGTACTTGGCCGCGAGGTAGAGGTCCCCGAGCTGGTGGGCCGCGGCCAGGCCCCAGATCCGGTCCCGGTCACCGACCGGGCTGCCCCGGTCGTCGAGCCCGGCCGACACGGTGGTGTCTCCGAACGAGTAGGTTGCGGTCAGCTGTGTGCGGCTGTCGTCGATGCGCGACGTCGACTTGACGTTTCCGCGCTTGTCCGAATACGAGGCGGCAAACGACAACCCGTGGAAATCCGGGCTGTAATATGCCACGGTGTCGCGAACCCGAAAGACCGCGTAGGTTGCAAACCCGCTGTAATAGGTACTGAACATGTCGACCGGGTAGGAGATCGCGTTGTAGTACGGCATCCACTGCTGGCCGAACTGCAGCGTGCCGAAGTCGCTCCGCAATCCGATCAGTGCGACCCGCACGTTTTCCTCGTCGGAGCGCCCGAAGCCACCCTGATCGTACGGATCCTGGATCTTCAGGTTGGCCGTATCGACCGGCAGTTCCAGCTGACCGAAGACCTCCAACCCGGGGTTCAGCGCCCAGTCTGCGGTGACCCCCAGCCGCGAATAGGCGTCGCGCAGGGCGCTGTACGAGTCCAGGCCGCCGGCCGCCTCGTCCCGGTTGTCGGGGCGTACGTGCTCGCTGTGGATTCGCAGCGACCCATAGAAGCTGAAGTTGGGGCCGCCGGCGCCGTTGTCGGCACCTGCCATGCCCGGGGGAAACAGCGAAGCGGCGGCCAGCGCCGCGAGGATCTTCTTGTTCATTCGGTTTTCCCTCTGGTTCGGTTCCAAACGCCATCTTGTTGCGCGCAGGCGGTGCCCCCAGCACGCCTCCGCGCATTGCGCGGGCGATCTACACGGCACTCCGTTTCCCCCCGGCGCCAGGGCGTCACGCATCCCGTTGCGACAGGCCCCAGGTCGGGCATGGAGGCGTGATCCTCCGGCCAATGCTCGCACGGCCCGTGGCCCTGAGGTTGGCTGCGGGGTTGCACGGCCGGTATTTTTGCACAAAAATACCGGTCCGTCTCCTGGACAACAGACCGACACCCGGCGGGCGGCTGCCCGGAACCGGTCGAACCTCTCCCGGGGCGCCCGGCCCGAACTCCCGGCAGGGACATCTGTCGTCAGGTAAGGAAGGTTCTGCCGGGCGAAGGCCAGCCGCCGACCGTACCCAACGTTCAGGGAATCGAATCACCGTCGAGCCATGCATGCCTTGACCCCTTGCAGCACCATCGCCGGCGCGTGCCACCGTGAGCACGCGGTGCGCTGCAAGCCTCCGGATGTGAGGCACGAGGCTTGAGTCGGGGGTGGTATCGTAATGTCCAGAGCTCGTAGCACTCCGCCGACGCCCGATGCCGACCGGACCGAGACCGTGCGTTCGGTCATCCGGCAGTTGCGGGTGATCATCCGCGCGTTGCAGGGCCATTCCCGCAGCGTGCAACGTTCCTGCGGCATCAGTGCGGCGCAACTGTGGGCGCTGTGGGAAGTGCGAGGCTGCCCCGGGCTGAATGTCAGCGATCTCTCGCAGCGTCTATCGGTGCATCCGTCGACCACATCGAACCTGCTGGACAAGCTGGAACATGCCGGGTTGGTCGAACGCCTGCGGCGCAAGCGCGATCAGCGTATCGTGCGCCTGTTCGTCACCCCGGCGGGGGAGGCACTGCTGGACCGGGCGCCGGCTGCACCCCAGGGCGAGTTGAACCGTGCGCTGCACGCGCTGGATCCGGTTGAGCTGGAGGCACTCGACGCCTCTCTGCACGTCCTGGTAGGGCGCATGGCGTCCGCCGAACCGACCGCAGGCCTGCAACCCTTCGATGGCGGCGCATGACTCGCCGAACGCAGTACGCCGCCGGTTCAGAAATCCGTAAACGGGAATCACGATGTCCGAAATACGAGTGAACATGGAGCGGCTGCGGCAGGACGTGATGGATCTGGCACAAGTCGGCCGCGACACGGAATTCGGCCTCAATCGCCGTGCGTTCACCGAGTGCGATCGGCAGGGCCGGGACTGGTTCCGGCAACGCCTCGCGGTGGCCGGCCTCGAAGTCCATCAGGATGGTGCAGCAAACCTTCATGGACGGCTGGAGTTCGATGGTGAGCGCCCGGCGGTAGTGATGGGATCCCATCTGGACACCGTGCCCGGCGGTGGACCGCTGGACGGGGCGCTCGGGGTGCTGGTCGGGCTCGAGGTCCTGCGTACGGTGAAGGAACGCGCCATCCCGCTGCGTTTCCCTCTCGAGGTCATCGACTTCACCGACGAGGAGGGGCGATTCGGGGGGCTGTTCGGATCCCAGGCGATGGCCGGGCAGCTGACACCGGAACGGATCCACGGGGCCCGGGATCTCGAGGGGACCACGCTGGTGGATGCCATGGCCGGCTGGGGCCTGGACGCGAACGAGGCGCTGGGCGCTCGCCGCGACCCGAACAGCATCCACGCATTCCTCGAACTGCACATCGAGCAGGGACCGGTGTTGGACCGGCGGCGGATCGGCATTGGCGTGGTTGAGGCGATCACCGGCCTGTTCAAGTGGGAGGTGCGCCTGAAGGGCCAGGCCAACCATGCCGGCACCACGCCGATGGACATGCGCATCGACGCGTTCCAGGGTCTGGCCGAATTCGGCGGCGAGATCCACCGCATCCTCGAGGAGCACGGCGGTCCGAACAGTCGGGCGACCATCGGGCGGGTGGAGCTGAAACCGGGCGCCGCGAACACGATTCCCGGCCTCGCGACCTTCTCGCTGGAGGTTCGCGACACCGACGACCGGGTACTGAAGGCGCTGTCGGATGCCTGCCGGCGGACGCTCTCCAGTATTGCGCGCCGCCGCGACCTGATGTTCGAGTTCGACGTGCTCTCCGAGATTCCGCCGGCGAAATGTGATCCGGGGTTGGTCGAACTGATCAGCCGCGAGGCGGAGGCGATGGGGCAGTCGTACCTGTGCATGGCCAGCGGGGCGGCCCATGATGCTCAGAGCATGACTTCGGTCGCGCGCACCGGGATGATTTTCGTACCCAGTATCGAGGGCCGCAGTCATTCCGCGGGCGAGTGGACGAACTGGGAAGACATCGAGGCCGGCGCTAACCTGATGCTGCGCAGCGTGCTGGCGCTGGCGGCTCGAGACTGACGGGAGGATCCCATGACCGACAAGATCACCAGGATCACCGATTTCGACGCACTCGATCCACTGCGCGATCAGTACCGCGGCAGCCTGATCTCGACCCGCCTGCTGCGCGAGGAGCTTGCGCGCCACCATGTCGCACTGTTGTGCATCGACCTGCAGTACCTCGATGCCGCTCGCGGGCACGGCGTGTTCGCCGATGCCGCTGCCTCGGGGGTTCCGCTGGCGGCACAGGAGTACTACTTCCACAAGCTCGAGACCGAGGTGCTGCCGAACGTACGTAAGCTCCAGGATGCGTTCCGGGCACGGGGGCTCGAGGTGATCCATACCCGGATCCAGTCGATGACACGTGACGGGCGGGACCGCAGCCCGGGGCACAAGCGGCTGAACCTGCATGCCGCGCCCGGCTCGAAGGAAGCCGAGTTCGTCGAGTTGGTGGCCCCGGTCGGTGACGAAATCTTGCTGAACAAGACCGCCAGCGGCGTCTTCAATTCCACCAACCTGCACTACCTGCTGCGCAATCTCGACATCAGCTCGCTGTTCATGGTCGGGGTCTACACCAACGAGTGTGTCTCCACCGCGGTACGCGACGCCTGCGACCTGGGGTTCTACGTGACCCTGATCGAGGACGGCTGTACCACGGTGACGCCGGAACTGCAGCAGGCGACCATCACCACCATCCGGGACCGGTATGCGCGGGTGATGAGTGCTGCCGAGGCGATCGCGGAGATCAACCGAGCACGGCAGGCCTCGTGAGCAGCACACGCGCAAGCACGATGCCTGCCGGTCCGTCAGCCCGGGCGGGCCCGCCGGGCCGATCCCGGCCCGAAGCCCGCGGGCACCACGACCGTTTCCGTCCAGACAGCACGAGAGGCCCCGCGTGACCCACCTGGAAGAACAGCTGCAGCGTCCGCTGCAACCGAAGGACGGCACTGCCGGCATCGAGCGGCCGAAGGCGTTGGTCGATGCGCTGCCGGAAGACCCCGAGCCCCTGCTCGAGATCGCGGCCCGGCACGTGGTGTCCAGCCGGCAGTTCGACCGTGCGACGCTGATCCAGCTGTTCCGGCTGGCTGCGCAGTACGAGGCGACACCGGCGCTGATGCATCTGCCGCTGACGGGCAAGATCCTGATCAGCGCCTTCTACGAACCGTCCACGCGCACGCGGCTCTCGTTCGAGAGCGCCTGGCACCGGCTGGGCGGCGCGATCATGTCGATCACCGACCCGAAAAGCACCGGCATGGCCAAGGGCGAGTCGCTGGTCGACATCGCCGAGATGTTCAATAATTACGGCGACGTCATCGTGTTGCGCAGCAGCGAGGATCAGGCGGTCTACCAGATGCTCGAGGGGCTCCGCATCCCGATCGTGAACGCCGGTAACGGCATCGACGAGCATCCGACCCAAGCGCTGGCCGACGTGTACACGCTGGCGAAGTGGCGACCGGAACTGTTCCAGGGGCATGTCGACCTGCAGGCGCGAATCCGGGTCGGCATCATTGGCGTGCCCTCGCGCATGCGCACGGTGCGCAGCCTGTTGCTGATGCTCGGCCGGTTCCCGGAGGCGATCCGCGAGGTTGTGATCATCTCCCGAGAGCACGAGAATTTCGACTCCGGCCAGCGCGAGGAACTCGAGGCCGCGGGGCTGGTGCTGCGCGTGGTGGACCAACTCGACCCGGTGCTGCCGGAACTCGACGTGGTGTACATCAACGCAATCGCCTGGGTCGGCGACACTTTCGAATCGTTGGGCACCGGCCTGCACTTGACCCGGAACTCGCCGCTGAAACCGGGTGCGATCATTCTGCACCCGCTGGCGCGCGGGGACGAGCTCGCCACCGATCTCGATGATACCCCGCACAACTGGTACTTCGCCCAGGCCCGCGGCGCGGTGTTCGTGCGTATGGCGCTGCTGACCTCGGTGGTGCGCCGGATCAGCGCCGTGATGGACACCCCGGAACAGTGACAGGGGCCGTGGGAGACTCGGGGGCAGATGGGATGGCGTCGGCCGCGGCAGCGGGACGCCGTGAATGCACCTTTGCAGGCTTGCCGGCAACATCCCTGCTGACGACACCCGGTGCCGGACCGACGCCATTCGCCCGTACGCCCGCGATGAGAACCCGATCGGGGCAACCGCGCGCTGCTGACGATTCGTGACGCGCTGCGGCTGAACCACCCCAAAACTTCAGGAGACAGCCTATGTGTGGCATCGCAGGAATCTTTCATGCCGACCCGGAGCGCCGGGTTGATCCCGAAACGCTGGTCGCGATGGCCGCGATCCAGTACCACCGCGGCCCCGACGGCTTCGGCTATCGGGTGCAGCAGGATCGCGGCGTCGGCTTTTCTCATGCCCGGCTGTCGATCATCGACCTCGACGAGAACCGGGGCCGCCAGCCGTTCGTGATGCCCGACAACAGCATCATGACCGCGGTCAACGGCGAGCTGTACGACTACAAGCGCATCCGTGCCGACCTGACGCTGCGCGGCGTCCAGTTCCGCACCAAGAGCGATTCGGAAATGGTGATGCATCTCTACCGGCGCGTGGGGCTGGAGGATGCGATCCCGCACTTCCGCGGCGAGTTCGCGATCTCGCTGTACGACCGCGAGCACGACCGGCTGGTGCTGATCCGCGACCGCTTCGGCGTCAAGCCGCTGTATTTCACCGAGGCGAACGGCGCGTTCGTGTTCGGCTCGGAGCTGAAGGTGCTGTTCGCACACCCGGATGTGCCGCGCCGATTCTCGGACACCGGGCTGTTCCACCAGTTGATGCAGACCATCGTGCCTGGGACCACCGCGTTCGAGGGCGTACACCAGGTGAAGCCCGGCCACATGGTGATCGTCGAACGCGCCCACGGGAAGCTGAAAGTGCGTCAGGAGAAGTACTGGGACATGGACTTCCCGCTGGCTGCCGAGCGCCCGGAGCACGACGACACCGACGAGGAATACTGGATCGAGGGCGTACGCGAGCATCTGATGGAGGCGGTGCAGCTGCGGCTCGAGGCCGATGTCCCGGTCGCCTGTTATCTGTCCGGCGGGATCGACTCCTGCATCACGCTCGGGCTGGCGGCAGCCAGTCAGCAGAGCCCGGTCAAGGCGTTCACCATCGGCTTCGACGACGTCGCCTACGACGAGACCGCGATCGCTCGCGAGATGGCCGAGAGCGTAGGAGCGGACCAGGACATCATGACCCTGCAGGCCGACCACCTGTACGACAACCTGGTCGAGACGCTGTGGCACACGGAGCGATCCATCTACAACACGCTGGGTGTCGCGAAGCTGCTGATGAGCCGGCACGTGAACGAGGCGGGTTACAAGGTCGTGGTCACCGGCGAGGGCTCGGACGAGCTGTTCGCCGGTTATCCGGCGTTCCGGCGCGACATGTTCCTGCACGGGCTCGACACCCTGCCGCCGGCGGAACGCGCGTCCTGGGAACAGCTCCTGGCCGAGAGCAACAAGCTGTTCAGCGGCGCGATGCTGGCCGAGAACGAACTCGACGACCCGGCGCTGACCCGGCTGGTCGGGTTCACCCCGTCCTGCCTGCAGCCCTGGCTGGCCGCCGCCGATCACGTTCCGGGGCTGCTGGCTCCGGGGCGGCGCGCAGCGCTCGCCGGCTACGCGCCCGGCGCCGCGATCGCCGGCGCGCTCGATGCGGAAATGCTCGAAGGCCGGCATCCCCTCGACAAGGCCCAGTACGTCTGGATCAAGACCATGCTCGAGGGGCAGATCCTGACCTGGGGCGGCGACCGGGTCGACATGGCCAACTCGATGGAGGCCCGCCCGCCGTTTCTCGACCATCACCTGGCCGAATTCGCGGCGCAGCTGCCGCCGTCGATGCGCATCAAGGGCCGTACCGAGAAATACGTGCTGCGCGAGGCGATGAAGGGTCTGCTGCCGCGGGTGCTCTACGAGCGCGAGAAGTTCGCGTTCATGGCCCCGCCGGCGCATACCGACCCGAAGAAATGGGCGGCGATGAAGGCGCTGGCGGATCAGTACCTGTCGACGGAAGCGATCGAGGCGGCCGGGCTGCTGGATCCGGAGGGTGTGGCACGCCTGTTCGAGCTACATGAGGCCGAGGACACCCCGGTGGCGACCCAGGTTCAGCTCGACGCGGTGATCAACCACATGATCAGCGTCCAGGTGCTGCACGAGCACTTCGTCGCCGCCGACATCCCGCGCATGGCCCGCCGCAAGGCCGAAGCCCTCGGCTGGCGCCCGTGACACCACGCCTGTCGTCCCGCAACGGCACTGCCGGCAGGGTCGGCTGCTAGTCGGCCCAGCCCACCCGTGCGGCGGCGTAGAACGAGGGGTCGGTCGTGGTTGCACCCTGCAGCGTGCAGACGCGGGCGGCGAAATCGAGCGCCCGTGCCAGCGTGGTCTCCCACGGCCACGCCTCGAGGATGCCGAGGATGGTCACGCTGGCGAAGGCATCGCCGGCACCCACCGGGTCACGCAGATCGGTGACCGCAGGCGCGCCAGCGTCGAACCGGTCACCGGCGTTGGTATGGATGCCCGCCCCCTCGGATCCGGACGTCAGGACTACCGCCTCGCGAATCTCCGCGCGTTCGATTAGATCCCGGACCCGGTTCCCATCGTTCGTGCCACGCGTCAGTTCGCGGAGCTCGTCGCGATTAAGCTTGACGTAGTCGGCACCGCGAAGCATCTCCAGCACCGAGTCCGCCTGGTACCATGGAGGGCGCAGGTTCACGTCGACGAAACGGCGGTCGGCGCGCCCGGCCAGCAAGTTGCAGGCCGAGCGGCTCGGTTCGGCGCGCAGCGCGAGGCTGCCGTGGTAGAGCATCGGCAGCGGTTGTGTGAGGAATGCCGCCAGCGAGCCGGGATCGACACGGTCGTAGGCCTGGTTCGGCAGGATGTCGTAACAGGGCTCACCGACCTCCAGCGTGACCTGCACGCGTCCGGTCGGTGCGTAGGGCACGATTTGCAGCCCGCGCAGATCGAGTCCTGCGCTGGCCATGGCCGCGCACACGCGTTCGCCCAGTTCGTCGGTGCCGACTGCACCGACGAACAACGGCTCGGCGCCGAGCCGTTGCAGGTTCCAGGCGACGTTGAACGGGGCGCCGCCGAGCACGTTGCTGCCGTCCGGGAAACTGTCGAACAGCACCTCTCCGAAAATCACCGGGCGCACGCCGCTGCTTGCCGTCATTACAAGGATTCTCCCGAGGAGGATGAATGGCCCATGGTACCGTGAAGCCAGGTCCGATCACGACCCGCGGCCAGCCTGGGCCGCGGCGTACGTGCCGGGATCGTGCGCCCTGTGCGGGCGACGACGCCACCGAGAGATACCCCGAGACGACTCCTGCTCCGCGAAGGCCACCGGGTCGATGCGCGCCAGGGCACATTCATGAGAGATGGCACATCCACCGCTACACGGATCCAGCTGGCGGGGATGTTGCCGCTGGGGCTGTTCGCTGCGCTGCTTGCGCCCGATACCCTGGCGATCCCGGCCGTGGCGGATCGCATGGAGCGTCTCGCGGGGCTGCGCATCCTGGCGGTGGACGACCACCGGATCAACCGACACTTGATGCGGGCAGTGCTCGAGGCGAACGGTGCCGAGGTTGTGCTCGCTGCCAACGGCAGCGAGGCGGTGGCCAGGGCACCGAAGCAACGGTTCGACGTGGTGACATCGGGGTGTTCCTCCAGGTTGGGTAGTCGGGAACCGATGCGCGGCTTGCCGTGGCACGCCGGTGTACACCGGTTGGCACTTCACTTCTCTGGTGAAGTGCGCGACTCAAGCATGGAGGTTCCCCGTCCCTGGCGCTGTAGGAATTGCTCGAGAATAGACCTAGGACTTTTTCCTAACTTTCTGGGGTGCACCCCCGGGGACTTCGGGAACGCCCGCGGCTGGGCGCCGCAGAACGTGTACCCGGCAGGGCCGCTCCGTGCACGTGCCAGATCGGCCTGCGCCGGGCCCTCGAATCCGGCCCGACTAGGCGCTGGTGGCCGCGACGCGGGGGTGGCCCTGATCGGCGTCGATGATGCGTCCGGCCCCCGGCAGCTCGATCTCGATCCCGACCGGCAGGTGGTCCGACAGCTGTACGTCATACACGCGCATGTCGCTGACGCTGAGATCGGGGGTCAACAGGATATGGTCGAATACCCGTTGCGGATCCCAGGACGGATAGGTGGCGGCACAGGGCATCGGGTCGAGCAGGCCGGTGCGGGCCACCAGCTGCTTCAATTCCCGGCTCTCGGGATGGCAGTTGAAGTCGCCCATCACGACCGCGTGGGGCTCGTGAGCGATGCGTTCGGCGATGTAGTCGAGTTGCGAACGCCGGGCGCGCCGCCCCAGCGCCAGGTGGACCAGAACCAGCACCAGCGATTCGCCGTTCTCGAGCCCGAACCGCGCCTCGATCGCGCCGCGCCCCGGGATCGGACCGGGAAGGCGGTGCATTTCCACCCGGTCGGGTTCGGTGCGCGTCAGCAGGCCCATCGCGTGTTTCGCAAAGGTGCCGAGATCCCGGTTCACGCGCGTATAGGCATGCGGGAAACCGGCGCGTTCCGACAGGTACGCCGTCAGGTCGACGTAGCTGCTGCGCAGGCTGCCAGCATCCATCTCCTGCAGCCCGACCACGTCGAACGCCGAGATGAACCGGGCGACGCGGTCGAGATTGGTCATGCGCCCATCGAAGGGCAGCAGGTGTTTCCAGCTGTGCGTCAGGTAGTGGTGCGGTCGCGAGAAATGGATGCCGACCTGAGCGTTGAAGCTGAGCAGCCGCAGCCGCTTGCGTGCTCCCTCGGGGCGTTCGAGGGGGCTGCGCAACGGGAGGCCTTCATCGCTGGGTCCCAGGCTGACGAGTGACAAACAGCGCCTCCGGTGGTCGCGTTAATCTAGATGCGCGGGCGCTTCCCGAAGCCGGACGCGGTCCAGCCGTGGTGTACGCCCTGTTCATGCGACCTGCGGGGCGGCTTGTGGTTCCCCTGCGATCGGCGTGGGAAACGCGATGCGGCCGGCAATCGCGGTTCCGGGGTGCGACCCATCGCGCACACGCAGGGTGGCCGCCCTGGTTGGCACAGCCATCGGCCGGTGGGGTTCGGCACCCGCCGCCCGACGGGCGGGGCCACGGAGCTCCCTCAGGCCGAGAAGTCTCCGATCAGGTGGTCGACCACGCGCAGCATCTCCCGGTGGCTTCCGCTCATGCCGGAGGAGACCATCGCGCGCCCGTCGACGACCATGGACGGCGTACCCTCGACCTGGTAGGCCTGCACCCTGAGGCCGGCATCCTGCAGGGCCTCGCCGGTTTCGGGCGAACGCATGGCCTCGCGGAAGGCATCGGCGTCGAGCCCCCGCTGATCGACGAAACGCAGGATCGCGCTCTCCGAGCGCAGGTTGCGGCCCTGGCCGTGGATCGCCTCGAAAAACGGCTGGTGGATCTCCGGGAGCACGTCGAGCGCCTGCGCCGCAAAGAACACCCGGGCATGCAGCGCCCAGAGGTCGTTGAACGGCGCCGGCAAGTGCTGCAGATCCACATGATCGGGGAGGTTGGTCTTCCAGTCCCGCAACAGGGGCTGCAACTGGTAGCAGTGGGGACAGCCGTACCAGAACACCTCGACGACCTGGATCCGGCCTTCGGGCAGCCCGGTGTCTACGCGCGGGAACAGTTCGCGGTAGTCGATGCCCGCGGCGTAGTCGCGTGTCAGTCCGGCGCCTGATGCTAGCAGGGCGCTGCCTCCGACCAGGGTGCCAATGAAATGACGTCGATTCATGGTCCATCTCTCCGTTGGGTGTTGCCGTCTGCCGCCGACGATTCGAGGGCGGCGATGCCGGGTCCGGTGTTGGACGGCCGGCCACGCGCTTCGTTCACTCGGGAGGCGCGTCTACAAAAAAAGGTGGCCAGGGCCACCTTATTCGATTGCCGCAGGCTTCGTCGTGAGCTACCGAGCGCGCAGGCCGGCCATGTATTCCGACACCGCCCGGATGTCGTCGTCCGACATCCGGGCCGCCACGTTGCGCATCATCCGGCCGTTGTCGTTCGCCCGCTGCCCGGAGCGGAAATCATGCAGCTGGTCGGCATTGTACTGCGCGTGCTGGCCCGCCACTCGCGGGAACATCGCCGCCGGGTTGCCCTTGCCGGTGGCGCCGTGGCAGGCGATGCATGCTGCGACACCGGCAGAGGGAATACCGCCGCGGTAGATCCGCTCGCCGCGTTCGGCGACCGTCTCGTCAGCGGTTGCCGTGGACATCTCCAGGCGGGCGTAGAAGGCCCCGAGGTCACGCATGTCCTGTTCGTCTAGGTTCGCGACCTGCCCGGCCATCAGTGCGTCCTCGCGGCGCCCGGTCTTGTAATCCATCAGCTGCTTATGGATGTAGTCGGCATGCTGGCCGGCGAGCTTCGGCCATTCCGGGTTCGCACTGTTGCCGTCCGCGCCATGGCAGGCGGCGCAGGCCTGCGACAGTTCCTGGCCCCGCGCCGGATCCCCGGCCTGCGCCGACAGCGGCAGCAGAAGCGCCAGAGACAGGATCATGGGGAGGCTTGCACGCATGTAATTCATGATCGACGAAACTCCTGCTTGGAAACCACGAGCCGGTCGTGCCGGACCTTGTGCCCCGGGGGCCAGGGACATCAAAATAAGGGGCGCAGTATATAGCATAAGCGCCGCACCCCGGCAAAGACCCATGCCCGCGCGGGCCCGGTCCAGGACAATCATGCGTAACCCGTTTCGTGAAGCCGAGTTCGTGCTGGGCGCCGGCCAACTGGACCAGTTGCCCGAGGATACAGGTGCGGAAATCGCGTTCGCCGGCCGCTCCAACGCCGGCAAGTCCAGCGCGCTCAATGCGCTCTGTGAACGCCGTGCGCTCGCCCGGGTCGGCCGTACGCCTGGGCGTACACAGGAGATCAACGTGTTCCGGCTCCCGCCTACAGGCCGGCGGCGCCTGGTGGATCTGCCCGGATACGGCTACGCAAAGGTCTCCGCCAGGCAGCGCGCGCACTGGGACCGGCTGATCGGAGATTACCTTCGTGAGCGTCGCAGCCTGGCGGGCCTGGTGCTGATCATGGACATCCGCCACCCGCTGACCCCGCTGGACGAGACCCTGCTGCACTGGCTGGCGGGCCAGCCGCGTACGCTGCATGTGGTGCTGACCAAGGCCGACAAGGTCTCCCGGAGCGAGGCCGATCGGCAACTGCAGGCGACCCGCCGGGGGCTGGAGGCGCGCGGGCTCGAGGCCACGTTGCAGACCTTTTCCGCGCTCAAGCGCAAAGGCGTCGACGATCTGCGCGGATTGCTGCTCGACTGGCTCGACGCCGCGGACCCGGAAGGGCAGACCACCGGCGCCCATCGGGCGCCGGACTGACGCTCATGGCGATACGCGTCGCGCCAAGACCGGACCGATGAATCACAATCCCGAGGAAAACAGAACTATTCCCCGCCGATGGGTTGCGCGCCGCGCAACCTGGTAGAACCCTCGTGGGTGCGGGACACCATCGCTCCTGGCCCGTCACTGGCCGATGGTGCCGATCCCGGGGGGATTCTGGTCAAGGTAGGGAAAGGGCCAGTTCCGTACGCCATCGCGGCGACAATATCCGCCCTCTACGCGGCGCTGGTCCAGATATTGCTGGAGACTGTGGCCGGCAACTAAAGGCCGGCCCGGTCGCGACCCTTGGCGGGCACTGGGTACTCCGCCATGACAGGCTGTACTGGATCGGTTTCCAGTCACAGTATGCCGCTGTTCTCCGCCCGCTCGGGGATTCCGACGGCACCAACGAGCCGATCCGATAGTCGCTCAGCGATTCCCTACGTGCACGCTACCGTGGTGAATAGTGGCCAAAAAAATGCCCCAGTCACAGGGGGATGACCGGGGCAAGATGGGTTCCGGCAGGGGGGGCCGGAACCATCCCGCTCAGGGAGGGAAGCGGGAGGCGCTGGGCTTAGCGCCTATTACTGTGACGCGACCCCCGCGGAGAAGTTCCCGGCACGTGATGGCACTCGTGAAGGTGACTGCTTCCCGTTTCACTCGGGCTTGACCGGGGAGCCGGCGTGCGCCTCCAGCGCCTCGAGCAGCTGTGCCGAGGTGGTGCCGTGCGGGTGGACCTGCAGCAGCACGCCGTCCGGCCCGATCAGGTAGGTCGACGAGGAGTGATCGACCACGTACCCGAGCGTCGAGTCCACCTCCGTGTACTGGTAGAACGCCCCGTAGCGCTCGGCAATCTCCTGCAGGCGCTCCTGCGGGCCGGTCGCGCCGACGATTGCGGGGTGAAAGAACGCGACGTAGTCGCCCAGGCGCTCGGCGTCATCGCGCCCGGGGTCCACGCTGACGAACAGCCCATGGACGCGATCTTGCCACCGTGGCGGCAGGCGCGAAAGCGCGCCGGCGATCCAGCCGAGGGACACCGGGCAGGCGTCCGGGCAGGAGGTGTAGCCGAAATAGACCCAGACGAAGTCCTCGCGGAAGTCGTCAAGGCTCAGTGGTGCGCCGGTGGTGCTGACCGGCAGTTCGATCGGGCCGCCTTCCGGGGCCTGCGCGGTCGGGAGCACCCGGTGCGGCGCCGTCGGGTCGCTTTCAGGCGGGCGAAGCCCCAATACGATCAGCGTCAGCGCGAACGCCGCCAGCGCCAGCCAGACCAGCGTGCGGGTGGTCACGTGCCGCCGCCGGCCCCAGTGTTCCGGGTGACGAAGTGGAACCGCGCTTCGGCCCGGTCCGGGTCGCCCTCGGGCAGCACGGTGACCGCCCAGGTCATGCGCTCGCCGGTACACGCGGGCAGCACCGCCTCGCCCCGGTAATGCCCCGGTGCGATTCGCTCCAGGCGCGGCCGTTGATAGCCCATGAACATCTCGACGCCGGACAGGTCGATCTCGACCCATTCGGGGTCCAGTTCCGAGAACGCCACCTCGACGTTCATCGGCTCCAGGTGGCGGATCGGCCGCGGTTCGATCGCCACGCGCAGCGTTCCGCCGGAAGGCAGCGGCGTCAAGCAGGTGCGCGCCGCCAGGTCGCAATCCCGAGGTTCGACGATCACGGCCGTGTCCGCGCCCCGGCCCGGCAGCAGTCGGTCGGCCCAGACCCACAGCGCCGCCACGCCCAGAAGCGCGGCGGCCCAGGGAACCGATCGGGAAACCATCTCGGAAAACGTCATGTCAATCGGCACCCGCGGTCAATGCGCGGCATCCCAGTTGGCGCCCACGCCAACGTCCACTACCAGGTCGACTGCGAGTTCCGCGGCGCCGGACATGTCCGCGACCACCGCGGTGCGCAGTGCTTCCACTGCGTCCTCCCGGACCTCGAGTACCAGCTCGTCGTGTACCTGCATGATCATCCGTGCATGCAAAACGCCTTCTTCCAGGCGCGCGGCGACCTTCAGCATTGCGCGCTTGATGATGTCTGCGGCCGTTCCCTGCATCGGTGCATTGATCGCGACCCGTTCGGACTGCGCGCGTCGCGCCGGGTTGCGGCTGCCGATCTCGGGCAGGTAGAGCCGGCGGCCGAACAGCGTTTCCACATATCCCTGATCGCGGGCCTGTTCCTTCGCGCGCTCCATGTAGTCCTTGACCCCCGGGTAACGCGCGAAATAGCGGTCGATGTACTCGCGCGCCTGGCTCTGTTCGATCCCCAGGTTGCGCGCAAGGCCGAACGCCGACATGCCGTAGATCAGCCCGAAGTTGATTGCCTTCGCGGCCCGGCGCTGGTCCGGGCCCACTGACGCGGGTTCCAGCCCGAAGACTTCTGCTGCGGTCGCGCGATGGATGTCCTCGCCTGCGGCGAAAGCCTCGAGCAGGCCCCGGTCGCGCGAAAGGTGGGCCATGATGCGCAGTTCGATCTGCGAATAGTCAGCGGCCAGCAGCACCTGCCCGGGTTCGGCGATGAACGCCTGGCGGATCCGGCGGCCCTCGTCGGTGCGCACCGGAATGTTCTGGAGGTTAGGGTCCGACGACGACAGCCGGCCCGTCGCCGCCACCGCCTGGTGATAGGAGGTGTGCACGCGCCCGGTTTCGGGGTGGATCCGCTCCGGCAGCCGTTCGGTATAGGTGCTGCGCAGCTTGGCCAGCCCGCGGTGTTCGAGGATCAGGCGCGGCAGCGGATACTCGGCCGCCATCTGTTCCAGCACATCCTCCGCGGTGGACGGCTGCCCCTTCGGGGTCCGGCGCAGCACCGGCAGGCCGAGCCGGTCGAACAGGATTTCCTGGATCTGCTTCGGCGAGCCCAGGTTGAACTCGGCGCCGGCTTCCGAATAGGCGCGCTCGGACACCTCGTCCATGCGCTTCGCGAGTTCCGCACTCTGCGCGCGCAGCAGTTCCGCGTCGACCCGGACGCCGGTGCGTTCCATGTCGGAGAGCACCGGCACCAGAGGGAGTTCGATCTCGCGGTAGACCGCGCGCGGCCCCTCGGCGTCGGCGAGGCGCGGGTTCAGCGCCTGGTGCAGGCGCAGACAGATGTCGGCATCCTCCGCCGCGTACTCGGTCGCCCGGGCCACTGCGACCTCGGCGAACGGAATCTGCTTTGCGCCCTTTCCGGCGACGTCCTCGTAGGTGATCATGCGATGGCCTAGGTGCCGCTCCGCGAGACTGTCGAGGTCGTGGCGGTTTGCGCCAGCGTCGAGCACGTAGGACTCGAGCATTGTGTCCTCGCGGATGCCGCGCAGGGTGATGCCGTGGTTGGCGAGCACGTTTCGATCGTACTTCAGGTGGTGCCCGAGCTTTGCCCGTTCCGCGGATTCCAGCCAGGGGCGCAACCGTTCGAGCGTGCGGGCGCGCTCGAGCTGGGGGGCGGCGTCCGGGCCCTCGTGGGCCAGCGGGACATACCAGCCCCGGCCCGGCTCGACGCTGAACGACACGCCGACGATCCGGGCCTGCATGTAGTCGAGGCTGGTCGTCTCGGTGTCGAATGCGACCAGCTCGGCGTGTTCCAGCCGGTTCAGCAGATCGCGGAACGCCCGGTCGTCCTGGATCGCGGAGTAGTCGCGCCGTTGCGCTTCTTCCGGCGGCGGGTCGTCCGCGGAGTCGGCGCCGGCATTCCCTTCGAGTTCCTCCAGCCAGCGCCGGAAACCGAAGCGACCGTACATCTCGCGCAGACGTGTCGTGTCGGGTTTGCCCAGGGCCAGTTCGTGCTCGTCGATGCCCAGATCGACGTCGCGCCGCACGGTGACCAATTCGCGCGAGAGCGGCAGCCGCTCCAACGCCGCGCGCAGGTTCTCGCCGACCTTGCCCTTGATCCGGTCGGCGTTTTCGATCACCGCGTCGAGGCTGCCGTATTCGGCGAGCCACTTCGCCGCAGTCTTCGGGCCGACCTTGTCGACGCCGGGGACGTTGTCGACAGTGTCGCCGACCAGCGTCAGCAGATCGACGATCCGTTCTGGATCGACCCCGAATTTCTCGCGCACGCGCGGCGGGTCGAGTACGGTGCCGTTCATGGTGTTCACCAGCGTCACGCGGTCGCTGACCAGCTGCGCCAAGTCCTTGTCGCCGGTCGAAATCACCACCGGCTCACCGCGCGCCTGTGCCTGTGCGGCCAGGGTCGCGATCACGTCGTCCGCCTCGACCCCGGGGATGCACAGCAGCGGCAAGCCCATGGCCCGCACCAGTTCGTGGAGCGGCTCGATCTGTACGGCCAGTTCCTCGGGCATCGATGGGCGGTTCGCCTTGTACTCGGCGTAGAGGTCGTCCCGGAAGGTCTTGCCCGGGGCGTCGAAGACCACCGCCATCCGTTGCGGCCCGTAGTCGGCCCGGAGCTTGCGCAGCATGCCCAGGACCCCATACAGGGCGCCGGACGGTTCGCCGCCGGGAGCGGTCAGCGGCGGCAGGGCGTGGAAGGCTCGGTACAGGTACGACGAGCCGTCCACCAGCACCAGGGGAACGTTTTCGGTCATCGGATCGGGTTCGGTGGGCGTCGTCCCGAGTGTACTGCGTTGCCGTCCCCACCGGGAACCGCACGGCCGGTCCGGCGGTTTGTCGGCGGGTCCAACGGGCGCTACGCTAGCGCGATGAAAAAGGATGCGAATGCCCCACCGGAGCAGCCGAGTGCGCGAGCTCATCATCCAGGCCTGGCCCCGATCGACGATTCCGAGCTGACCCGGGAAAGCTGGAAGATCTTCCAGATCATGGCCGAGTTCGTCGAGGGCTTCGAACGGCTCGCGCGGATCAAGCCGTCGGTGAGTGTCTTCGGTTCGGCCAGGATTCCGCCGGGGCATCCGGACTACCTGCTCGCCGAGGAGATCGCGCGCCAGTTGTCGGATTCCGGTTTCGCGGTGGTCAGTGGCGGCGGCCCGGGCATCATGGAGGCGGCGAACAAGGGGGCGTTCGCGGGGAAATCGCCGAGCATCGGTCTGAATATCCAGCTGCCGCACGAACAACAGGCGAATCCGTACCAGGACATCGGCCTGGGGTTCCGGCACTTTTTCGCGCGCAAGGTGATGTTCGTGAAATACGCGTCCGCGTATGTGGTGCTGCCCGGGGGCTTTGGCACCCTCGACGAACTGGCCGAGATCCTGACCCTGGTCCAGACCGGTAAGTCGCGCCGGATCCCGATCGTGTTGGTCGGAACCACGTTCTGGCGCGGCCTGCTGGACTGGTTCGAGCAGACGCTGGTCGCCCGCGGTACGATTTCGACCGGCGACTTGGCGTTATACTCGCTGGTAGACACTCCCGAGGCCGCGGTCAACGCCATCTTCGAGTACTACGAGGCACGCAGCTTCGAGCCCTCGGCAGAGGAAAAGCAACGCCTGATGGAGCTCTGAAATGCGCTGGATCCTGTTCGCGGCCCTAGCGGGCCTGATCGCACTGCCGGCCGCCTGGGCGCAGGAGTGGAGCGATGCTCCACCTCCGCCGGAAATAGCAGCCGACGCCCCGCCGCCGGTCCTCGACGAGCGTGCCCGGCAGCTGCAGCGGCTGGAGGAGGCCGATATCACGCTGATCGAGCGGCGCGACGGGCTGATTCGGGAATACCGGTTCGGCGGGCGCCTGTTCATGGTGGAAGTGATCCCCCGCTATGGGCGACCCTACTACCTGCTCGACACCACCGGGGACGGCATGCTCGATACCCGCCGGCCCGGCCTGGGCCCTGACTTCGTGCCGCCGCAATGGATCCTGTTCGCGTGGTGACCCGGCGGGGGCGGGCAGCCCTTTTCTTCCCCGGTCTCCTACCGGCCTTGCTGTTGAGCGCATCGCTGGCGGTCGCCAGCGACGTCTATCGCTGGACCGGTCCGGACGGAACGCCGCACTTCGGCGATCGGCCACCGACCGGGGCAGATTCGGAACGGATCGAGGTGCGTGCGCCTATGGGTGCGCTGCCGCTGCCCGACGCCGAGGAGATCCTGCGCAGGCCGCTGCGGCCCGTGACCGAGGAACCGGTGGGTGCGCCGGAAGCGCCCACCGTCGAGGCGGATCCGGACGAACCCGACCCGGTGACCCGGGATCGCCGTAGCTTCCGCGGCCGTTAGCACCAACCGGGTGCGCCCGGTCGCGCGTATCGCACCATATTGGTGCTATTATCCCCCGGCACCCGTGCATCCTGCGTCCCTTTGGCGCCGGATCGGCGAATCAACGGCGCAGGCGATGGGCGCGCGATTCTGGCGCAATTCCTGCTAGGTCCTCCCCGATGAATGCCAATGCTGTTCCAGACCGATCCGGTACGGACGTCTGTTCGTGGTGGGACGACCTGTCGACCGCAGTGCTGGTCACCGACGGCCGGCTGCGGCTGATTTCGGTCAACTCGGCAGCCGAGGTGCTGCTCGGCCTCAGCCGCGAGCGGGTCGTTGGGGCGCAACTCGGGCAATCGCTGCGCCTGGACCGGAACCTGACCGGGCAGTTGCAGCACGCGATGACCCTGGACCATCCGCTCACGCTGCGTGCCCGTCGCCTGCAACCGTTGCGCGCACAGGGGTTTCTCGCCGATCTGGTGGTCTCGCCGCTGCACGATGCGATGCTACCCGCGCGCCTGCTGATCGAACTCACCGCCATCGACCGCCAGCAGCGGATCAACCAGGAAGACCAGCTGCGCCAGCAGCAGGCGATCAGCCGGGCAGTGACCCGCGGGCTCGCGCACGAAATCAAGAACCCGCTGGGCGGCCTGCGCGGTGCGGCGCAGCTGTTGGCCTGCGAGCTCGACGATTCGGCGCTGCGGGAGTACACCCGGATCATCATTCGCGAGGCGGACCGCCTGCGCGGCCTGGTCGATCGCATGCTGGGACCGAACAATCTCCCACGGCTCGAGCCGGTGAACGTGCACGAGGTACTCGAGCACGTGCGTGGGCTGGTCAGCGTGCAACTGCCGCTGGATCTGCGGATCACGGCGGATTACGACCCCAGCATCCCCGAAGTGCTGGCCGATCGCGACATGCTGGTGCAGGCGATCCTCAATCTGGTGCAGAACGCGATGCAGGCACTCGGCGACCACGGCGAGATCCGCCTGATGTCCCGGATCCTGCGCCAGTACACGATCTCCGGCGAGCGCCACCGCCTGGTCGCGCGCCTGCGGGTGCGCGACAACGGCCCGGGCGTTCCCGAGGAGATCCGCGAGCGGATCTTCTTTCCGATGGTGACCGGGCGCGCATCCGGTACCGGGCTGGGTCTGCCGATCGCACAGGGCCTGGTCCAGCTGAACAACGGCCTGATCGAGTGCCACTCGCGGCCGGGATGCACCGACTTCGACGTCCTGCTGCCCCTGGAGAGCGAGCAATGAAAACGTCCATCTGGGTCATCGACGACGACGATTCGATTCGCTGGGTGCTCGAGCGTGCGCTGAGCCGCGCGGGCCTCGACGCCCGCGGCTTCGAATCGGCCGATCTGGCCTGGAGCGCTCTGGAGCAGGACGAGGCGCCGGACGTGATCGTCGCCGACATCCGGATGCCGGGTTTGAACGGGCTGGATTTCCTGGCCCGCGTGCGCAACCGTCCGGATCACCCGCCAGTGATCATCATGACCGCGTTCTCGGATCTGGAAAGCGCGGTCGCAGCCTACCAGACCGGGGCTTTCGAATACCTGCCGAAGCCGTTCGACCTGGACGAGGCGGTGGGCCTGGTCCGCCGGGCGCTGCAGGCGCGCCGCGAGAGCAGGGTCAGCGCCGGTGACGAGGCCGGGCCGCCCGCCGCCATCATTGGCGAGGCGCCGGCGATGCAGGAGCTGTTCCGTGCGATCGGCCGGTTATCGCGGTCGAACATCACCGTGCTGGTGAATGGCGAGTCCGGCACCGGCAAGGAGCTGGTGGCCCGCGCGCTGCACCAGCACAGCCCGCGTGCGCACCAGCCACTGATCGCGCTGAACACTGCCGCGATCCCGAAGGATCTGCTCGAAAGCGAGCTGTTCGGTCACGAGCGGGGCGCGTTCACCGGTGCAAGTCAGGGCCGCAAGGGGCGCTTCGAACAAGCCGACGGCGGCACGTTGTTCCTGGACGAGATCGGCGATATGCCCTTTGACCTGCAGACGCGCCTGCTGCGGGTACTGTCGGACGGCACCTTCTACCGTGTTGGCGGGCATACCCCGATCCGGGTCGATGTGCGCATCATCGCTGCCACGCACCAGGACCTTGAGGACCGGGTGGCCGCGGGCCTGTTCCGGGAAGACCTGTTCCACCGGTTGAACGTGATCCGCATCCATGTGCCCGCGCTGCGTGAGCGCCCCGAGGACATCCCGCTGCTGATCCGCCATTTCATGCTGGAGGCCGCCCGCGACCTGGACGTTGAACCCAAGCTGATGCGGCCCGAGGTCGTCGCCGAACTGCAGCGGATGCGCTGGCCGGGCAACGTGCGCCAGCTGGAAAACACCTGCCGCTGGCTGACGGTGATGGCCTCCGGCCGCGAGGTTCACCTCGAGGATCTGCCGCCGGAACTGCGAGGACAGCCGGCGCAGGAGTCCACCGATTCCGGCACACGTGTTGCGCCGGTGCGCGACTGGACCCGGGAGCTTGCCGAGCGTGCGCGGGAGCACTGGCGCAGCGGGTCCCGGGGCGTGCTGGCGGTGGTGCAGCCCCAGTTTGAACGCACCCTGATCCTGGAGGCGCTGGCGATGACCGACGGCCATCGCCAGCAGGCTGCAGCGCTGCTGGGCTGGGGGCGCAACACCCTGACGCGGAAAATCCAGGAACTCGGTATCGATCGCCCCGACCCCCGCTAACCTCCATGGCCCGTGTGGCCACCCCCGATGATGAAAGAGGCGTAGGGCGGAAAAGGCCGAAGGCCGTCATCCGCCAACCGGCGCCCGGGGTGCCGCGGGCGCCTGGGCACTGCGAACGCCGTGTGGCGGATGACGCTGCGCTAGTCCGCCCTACGTGTCGCCCGGGACGCGACGCGGGTTCTTTCACCTCAACGCCTGTGCCAGCGGCCACCCCGCAACATGAAAATGCGAGCCACGGAAAGCACGGAAAGCACGGAAAAGGGTTAAATTTGTATCATCTTCCGTGGCCGTATTTTCACGTTGACGGCCGTGGCTCGTCGCCGCTACCCCGGCCACGCAAGAAGCGTACGCCGGCGCGCAGAATGTCGTCTCCAGGAGCGGACCCGGGAAATCCTCAGCCATGCTGCATATCGTACTCTTCGAGCCCGAGATCCCGCCGAACACCGGCAACATCATCCGCCTGGCCGCGAATACCGGCGCCCAGCTTCACCTGATCCACCCGCTGGGCTTCGCGCTCGACGAACGGCGGCTGCGCCGCGCGGGCCTGGACTATCGCGAGTTCACGGCAGTTCACGAGTACCAAAGCCTGGCGGCCTGCCTGTCGGCTGGAGCCCTGACGCGTCTGTTTGCGCTGACCACGCACGCGCGTCGCCGCCACGATACGCCCGCCTTCGCGTCCGGTGACGGTTTCCTGTTCGGCCCCGAGACTCGCGGTCTGCCCGAACCTGTGCTCGCACGATTTCCGGACGAGCGGCGCCTGCGCATCCCGATGCGGGCGCAGAGCCGAAGCCTGAACCTCTCCAACGCGGTCGCGGTCGTCGTGTTCGAGGCCTGGCGCCAGCTGGGGTTTACCGGCAGCGTCTGATCATCTCGCTCCAGGCGCTGCCTGACCCGGGCATTCCCGTTGCAGCACGTCTTCCGGGGCCGCCAGCGGCTCGGGCGGGGATGCTAGCGCTTGCGGTATGCGTCCGCCGCCGGGTTATTCGTCCTCGGCGACCGGGTCGCGTTCGAGCAGGCGGCGAGCGGTTTCGCGCACCGGGCGGCCCTGGTACAGCACCGCGTGAACCTCGTCGCAGATCGGCATCTCGACGCCGGCCTGCTGTGCACGTTCCACGGCCACCCGCGCGGTCTCGGCCCCTTCCACGGCCTGGCCGATCCGCCTCCGGGCGGTATCGAGGTCGTAGCCCTCGCCGAGGAACAACCCCAGCCGGCGGTTGCGCGACTGGTCGTCCGTGCAGGTCAGGATCAGGTCGCCGAGACCGGACAGCCCGGTCAGCGTCTGCGGCCGTGCGCCCACCGCGGCCCCGAGGCGCTGCAATTCAGCCAGCCCGCGTGTCATCAGCGCGGCTCGGGCGTTGGCGCCGAAGCCGGCGCCGTCCGAGATGCCGGCGGCGATCGCGAGCACGTTCTTGAAAGCGCCGCCCAGCTCGACCCCGAGCACGTCGGCATTGCGATAAAGACGCATCGCCCGGCCGTGGAAGGCGCTGGCGACCAGCTCGGCGAGGCCGGGCTCGGACGCGGCGATGGTCAGCGCAGTCGGCTGCTCCCGCGCGACCTCGGCGGCAAACGACGGGCCCGAGAGTACGGCCGGGGAATGGCCGGGACATTCCTGTTCAAGAACCTCGTGGAGCCAGGCGCCGGTCGCCATCTCCAGCCCCTTGGTGGCCCAGGCGATGCGCTGGCCCGGCTGGATCCGCGGGGCGATCCAGCGCAGGGTCTCGCGAAAACCGCCGGTCGGCACCGCAACCAGGATCAAGTCCCGACCGATGACCGCCCGGTCGCGGTCGGCGACGACATGCAGCGACTCGGGGAAGACGACCCCGGGCAGGTACCGAGCGTTCTCCCGTCGCTGTTCGAGCCGTTCGGCCTGCCCGGGATCGCGGGCCCACAGGACCACGTCCGGATGCAGGCGCGCGGCCTGCAGGGCCAGTGCCGTTCCCCATGAACCTGAGCCGAGGACGGCGACCCGGGGTGTGCGGTCGATCGCGTGCTGCGTGTCCATCGCCGGTCAGCGCGGTGCGTGGCCCGGGGGAGGACCGGCAGCGCGTCAGGCGGACGCCGGGCCGGCAGGGGCTCGCGGCGTCCGACGGTGCGCCCTGCTGTTTCTGCTGATGCTGCGCATACAGCGCGTCGAAGTTGATCGGCTGCAGCAGCACCTGCGGGAAGCCGCCCTTCAGCACCATGTCGGCAACGACCTCGCGGGCGAATGGAAACAGGATGTTCGGGCAGTATGCCCCGAACAGATGCCCCTTCTGCTCGGGCGAAAAGCCGCGTGCGACGAATACCCCAGCTTGCTTGACCTCGACCAGGTAGGCGGTCTCGCTCTGCGAAGTGGTCGTGACGGTCAGACCGAGTTCCACCTCGTAGACCCCGTCCTGTTCGTTCAGCGTGCGGGTCTTCGTGTTCAGCTGCAGGTTGGTCTCGCCCTTCCATTCCTTCAGGAAGATGTCGGGCGCAGACGGTGCCTCGAACGACAGATCCTTGATGTAGAGCTTCTGGATCGTGAACTCGGGGCCCTGGCCCTGCGGCGGGGTACCGGAGTTGGTGCTGCTTGCGCTCGGGTTATTCTCTTCAGCCATGTCGTCGTCTCGTGCAAGGGGTGTAGGGAGGGCGGCGGTCAGCGCGCAGCGCGGCGTGCCCAGGCGACGATGTCGCCGGTGGACATCGCTCCGCTCTGCCGGGCGATTTCGCGCCCGTGATCAAACAGGATCATCGTCGGGATGCCGCGGATGCCGAAGCGGGCTCCTGCGTCGGGGTTCGCCTCGGTGTCGAGTTTCAGCAGCCGCATCGCAGGTTCCAGTTCGCTCGCCGCGCTGGCGAACTGGGGGGCCATCATGCGGCAGGGAGCGCACCAGGACGCCCAGAAATCGACCAGCACCGGGCGCTGGTCGCGACTGACGAAGCGCTCCAGCCGTGCCAGATCGACCGCACTCGGGTCGCCGCTGAACAGCGGATTGCGGCAAGCCCCGCAGCGCGCGCCCCCGGCACGGGAATCCGGCGCTCGGTTCACCTGGCCGCAGTGCGGGCAGACACGGTGTGCCCCGGCTGCAGCATTCATGCTGTCTGCCTCGCTGCGCTGGTTATCAGGTGCTCCAGCCGTCCGTTGCGGTGCAGCGAGGCAAGGTCGTCGTAGCCGCCAATGTGGGTGTCGCCGAGGAAGATCTGCGGCACCGAAGTACGCCCGGAACGCCGTTCCATCGTGCGGCGCTGCTCCGGGTCGATGTCGACGCGGATCACCTCGTACGCGTGGCCCAGCTTGTCCAGCAACTGGCGGGCCAGCGTGCAGTAGGGGCAGAATTCGGAGAGGTAGACTTGAAATCGCATCCACCAACCTTAACGCGAAATGCGCGCGCAGTGCGCTAGGAATCCCCCTCTCCCGCTGGTCGGAGAGGGACGGAGAGAGAGAACGATCACCGCGATACGTGACCGGTTTTCATCGTTCCGGGTGGCGCGCGTCGGCACGAGCGTTCACTTCTTCTTCACTGGCAGGCCGGCCGACTGCCACGCCTGGATTCCGCCCTGGAGATTGGTCACGTCGGTGAAGCCCGCGCTCACCAGCTGCGAGGCCGCCACCGCCGATCGTGCACCGCTGCGGCAGTAGACCACCACAGGGGACTCCTTGTAGCGCTCGATGTCCGCGATCCGCTTTTTCAGAACTCCCAGCGGGATGTGCCGGGACGAGCCGATCCGGCCGCCGGTGAGTTCGTTGTCCTCGCGCACGTCCAGCACCAGCGCGCCCTCGCGGTTCATTACCCGAACCGCCTCCGACGGTGGAAGGGCCCGGTACTTCCGGGTCGCGCGCTGGAACTCGGTGTACAGAATCAGTGCGACCACCGCGATCAGGGCGCCGGTCAACAGCGGGTGATTGCCAAGAAATTCGGGCAGGCGTTCAATCATGGTGACAACCGTTCAGGGTCAGGAGCGGCAGAACACGTCCTGCATCATGCTGATCAGGCGCAGGGTCCGGGCATCGCCGACGCGGTAGTAGACGCGGTTCGCGTCCTTTCGAGTCGCGAGGATACCCTTGTCGCGAAGGATACCAAGGTGCTGGGAGATATTGCTCTGGGAAGTCCCCACCTGGTCCACGATCTCCTGCACGCTGATCTCGCGGTCCCCAAGGATGCAGAGTATCTTCAGCCGCAGTGGATGGGACATGGCCTTCAGCGAACGGGACGCGCGCTCGATGTCCTCGTCCTGGGTCATCAGGGTTTCATCGAAGCAGATCGGATCGTGGTTCACGGCAACACACCCGTATTTTGGGAACATCATGGGCAGATACGGCTATCGTACAGAATATAAGCAATCAAAAGTACTCGGATGTTTGCCCGAGCGCAATGGCTAGGCTGCGGAAATTCCCCCTTATACAGCCCCTTGGCGGCTGGCTGCTTGCGCTGATCCTGGTGCCTGCCACGGTGGCGGGCGTGGAGACGGAGTCCGAGCTCGAGGCCACCCGGGAGGCCATGGAACTGCTGGAGCGCCATCAACAGCGGCGGTTGCGCGAGATCGAGCGCATCGAGGAGCGAATCGCGGAGGTGGCCAGGCGCAATCAGGAACTGCGTACCGAGCGCCGCGAACTGGGCGCTGCCCTAGCGGCACAGGATCTGGCGGTGGAACGGCAGCAGGCCCGGGTCGACCGACAGGAGACCGAACTGGCTGCAGCCAGGCACCAGGCCGCACAACTGTTGCGTGGACAGTGGCTGCGCGAACGGCATCGCCGATGGCATGGCCAGGGCGGCGCAGCGCGGCACTATACCGAGCTCGATGCCCGGATCCAGGCCAGACGCGAACAGCTGCTCGCCGGGATCGATCGCGCACTGCAGGAACTGGCCGAGGCACGTGACCGGCTGGTCGAGGCGCGGGGCTACCTGGTCGAGCAGGAACGCGAGGCGCAGCGTCTGCAGCGGGAGATCGACCGCCAGGAGGAAGAGCAGGCGGCGCTGCTGGCCCGGGCGCAGCGGGAAGCGGAGCGCGAGGCGCTGGAGCTGGCGCGCCTGGAACGGAATGCGCAGACGCTCGAGAGCGTGCTGCGCCGGATGCGCGCAGCACCGCCCCCGCGCCGGGAAGCCGCGGAACCGGAAGCGGGGCCGTTCGCTTCGCGCCGGGGCGGCCTTGCGCCACCGGTCGACGGAACCGTGCTGCACCGTTATGGAGGATCCCGGGGCGGCGGGGTGCACGCACGGTGGCGAGGCGACGTCTTCGACGCCGGAGACGATGCGCCGGTACTCGCGGTGCACGGCGGGCAGGTAGTCTACGCGGACTGGATGCGGGGATACGGATTCCTCGTGATCCTCGATCACGGTGACGGCTACCTCACCCTGTATGGCAACAACCGGGAACTGCTGGTGCGCCAGGGTCAGCAGATCGAACGGGGCGCCGTGATCGCACGCGCCGGGGCGACGAGCACCGTGATCGCGCCTGGACTTTATTTCGAGTTGCGCCACCGCGGGGAGACATTGAACCCGGCGTCCTGGTGGGACTCAAAGTAGCACACCCGATGCCCCGATTCCGCGCCGCGGGCGCGCGATTGCGGGTTGAGGTGCAGGCAGTGGTAACATCCCGAATCAATGGCTTCCCGCGTGGGGATTCGAGTATGAACAAGCGTTACAGCGTCGGCTACGGGCTCGTGATCGGCGTCATCCTGGGTCTGTTTCTGAGCGTGTCCGTCGGCGTCTTCGCCGACCGCCACGAAGGCGCAAGCGCGCAGATCCCCGTGGAAGACCTGCGTCGGTTCACCGATGTGTACATGCGCATCAAGCGCAACTATGTCTCCGAGGTCGAGGACCGGGAACTGCTCGACAACGCGATCAAGGGGATGCTCTCGGGTCTGGACCCCCATTCGGCTTACCTCGACGAGCGCGAGTTCCGCGACCTGCAGGTCGGCACCAGCGGCGAGTTCGGCGGACTCGGGATCGAGGTCGGGATGGAAGACGGCTTCGTCAAGGTGATCGCGCCGATCGACGACACCCCGGCCAGCCGCGCCGGCATTCGTGCGGGCGACCTGATCATTCGTCTGGACGACACCCCGGTCAAGGGCATGAGCCTGTCGGACGCGGTCAGCAAGATGCGCGGCAAGCGCGGCACGGATATCACGCTGACCATCATGCGCGAAGGCGTCGATGGCCCGCTGCGCATCACCATCACCCGCGACGTCATCCGGGTGCAGAGCGTGCGCTGGGAGGCGCTGGAACCCGGCTTCGGTTACGTCCGGATCACCAATTTCCAGGCCCGCACCGCGCGTGATCTGGTCCGTGCGGTCGAATCCCTGAAGGAGGCCGGACCGTTGCACGGGTTGGTGCTCGACCTGCGCAACAATCCGGGTGGCGTGTTGAACGGGGCCGTGGGCGTCTCGGACGCGTTCCTCGACAGCGGCCTGATCGTGTATACCGAGGGCCGGCTGCAGGAGTCCCAGTTCCGCTATACGGCATCTCCCGGGGACGTGGCCGCGGGTGCGCCGATCGTTGTACTGGTCAACGAGGGTTCGGCATCGGCGTCCGAAATCGTCGCGGGGGCCCTGCAGGACCACAAGCGGGCGGTGATCATGGGCGTCCAGACCTTCGGCAAGGGGTCGGTGCAGACGATTCTCCCGCTGGCTCAGGAAACCGCGATCAAGCTGACGACCGCGCGCTACTACACGCCGGATGGGCGGTCGATTCAGGCCGAGGGGATCGAGCCCGACATCCGGATCGAGCCATTGACGGTGGCCCGCAACGACGACGGAGCGGCGCGCGTGAGCGAGGCGAACCTCGATCGCCACCTGCGGGGTAACAACGAGCATGATGACAACGGTGCCGCCGACGCCGAGGAGCCGAGCGAACCCTTGGCCCAGCGCGACTACGCGCTGAACGAGGCGCTGAACCTGCTGAAGGGCCTGGCGATCCTGGGGCAGCGCTCGTGAGCCGGGCCCCGGACGCGATCCGGGTGCTCGTGCCGCTGGCCCCCGGCGCGGAAGAACTCGAGGCGGTGACCCTCATCGATCTGTTCCGGCGCGCCGGTTTCACCGTGGTGGTGGCCGGGCTCGAGCCGGGCCCGGTGACTTGTTCCCGGGGTACGGTGATCGTTCCCGACCGGCCATTGGAGGATCTCGCCGGACAATCGTTTGACCTGGTCGTGCTGCCGGGCGGATTGCCCGGCGCCGACCATCTGCGCGACGACCCCCGTGTGCAGGCGCTGTTGCGCGGGCAGGCGGACGCAGGGCGCGTGGTCGCGGCGATCTGTGCGGCACCGAAGGCGCTGGCC
>NC_019902.2:3300000-3557500 GCF_000321415.2 Thioalkalivibrio nitratireducens DSM 14787 | reverse complement strand
AGGCCCGTGATCCGGGTCGGGGACCGTGTGTGGTGGGTAGTTTGACTGGGGCGGTCTCCTCCCAAAGAGTAACGGAGGAGCGCGAAGGTACCCTCAGCGCGGTCGGAAATCGCGCAACGAGTGCAAAGGCATAAGGGTGCTTGACTGCGAGACAGACACGTCGAGCAGGTGCGAAAGCAGGTCTTAGTGATCCGGTGGTTCTGTATGGAAGGGCCATCGCTCAACGGATAAAAGGTACTCCGGGGATAACAGGCTGATACTGCCCAAGAGTCCATATCGACGGCAGTGTTTGGCACCTCGATGTCGGCTCATCACATCCTGGGGCTGAAGCAGGTCCCAAGGGTATGGCTGTTCGCCATTTAAAGTGGTACGCGAGCTGGGTTTAGAACGTCGTGAGACAGTTCGGTCCCTATCTGCCGTGGGCGTCGGAGATTTGACAGGATCTGTCCTTAGTACGAGAGGACCGGGATGGACGTACCTCTGGTGTTCCGGTTGTCACGCCAGTGGCACTGCCGGGTAGCTATGTACGGAAGGGATAACCGCTGAAAGCATCTAAGCGGGAAACCCACCTGAAGATGAGATCTCCCTGGGACTTCGAGTCCCCTGAAGGGCCGTTGAAGACCACAACGTTGATAGGCTGGGTGTGGAAGCGTGGTAACGCGTTAAGCTAACCAGTACTAATTGCCCGTGAGGCTTGACCATATAACACCCAAGGAGTTGGGCGAGTCTCGAGTTGACACACTGCCTAGAATGCATTCCAGAATTGGAGCCTGCGTGGATAACGTGTGCTCCAGCCAGTTTGTCTGGCGGCCATAGCGAACAGGAACCACCCGATCCCATCTCGAACTCGGAAGTGAAACTGTTCAGCGCCGATGGTAGTTTGGGGCCTCCCCATGTGAGAGTAGGTCACCGCCAGGCATTTACCCGAACCCGGGCGCTGTCACCAGCGTCCGGGTTTTTTTTGGCCTGCGCAGTTGAGCCGGACGGACGAGCCGGTCGGAGTGGAAGGCGCGTGAGCTGGGCAGCCACTGGCGCCCTGGCGCAATTGCACCCAGGTCCGTGCGCGGGCGGCTGGGACTTTTCGGTGCCAGAGTTGCGGCAACAGAAGGTTGGCTTGAACCGAGAGTGGGCGACAAGACTCGCTGCCGTTGCGTCGCACTCTCCCGGCAGCGCACGGGTCGTTACGCATCGTCAGCGCAGTTCGCGCCAGCCGAAGCCGTCTTCCTGGGTTGCGATCTCGGTGTCCTCGGGAATGCATCCCAGGCCGGCCGCCAGCGCACGGCGTGCCAGGTCCGGGCGATTGTTGGTTTCCGAGAGGTGCATGCCGAGCACGTGCTGCAGTCGCTGGCGCTCCATCGTGCGGAGAAGCTCCTCGGCTTCGGCGTTGGCGAGGTGTCCGTAGGGGGCCCCCGACACGGCGTTTGAGGGCGGGCGGATACGGGCCGTGAGCCAGCAGATGGGCATCGTGGTTGCATTCGAGCAGCAGGCCGTCGACGCCGTCGATGTGTTCGCGGACATGGCGGGTGGCGTGACCGAGGTCGGTCAGCAGTGCTAGCCGCGACGCACCGTCCGAGAAAACGAATTGGCAGGGTTCGCGCGCGTCGTGCGGTACGGTAAAGGATTGGATCTCGAGGTCGGCGATCACGAAACGCTCGCCCGCCTGGAATTCCTGAACGCAGGGGTAGCGGCTGTCTCGTGCCCCTAGCCGAGTGCCCGGGGTCAGGTAGGCCGGCAGCGCATGCCGGCGACAGAACGCTGCGCTGGATCCGATATGGTCGGAGTGTTCATGTGTGAGCAAGACCGCGTCGAGTTCGGTGGGCGCGACGCCGAGGCGGTCGAGGCGTCGCGTTGCTTGCTGCACCGAAAAGCCGCAGTCGACGAGGATCCGGGTGCGCCCGGCCTGTATCAGCAGTGCGTTTCCGGACGATCCGCTGCCCAGCGAAGCGAACCGGATCATGCGGCGCGGCGGCGAGCCGCCAACACGGGAGCTGTCATGTGGCCGTGCGTCTGCCCGTGCGAAATGTTCAGCGCAGCTGGGGCTGGATCAGTTCCAGGACGAAGCGTGCATCCCGGTCACGGATGCGTTCACCCTCGATCGATAGCGCCTCGATCTGCAGGTCGCGCCCGTGCTCGATCATGCGGACCTGGAAGCGTTCACCCTGGCGCCGGTCTTCGCCGCGGCCGAACCGGAACACGCGCCGGAGCAGACCGGGGCGTTCCGCTTCCCCGCCGTCCGCGACATCGGGGCGGTAGGTGACCAGGAAGGTTCCGTCGCGCCGGTCGTGCTCGTCCACCAGCAGTCCGGTACGGTCGAGGGCGAGCCCCAGGCGTCGCCAAAGTGCGTCGGGTTCTCCCCTGAGCACGAGGACCGAGCGGCCGTCGCGCTGGACCAGGTCGACCTGTCCGGTGCGTTCGAAGTCGGTTTCCTCCACGCGCGTGCGCCCTTCGGGCGCTTCGCCGGTCGTCAGGAAAACGAGCAGCCGGTTCAGCATCTCGGCCTCGAGTTGCGGGTCGGGATCGCTCATGACCCAGCGCATGCCCTGGCCGTCCGGGTCGCCGTGCTCGACTGCTCCCCGGTGCGCGATGAACACCTCGGTGGCGCCGTTCAGGCGGTCGACCCGGAGCCGGTACTGGTCGCGTGTGCCGGCATCGTACAGGGTACCCAGCGCGCGCGAGATCAGCCCCTGGGTGAGCCCCAGCGGAATTCCCGCCCGGTCCTCCGCCCATTCCGTTTCCATGATGCCCACGGTGGGTTCGTCACGGGACAGCGCGAGGTTCTGCGTGCGCCAGAACTCGCGCAGCCGCGGCCACAGCGCCTCGGGCTCGGCCTGCACGACCAGCCAGCGCATCTGGCCGTCTCTGCGCAGCTGCACCTCGGGGCTCTCGGGCAGAATCGGACGGTCGCGCGCCACTGCGCCGGGTCCAGTCCGGAGATCGCGATCGAGCTCCCGCGCGCTTACGCGCTCGCCGGGAGCGTCCGGAATCCGGTAGGCGCGCTGCATGTCGGGCGCGAGAAGGTCAGGGGGAACCTCAAGCGAGTCGATCTGCCGGCTGGCCTCGTAGCGTGGGCCGTCGGTGGTGGCGGGGCCTAACCCTGCGCAGCCGGAAAGCGCCAGCGCAACGGCCGCGGCCAGTAGACGGTGGGGCAGCTTGAGGGCGGGTGATGGTTTCATGTTGTTCAGGAGTCCAGGGCGATTCCAGCGCGGCGCATCGCATCCAGCACCGGCGTGTGAAAGGGTTCTGACAACGGCGTCAGCGGCAGGCGAATCCCTTCGGGAATGAGTCCCAGACGGGCGGTGGCCCATTTTACCGGTATCGGGTTGGCCTCCAGGAACAACGCATGGTGCAGCCCGTCGAGGCGGTCGTTGATTTCGCGGGCGCGGTCGGTATCGCCCGCGAGTGCGAGCATGCACATCTCGTGCATCAGGCCGGGGGCGACGTTGGCGGTGACCGAGATCACGCCCTGTCCGCCGGCCAGGAGGAATTCCAGCGCGGTCGCATCGTCGCCGCTGTACAGTTCCAGGCGGCCGCCTACGCGTTCCACGAGTTCCCGCGTCCGTTCCGGGCTTCCCAGAGCTTCCTTCAGGCCGACGATATTGGGCACTTCTGCGAGTCGCTCGACGGTCTCCGGCAACAGGTCCACCGCGGTACGGCCCGGGACGTTGTAGAGGATCTGCGGAATCTCCACGGCTTCGGAGACCGCGCGATAATGGCGGTACAGGCCTTCCTGAGTCGGCTTGTTGTAGTACGGGGTGACGAGCAGGCAGGCGTCGGCGCCGGCCTCGCGCGCGCATCGGGTCAGTTCGATCGCTTCCCGGGTAGCGTTCGCGCCGGTACCGGCAATGACCGGCAGGCGGCCCTGCACGTGTTCGACCACGCGCGCAATCACGTCGCAGTGTTCGTCGAAGTCGAGGGTGGCCGATTCGCCGGTGGTGCCGACCGCGACAATGGCATCGGTGCCGGCTTCGATGTGCCAGTCGACGAGTCGCGTCAACGACTCGTGGTCGATGCTGCCGTTGAGTTGCATCGGTGTGACCAATGCGACCATGCTGCCTTGAAACATTGCCCCCTCCGGGTACTCCAATGTTGCAGTCTACCGGTGTGGGAACAGGGGGTTCAAGAGACCATCGAATCCGCGTAGTCCGGCCATAGGCGGCGTTTGCGCCGGGTCCGCAAGGTGATATGTTGCCTGCCTGTCCCGCTGCTTGTGTTGCCGTCATGTCCGATTCCCAGGGCGCAGTCCCCGCCACGCACCTCGTCATGGTTCTGATCGGCGCCGATCGGCCCGGCCTGCTCGAGCAGGTGGCGCGGTTCGCGATGGACGCGGGCTGCAACCTCGAGGACAGCCGGATGTCGGTACTGGCCGGGGTCTGCTGCATCAGCATGGCCGTCAGCGGCAACTGGAAGACCCTCGGAAAGCTCGAGAGTCGGCTGCCAAGGCTGGAGGCGGATACCGGGTTCAGCCTGATTGCGAGGCGCGTGCAGCCAGGGGAGGCGCCCGGGCAAGCGATGCCCTACACCGTCGATGTCGTCGCCCTGGATCAGGTCGGAATCGTGCACGCACTGGCCGAGTTCTTCACCAGTCGCGGCGTGAACATCCGGGACATGCATACCCGTGCGTTTCGCGCGCAGCAGACGGGTACCCGCATGTTTTCTGCGAATCTGGTCATCGACATCCCGGCCGAGCAGCACCTTGCCAGCCTGCGCGGCGATTTCCTGGATTTCTGCGACGACCTGAACCTCGATGGCGTACTGGATCCCATCAAGGGCTGAAGGTCCGCCATGGACCATCGTTTACCCCTCCTTGTCCCGAAGGAATTGCCATGAGTATTGCAGTTGACCAGACCGTTCCTGCCGACCTGCGTCTGCCGGCGACCGGGGACCAGTCCCTCGCGCTCGGTGATTTCGCCGGGCGGCGCATCGTGCTGTATTTCTACCCCAAGGACAGTACACCCGGCTGTACCAGCGAAAGCCGCGACTTTGCCGAGCACCAGGCCGATTTCGACGCCGCCAACGCGGTGATCCTGGGTGTCTCCCGTGACAGCCTCGCCAGCCACGAGCGGTTCCGCAGCCGGGAAGGCCTGACCTTCGACCTGCTGAGCGATACCGACGAAGCCCTCTGCGAGGCCTTCGGTGTCATCAAGATGAAGAACATGTACGGCAAACAGGTACGCGGGATCGAGCGTTCCACCTTCCTGATCGACGAACACGGCGTACTGCGCAGGGAGTGGCGCAAGGTCAAGGTGCCGGGGCATGTTGCCGAAGTCCTGGCCGCGGTGCGCGAACGGTAGACGAGAGTGCCAAGCCGCCCCGGAGGGTCCATGGCCAAGAAGGAGATTCGCAGCAACCGCCTGTTCGTGCTCGACACCAACGTGCTGATGCATGATCCGACTGCGCTGTTCAGGTTCAAGGAGCACGACATCTTCCTGCCGATGGTGGTGCTGGAGGAACTCGATCGCAGCAAGAAGGGAGTCTCCGAGGTCGCCCGCAACGTGCGCCAGGTCAGCCGCTTCATCGACGAGCTGACCCAGGACGCGACCCATGAGCAGATCGGGCAGGGGCTCCCGCTGCATGCGCAATCCCTGGCCGACGCGAGCTTCCATGCCAGTGGGCGCCTGTTCTTCCAGACCCGCGCGATGGCTGCGCAGATCCCCGAGACGCTGCCCGGATCGACCCCCGACAACACGATTCTGGCGACGGCACTCGCGCTGCAGGGCGAGCATCCCGATGCTGATCTGACGCTGGTCTCGAAAGACATCAATCTGCGCATCAAGGCGGCGGTACTCGGCCTGCATGCGGAGGATTACTTCAACGACCAGGTGTTGGACGACGTCAGCCTGCTGTATTCGGGTATGGCGGAACTGCCGGCGGATTTCTGGGAATCGCACGGCCGGGAGATGGAGTCCTGGCAGGAAAGCGGTCGCACCTACTACCGCGTCAGCGGCCCGCTGGTCGTGCAATGGCACCCGAACCAGTTCATCTACCGTGACGGTGACACCCCGATCCAGGCGATCGTGCTGGAGCTCGACCATCAGGCCGAGACTGCGGTGATCGAACTCCTCGACGATTACCTGCATCCGCGCCACACCGTCTGGGGGATCAATGCCCGCAACCGCGAGCAGAATTTCGCGCTGAACCTGTTGCTGGATCCGGAGGTGGACTTCGTGTCGCTGGTGGGTGCGGCGGGCACTGGCAAGACACTGCTCACGCTGGCGGCCGGCCTTGCGCAAACCCTCGAGGACAATCTCTACAAGGAGATCATCATGACCCGGGTCACGATCCCGGTGGGCGAGGACATCGGCTTCCTGCCAGGCACCGAGGAAGAAAAGATGACGCCCTGGATGGGGGCGCTGATGGACAACCTGGAGGTGCTGACCCGCACCGAGGGCGGAGGTGACTGGGGCCGTGCCGCGACCAACGACGTGATCCAGAACCGGATCAAGCTCCGGTCGCTGAACTTCATGCGCGGCCGCACGTTTCTGAACCGCTTCATCATTCTCGACGAGGCGCAGAACCTGACCAGCAAGCAGATGAAGACGCTGATCACGCGCGCGGGGCCGGGTTCGAAGGTCGTTGCGCTGGGCAACATCGCGCAGATCGATACGCCGTACCTGACCGAGACCACCTCGGGGCTGACCTACGTCGTCGACCGTTTCCGCCACTGGACGCACAGCGGTCATGTCACCCTGACGCGCGGAGAACGCTCGCGGCTCGCCGACTACGCCTCGCGCCATCTCTGAGTCGAGACCGCGCGGTCGATCGCCCTCCGGGGGCGTCCCGCCCGGCGATCCGCGCGGCCGTCTCCGCGTCCCGATCGTCGCCGTGCAGGTGCAGGCACCGGCCCGGATGCGAGCGCGCCCCACGGGCCTGCGCGCCGACAGTCGGTATCCGGCGGCGCCAGGTGGCGGCAAAGGCTAGCCCTGGCTGCCGCCACGGGAGCGAGGGGGCGCTGGCGCCGCTTCGCCGCCCGGGCGGTCTTCCGTGCCTGCCGCACCCCGGATGGCCCGGAGGATTCCCTGCGCATCCAGCCCATAATCTGACAGCAAGCGCTTTCTCGGGCCATGCGGGGTGAAATGGTCGGGCAGGCCCAGCGTCAGGCAGGGCGTCGCCAGTCCGTGTGCGGCCAACGTTTCGAGCACCGCGCTTCCAGCCCCCCCGGCCAGCGCGTGGTCTTCGAGGGTGACCAGGCGCTCGTGGGTGCGCGCCAGCCGCTCCAGCAACTCGGTGTCGAGCGGCTTGATGAAGCGCATGTTGACCACCGTCGCATCGAGTGCCTCGCCCGCCTCCAGCGCCGCTTGCAGCAGCGGGCCGAAGTTCAGCAGCGCGATGCGCCGTCCGCTGCGCGCGACCGCCGCCTTGCCGATCGGGAGCGGATCGAGACCGGTACCGGGTGTCGTCCCGGGGCCGCCCCCACGCGGGTAGCGGACCGCCGCCGGGCCGGCGCAGGCGAACCCGGTGCTCAGCATCTGCCGGCACTCGGACTCGTCGGCCGGGGCCATCAGCACCAGGTTCGGGACGGTCCGTAGCAGGCTGATGTCGAACACGCCGGCATGGGTGGGGCCGTCCGGCCCGACGATCCCGGCGCGATCGATCGCGAACAGCACCGGGAGGTTCTGCAGCGCGACGTCGTGGATCACTTGGTCCAGTGCGCGCTGCAGGAAAGTCGAGTAGATCGCGACCACCGGGTGCAGGCCTTCGCAGGCCATGCCGGCCGCCAGCGTGACCGCGTGCTGTTCGGCGATGCCGACGTCGAAGTAGCGGTCGGGGAACTCTTCGGAGAAGCGCACCAGGCCCGATCCCTCGCGCATGGCCGGCGTGATCCCGACCAGCCGCGCATCCGCCCGGGCCTGGTCACAGAGCCAGTTGCCGAATACCTCGGTATACGTCGGCGGCTTCGGCTGCGCTGCGGCAGGGATCCCGGCATCCGGACTGAACTGCCCGACTCCGTGGTACCGGCAGGGATCGTCCTCGGCGGGCGCGTACCCGTGGCCCTTGCGGGTGACGATGTGCAGCAGGCGCGGCCCGTGCAGATCCCGCAGGTTGGACAGCATCGCCACGAGCCCGTCGACGTCGTGTCCGTCGACCGGTCCGAAATAGCGGAAGCCCAGTTCCTCGAACAGCGTGCCGGGCATGATCATGCCTTTCACGTGCTCCTCGGCGCGCTGGGCAAGGGCCCGGACCGGCGGCACGTAGTCGAGCATCTTCTTCGAGCCTTCGCGAACGCTGCAGTACAACCGCCCTGAGAGCAAGCGGGCGAGATACTGGCTCATCGCGCCGACATTGGGCGAGATCGACATCTCGTTGTCGTTCAGGATCACCAGCAGGTCGCAATCGAGTTCGCCGACATGGTTCAGGGCCTCGAAGGCCATGCCGGCCGTCATCGCGCCGTCCCCGATCACCGCGACGTGCCGGTGTTTCGACCCCGCGCGTGCCGCGGCCAGTGCCATCCCGGCGGCCGCGCTGATCGAAGTGCTCGAATGGCCGGTGCCGAAAGCGTCGTACTCGCTCTCGTCCCGCTTCGGGAAACCGGCGATGCCGTCGTACTGGCGCAGCGTCGCCATGGCGTTGCGGCGCCCGGTGAGGATCTTGTGCGCATACGCCTGGTGTCCGACATCCCAGACGATGCGGTCGCGCGGAGTGTCGAACACGTAGTGCAGCGCGATGGCGAGCTCCACGGTTCCGAGGTTGGCCGCGAGGTGCCCGCCGGTACGCGCCACCGTGTCGATCAGGAACTGCCGCAGTTCCAGTGCGATTTGCTCGAGTTCGGAGGCCCTGCAACGGCGCAGGTCCGCGGGCCAATCGATCGAATCGAGTCGCGGGGTCCCGGACATGTTCAACCCGGGCGCCGCGTCGCTGCGGCAGGGCGAACCCCAACCGGTGCCTGCCACGCCCCGGGCCGCTTTCGCGGGTTGCTGCGCGTGTACCCGTTTCGCTCGAACATCGGTCGGCCCGGAATCAATGCATTCGCTCCACGATGTACCGCGCAAGGAAGCGCAGCAAGTCGGCCTCCGTTCCAAAGGGTTGCAGGCTGGCCAGTGCCTCGTCGACCAGTTCGGTCGCCCGATGCCGCGAGGTCTCCAGGCCCAGCAGTGAGGGGAAGGTTGCCTTTTCGAGCAGGCTGTCCGCACCGCAGGCCTTGCCGAGCAGTTCCGGATCCCCCTCGACATCGAGCACGTCGTCGCGAATCTGGAACGCGAGGCCGATGCAGTCGGCGTAGATCCCGAGCCGCGCCTGCGTCGATGCATCCGCGTGACCTGCCTGAGCCGGCAGCAGCACCGACGCCCGGATCAGTGCGCCGGTCTTCAGCCGGTGCATGGTTTCGAGGTCCGTGATGTCCAGCGACCGGCCCTCCGAGGCGAGATCGATCGCCTGGCCTCCAGCCATGCCGCGAATGCCCGAGGCGTGCGCCAGATCCCGCGCCAGCACGAGCCGGGTGTCGGTGTCGAGGCCGTCCCCGGCATCGAGCAGCGTCGCGAACGCAAGCGCCTGCAGCGCATCGCCGGCCAGAATCGCGGTGGCCTCCCCGTAGACCTTGTGGCAGGTGGGCTTGCCGCGGCGCAGATCGTCGTCGTCCATGGCCGGCAGATCATCGTGGATCAGCGAGTACACGTGGATCATTTCGACCGCAGCCGCGATGGGGTCCAGGGATGCCTCCGGCGCCGCTACCGCTCGTCCCGTCGCGTAGACCAGTAATGGCCGCAGCCGTTTGCCACCGCCCAGCGTCGAGTAGCGCATCGCGGCGATCAATTCGGGAACCGGCGCCTCCGCGGAATCGAGCATCCGGTCCAGAAACGCTTCGATGCGCTTCTGGTACGCTTCGATCTGGCTGTTCACGTACGGCCGCGATCAGAACGGGACATCGTCGGGATCGGCAATATCCGGAACTTTTGTGGAGTCATTGGGGTCCGAGGCTGTGTCGGTGGGGGCAGCGGGGCGGTCGACCGAGCTCGCGATGCGCTGCTGTGCATCGTCGAGGGCCGTCTGGCAGGCCCGCACCAGTTCCATGCCGCGTTGATACTCGCGCAGGGCCTCTTCGAGCGGCATCTCGTCCGTCTCCATGCGGGCGACGAGCTGCTCGAGGGCATCCATGGCCGCCTCGAAGCCGGCCGGGGTCTCGGGAGGGGGAATCTCTGGCATGATCCGCGTAGGTATGGGCGATTGAAAAAGGTACCGAATCCGAAGCCCCCTGGGAAGCGGGATGCACCGAAGCGGAGGTTGACAACCGTTTAGACCGGGTCTAAAGTCTCCGCACGGTTTAGACACAGTCTAAATTCCGTGCCTGCCACCGGCAGGCAGCGCATACCCACTCAGTCCAACAGAGGAGAACCACGATGGATCTGAAAGGCAGCAAGACCGAGAACAACCTGAAGGAAGCCTTTTCCGGCGAGTCCCAGGCCAACCGCCGTTACCTGTACTTCGCATCCAAGGCCGACGTCGAGGGCTACAACGATGTCGCGACGGTGTTCCGTTCGACCGCCGAGGGCGAGACCGGTCACGCGCATGGCCACCTCGAGTACCTGGAGACCTGCGGTGATCCGGCCACCGGCCTTCCGTTCGGCGGCACCCAGGCCAACCTGAAGACGGCCATCGCCGGCGAGACCCACGAGTACACCGACATGTACCCGGGGATGGCCAAGACCGCCCGCGACGAGGGCTTCGACGAGATTGCCGACTGGTTCGAAACCCTGGCCAAGGCGGAGCGTTCGCACGCCAACCGCTTCCAGAAGGCGCTGGACAACCTGGACGCCTGATCGGCTTCGGGAGACCGCATCGGGCGGGACCGGTTCAGCCGGTCCCGCCCCCTGTCAGTGAAGACTCCAGGCCTGGGAGAAACGCATGTCCGCGCCGACGCAGAACAAACGTGAAGGCAGTCTAGAAGCCCCCACCCGCCATCCGCTGGACTGGCGCAACCCCGATTTCTACGATGAAGGCTCGCTCTTCGCCGAGATGGAGCGCGTCTTCGACATCTGCCATGGCTGCCGCCGCTGCGTGAGCCTGTGCAACTCATTCCCCACCCTGTTCGACCTGGTCGACGAGTCCGAGACCATGGAGGTGGACGGGGTGAAGAAGGACGACTACTGGAAGGTCGTCGACCACTGCTATCTCTGCGACCTGTGCTACCTGACCAAGTGCCCGTACGTGCCGCCGCACGAGTGGAACGTCGACTTCCCGCATCTGATGCTGCGCGGCAAGGCGGTGCGCTTCAAGAAGGAAGGCGCGAAAACCGCGCACAAGCTGATGTCCAGCACCGACCTGATCGGCACGCTGGCCGGCATCCCGGTGGTGGCGCAGACGGTGAACGCGGTGAACCGCAACGGGGCGGCGCGCAAGCTGCTGGACAAGACGCTGGGCGTGCACCCCGAGGCGAGTCTGCCGAAATACCACAGCCGCAAGGGCCGCAAGCGCGCCGCGCAGGTGGCCGCGGCGGTGTCCGCCCCGGAGGCGGTGAACGGCACGACCGGTCGCGTAGCGCTGTTCGCTACCTGCTATGGCAATTACAACGAGCCCCATATCGTCGAGGACCTGGTCCAGGTCTTCAATCACAACGGCATCGAGGTCACGCTGCTCGACAAGGAGCAGTGCTGCGGGATGCCCAAGCTGGAACTCGGCGATCTCGAGGCCGTGGCGGCCGCGAAGGATGTCAACGTTCCCGCGATGAAGCGCGTGATCGACCAGGGCTACGACATCGTCGGTCCGGTGCCTTCCTGCGTGCTGATGTTCAAGCAGGAACTGCCGCTGATGTTCCCGGACAATGCCGACGTGCAGGCGGTGAAGAAGCGAATCTTCGACCCGTTCGAGTACCTGATGGCCCGCCACGCCGGCGGCAGACTGAAGACCGACTTCCCGCAGCGCCTCGGCAAGGTGGCCTATCACGCAGCCTGCCACTTGCGGGTGCAGAACATGGGCCTGAAGACGCGCGACCTGCTGAAGCTCGTGCCCGGTACCGAGATCGACGTGATCGAGCGCTGTTCCGGACACGACGGTACCTACGGGGTGAAGACCGAGTTCTTCGAAACCGCGACCAAGATCTGCCGTCCGGTGGTCAGCCGGGTGCAGAAGGCCGAGGCGGACCATTTCTCCAGCGACTGCCCGATGGCCGGGCACATGATCGAGAATGGCCTGAAGGACGGGCGCGAACCCGAACATCCGCTGACCCTGCTGCGCAAGGCGTACGGCCTGTAACCGAATCCGACCGAGGAGACCCGATTCATGTCGAGTGACGGATATCACGAACCCGTAGGAGAGCTGAGCGACGACAGCCGGGAACTGCACCGGGCGATCGTGTCGCTGATGGAAGAGCTCGAGGCCGTCGACTGGTACCAGCAACGGGTGGATGCCTGCAAGGATCCGGAGCTGAAAGCGATCCTCGCGCACAACCGCGACGAGGAGATCGAACACGCGGCGATGGTGCTGGAATGGATTCGCCGCAAGAACCCGGTGTTCGACAGGGAACTGCGAGACAACCTGTTTTCCGACAAGGATTACACCGACATCGGTCACCACGATCACGACCATTGACGAGCGGGGCAGGGCGTCTGAGCTGGTCACCGCAACCGGGAACCGCTCGGGGCGTCCGGCTGTGCCCGAAGACACGTTTCAGGAGCGAAGGCGCGTGCCGCCCGCCCGAACCGGACCCAGACTCTGGAGGTAGACTGTGAGCAAGTTGAGCCGAGACGACCTGTATTCGCTGGAGAAGTACTCGGAACTGCGTCCGGGCTTCCGGGCCGAAGTGATGCAGCACAAGAAGAACCGCGTGCTGCAGGTTGGTCCCAACGTGACGCTGCATTTCGAAGATCGCAAGACGATGCAGTACCAGATCCAGGAGATGCTGCGCGCGGAGAAGATCTTCGATGCGGCCGGCATCCAGGACGAACTGGACGCGTACAACCCGCTGATCCCGGACGGCACCAACTGGAAGGCGACGATGATGGTCGAGTTCCCCGACATCGACGAGCGCAAGGTGGCGCTGGGGCGGCTGATCGGGGTCGAGGACAAGACTTACGTGCAGGTCGAAGGATTCGACAAGGTGTACCCGATCGCCGACGAGGATCTCGAGCGCGACACCGAGGACAAGACCTCGTCGGTGCATTTCCTGCGTTTCGAACTGACCGCCGAGATGATCGCCGCGGTGAAGAAGGGCGCAAATATCGCGGTCGGCGTCGAACACGAGCACTATGCTCACCGGGTCGATGCCGTGGCGCCGGCGATGCGTGATTCCCTGGCCGCCGACCTCGCGGCCGCCAGCTGATTGCCTCCACCCCGGCGGGCGGCTTCGCCTGGCGCTTTTTCTTGCACCACGAAGAGCACGAACGTACGAAGGTTTGCTTGGGTAGGGACATTGGCCCGGGTGCGGGTAGAGCGATGCACCCGGGGTGTCACCCTTCTGCGATCTGAGAAAAACGCGGCCGCCATGGTTGCCGATACGCGCAGAACCCAGGGTAACCCCCAACCGAATAACGCCCTTCTTCGTGCCTTCGAGCTCTTTGTGGTGAACAATCAAACTTCCCGAGGCCGATCGGAGCCTCAGACGAGGTCGAGGGCGTCGGTGAGGTGTTCGACCGGCTGGATCTCGATGCCGGGCAGGCGCCGGCGGATGCGGTTGCCGGCGGGAATGATCGCGCGCGTCATCCCATGCTTCACGGCTTCGGCCAGGCGTTCCTCGCCGTTCGGGACCGGGCGCACCTCGCCCGATAACCCGATCTCCCCGAAGCAGGCCAGGTCCATGCCCAGCGGGCGGTCGCGCAGCGACGACAGTGCCGCGACCAGCATCGGCAGGTCGGCGGCGGTTTCGGATACGCGCACCCCGCCGACGACGTTCACGAATACGTCTTGATCGAACAATGTGATGCCGCCGTGCCGTCCCAGCACCGCGAGCAGCATGATCAGCCGGTTCTGCTCCAGACCGAGCGTGACCCGCCGCGGCTGAGGGGCATGGGTCTCGGCCACCAGCGCCTGCACCTCGACCAGCAGCGGCCGGGTGCCCTCGCGGGTCACCATCACCACGCTGCCGGGTACCGGCCGGCTGTGCCGGGAAAGGAAGATTGCCGACGGGTTCGCGACCGGCGTCAGGCCATCTTCCTGCATCGCAAACACGCCGAGTTCATTGACCGCGCCGAAGCGGTTCTTTACCGCCCGCAGCATGCGGTACCGCCCGCCGGGATCGCCCTCGAAGTACAGCACCGTGTCGACCATGTGTTCGAGCACCCGCGGGCCCGCGATCTGGCCGTCCTTGGTCACGTGGCCGACCAGGATCACGGTCACTCCGCGCTGCTTCGCCAGCCGCACCAGGGCCGCGGCACTTTCGCGCACCTGCGAGACCGATCCCGGCGCCGACTGCAGCCCGGCGCTGTACAGCGTCTGGATCGAATCGATCACCAGTACCCGCGGCCGTTCACGCTCGCTGGTCGCAATCACGTTTTCCACCTGCGTCTCGGTCAGCAGGCGCAGGCCGGCTACATCCAGACCGAGCCGGTGTGCGCGCAGGCTGACCTGCTGCGCCGACTCCTCTCCGGTCACATACAGGCTCTGGTCCGGTGGCAGCAGCGCCAGCACCTGCAGCAGCAGGGTGGACTTGCCGATGCCCGGGTCGCCGCCGATCAGCACCACCGAGCCGTGGACCAGTCCGCCGCCGAGGCTGCGGTCGAGTTCCGACAGGCCGGTGGGGATGCGTGGCACTTCCCGGCTCTCGACGTCTCCGAGGCGGGTGATCCGGCCAGCCTCGCCGGCATAGCCCCCGCCGCGTGTGCTCTGCGCGGCGGCGCTCGGGGCCAACTCCTCCATGCTGTTCCAGGCCCCGCAGTCGCCGCACTGCCCGGACCACTTCGGGCTGATGCTGCCGCATTCCCGACAGACGTACCGCAACTTCGGTTTCGCCATCACGATGACTCCGGTGAGCCCGGGGGTGCCGCGGGCGGGATGCGCACGGTGCGGATGATGTTGTTCTTGATCTGCACGATGTCCATTACCACCCCGCCGATGCGTACGCTCGCCGGCGCTTCGGGGATCTCCTCGAGATGTTCGACGATCAGGCCGCTGAGGGTTTTCGGACCATCGACCGGGAGATTCAGGTCAAGCGCCCGGTTCAGCTCGCGCAGGTGGATGCCGCCGTCGACCACCACGCTGCCGTCGGGTTGGCGCAGAACGTCGCCTCCCATGGTCGGGGGATCGGTGGTGAACTCACCGACGATTTCCTCCAGCAGATCCTCGAGCGTCACCAGCCCCTCGATGTCGCCGTACTCGTCGACGACCAGACCGATGCGCCGCTTCTCTTTCTGGAAGTTGATCAGCTGCCGGTTCAGCGCCGTCCCCTCGGGTATGAAGTAGGGGGGGGTGATGACCGCGCGCAGATCTTCCGGTCCGAAGGATTCACGATACGCCAGCGGCAGCACGTCGCGCATGTGCACGAAACCGAGTACGCGATCGAGCTCCCCTTCGATCACCGGCACACGGGTGAAGCTGCCGCTCAGGATCTGGTCGAGCACGTCGGTCCAGTCTTCCTCGAGATCGAGCGCCACGATCTCGTTGCGCGGAATCATGATGTCCTCGACGGTGGTGCGCTCCAGGTCCAGCAGGTTGATCAGCATGCGCTGGTGTTTCGCAGGGATCAGCGCACCGGCCTCGACCACGACCGAGCGCAGTTCGTCGGCGGACAAGGCCGCGCGCTGGCGGGCATCCATCCGGATCCCGAACAGGCGCAGGAAGCCGTTGGCAAGGACGTTGATCACGAACACCACCGGCGAGAGCGGGCGCATCAGGCCGCTGTAGACCCAGGCGGCCGGATACGCGATGCGTTCGCTGTGCAGTGCCGCGACCGTCTTCGGCGCGGTCTCGGCGAAGATCAGCAAGGCCAGCGTGAGCAGGCCGGTGGCGATCGCCACCCCGGTGTCACCGAACATGCGCCAGCCGATGAAGGTCGCGATTTGCGTGATCAGGATGTTTACGAAGTTGTTGCCGAGCAGGATCAGGCCGATCAGGCGATCCGGGCGCTCGAGCAGGCGTGCCGCCAGCAGTGCGCCGCGGTGGCCCTGCTGGGCCTTGTGCCGCATCCGGTAGCGGTTCAGCGCCATCAGCGCCGTCTCGGAGCCGGAAAAGAACGCCGAGAGCAGGAACAGCAGGAACAGGGCGCCGAACAGCGCCCCCAGGGGAATGTCGTGCAAGCGGGTGTTCCTCGCTATGGACCGTGTCGAATCGCGATTCTGGCAGGAGCCGCGACGGGTTCAATACCCGCTCGTGCCTGCCACCCGCCGCGAGTGTCAGGCCCCCTCGGTGGCCCACCCGTGCGGGACCGCCTGCGTCAGGTGCCCTCGGAGCCCTTCCGGGGGGATCAGACCCGTTGCAGGATCACCTCGAGCACCAGCTTTGATCCGAAATAGGCGAGTACCAGGCTCACGAACCCGCCCGTCGTCCACGCCAGTGCGCGCGAGCCGCGCCAGCCGAAGCGCCAGCGGCCGAACAGCAGCACCGAGAACATGATCCACGCCAGGATCGACAGCACGCTCTTGTGCACGAGATGCTGGGCGAACAGATCTTCCAGGAACACCAGCCCGCTGGCGAGGCTGAGGCTCAGGAACACCCAGCCGACGAAGATCATCCGAAACAGCCAGAGTTCCATCGAGTACAGCGGCGGCAGGTAGCGCACGAACCCGGTGGTGTGATGTTCGTGCAGCGCACGGTGCTGTGCCGTCATCACCGCCGCCTGTACCGTCGACAGCGCGAGGAATGCCCAGCCGAGGGCGGCGAGCATGATGTGGATCTCGACGAACGGGGTCGTGGCGACGCGGGTGCCGCCGCTGCAGGTCAGCGCGCCCAACAGCGCCAATGCGGTCAGTGGAAGCACGATCACACCCATGATCGCAAGCGGGTGACGCAGCGAAGCCGTCCACAGCAGCGCGGCGACCAGCCACAGCGACGCCGACACCGCATTGCCGAGACAGAGATTCAGTCCGGCATCGGTCCAGATGAGTTGTGACAGCGCCCCGAGGTGAACCAGCAGCGCTGCGGCCCAAATGCCCAGCGGGAGGCGCGGACGGGCCGGTGCCGGTGGTTCGCGCCGGGCGGCTGCGACCAGGGATCCGGTCGTGATCAGGTACAGGAGAATGGCCAGCAGGCCGATGGCTATGCTCATGGTGCCCGATTATCCATGCTTCGGCCGGACAATGCACCGCGCCCCGCGGATCGCCACGGGCTGCCGGGGAAATCGCCCACGCGCGGGCGGTGAGTGCACATGCACCCGGCGCGTCAATCCGCGCGGATGCCGCGCCCCCGCGCCGTCCCGTATACTGGGCCCGCTGCGCCCCGGGCGCGGCCGCAGCGGCGGACAGCGAACTTCCGCGCGGCCTTATCGACAGTATTCAGGAGTCACCATGTTCGACGGACTTTCCACCCGCCTGCAGGCAACGGTCAAGCGGCTCAAGGGCCAGGCACGGCTCACCGAGGACAACATTCAGGAGGCGCTGCGCGAAGTGCGCATGGCGCTGCTGGAGGCAGACGTGGCGCTGCCGGTGGTGCGCGAGTTCATCGCCGAGGTGCGCGAGAAGGCGCTAGGGCGCGAAGTGATCGGCAGCCTGACTCCCGGGCAGGCGTTGATCAAGGTCGTGCACGACGAACTCGTGCAGGTGATGGGCGGGGAGAGTGCCGGCCTGAACCTGGCGAGTCAGCCGCCCGCAATCGTGCTGGTCGCCGGCCTGCAGGGTGCCGGCAAGACCACCAGCATTGGCAAGCTGGCGCGGCTGCTGCGCGAACGCCAGAAGAAGAAAGTGGCGGTGGTCAGCTGCGACGTGTACCGGCCGGCCGCGATCCAGCAGCTGGAGACGCTGGCCGAGCAGGTCGGCGTCAGCTTCTATCCCAGCGACGCCGGGCAGCGCCCGGAGGCGATCGCGCGGGCCGCGGTCGAACGCGCACGCCGCGAGATGAAGGACGTGCTGCTGGTCGATACTGCGGGCCGGCTGCATGTCGACGACGCGATGATGGCCGAGATCAAGTCGCTGCATGCGGCGATCGATCCGATCGAGACCCTGTTCGTCGTCGATGCGATGACCGGCCAGGATGCGGCCAATACCGCGCATGCCTTCGGCGAAGCGCTGCCACTGACCGGCGTGGTGCTGACCAAGGCCGACGGCGATGCCCGCGGCGGGGCGGCCTTGTCGGTGCGCAAGGTCACCGGCGTGCCGATCAAGTTCCTGGGCATGGGTGAACGCTCCGAGGCGCTGGAACCGTTCCATCCCGAGCGCGTGGCCTCGCGCATCCTGGGTATGGGCGACGTGCTGACGCTGGTCGAGGAGGCCACCCGGCAGGTCGATCACGACAAGGCCGAAAAGCTCGCGCGCAAGCTGAAGAAGGGGCGCGGGTTCAACCTGAACGATCTGCACGACCAGTTGGCGCAGATGCAGAAGATGGGCGGGATCGGCAGTCTGCTGGAGAAACTTCCGGGTGCGGGGAAACTGCCGGACACGGTCAAGGCCCAGGCCAACGATCGCGAGATCCGCCGGATGATGGCCGTGATCGGTTCGATGACCGAACAGGAACGGCGCCACCCGGAGGTGATCAAGGGGTCGCGCAAGCGCCGCATCGCGGCCGGTTCGGGCTGTCAGATTCAGGACGTAAACCGCCTGCTGAAACAGCACACGCAGATGAGCAAGGCGATGAAGAAGTTCTCGAAGGGCGGAGCCGCGAAGATGATGCGCACGCTCGGCGGCCGCATGGGCGGGCTGGGCGGCGGCGGATTGCCGTTTCGCTGAGCGGCGCTGGCCCGTGGCCGGTGCGGCTTGTTTCGTGAGCGACTTCCGCTATAATTCCCCGTTCCCTCGAGAAACCCGGATTCACTGAGGTCCAGAATACGCATGGTTACCATTCGTCTGTCCCGTCGCGGCGCCAAGCGCGCGCCGTTCTACCAGATCGTCGTCACCGACTCCCGCGCCCGCCGCGACAGCGGGTACATCGAGCGCATCGGTTTCTTCAACCCCGTGGCCCGGGGGCAGGAGACACCCCTGCAGATTGATCTGGAGCGTGTCGACCACTGGCTGGCCCGGGGCGCGGCCACTTCGGATCGCGTGGCTCAGCTGGTCAAACAGCATCGCAAGCAGGTGGCCGCCGCCGCCTGATGCCGTCGCAGGCGCCTGCAGCGGTGAGCGCCGAACCGGAACGGCTGATCGTCGGACGCGTGTCCGGAGTGTACGGGGTCAAGGGCTTCGTGCGGGTCTTTTCGGAGACCGAGCCGCGCGCGGCCATTGCCGAATTCCCCCGGCTGTGGATGCAGCGCGGTGCGGATTGGGAGTTGCTGGAGGTCGAGGCGGGTCGGGGGCACGGGCGCGGTGTGGTCCTGAAGTTCCGGGACACGGCGGACCGCGACGCGGCCTGTGCCTTGGTGGGCTCAACGCTCGCGGTAGAGCGCGAATGGCTCCCGCCGCTCGAAGACGGAGCCTTCTACTGGGCCGACCTGCAGGGCCTGCGGGTGGAAACGAAAGAGGGCGTGGATCTCGGGCGCATATCGGGTTTCATCGAGACCGGTGCAAACGACGTGATGGTGGTGCAGGGCGACCGGGAACGCCTGGTGCCCTGGGTGCGCGGGCGCTACGTGCTTGACGTGGATCCGGCGGCCGGCCTGGTAAGGGTCGACTGGGATCCCGAGTTCTGAGCGGCACGATGCGCTTCGATGTCATCACGCTGTTCCCTGAACTGGTCCGGCCGGTGGCGGAGTACGGTGTGACCGGGCGCGCTGGCGAGCAGGGGCTGTTCGAGCTGCACACCTGGAACCCCCGGCGCTGGGGGACGGGCGTGCATCAGGCGGTGGACGACCGTCCTTACGGCGGCGGCCCGGGGATGGTGATGCAGTACGCACCGCTGGCGGCAGCGCTGGCGGCGGTGCGCGAGGCGGACCCGAGGCTGGTCCGTGTGATCGCGCTGACCCCGCAGGGCCGGCCGCTGGAACAGGCCATGCTGCGGCGGCTGGTGCAGTGTCCGCGCGTGGCGCTGCTGTGCGGGCGCTATGAGGGGATCGACGAGCGCTTGCTGGAGGCGGAAGTGGACGAGGAATGGTCGCTCGGCGACTACGTGCTCTCGGGCGGCGAGTTGGCGGCGATGGTGGTGATCGACGGCTGCGCGCGGCTGCTGCCCGGAGCGCTCGGCCACGCGGATTCGGCGGATCAGGACTCCTTCACCGGGGGGTTGCTGGACTGCCCGCATTACACGCGCCCCGAGGTGATCGACGGGCGCACGGTGCCGGCCGAACTGCTGACCGGTCACCACGCCCGGATCGAGCACTGGCGTCGGCGCGAGGCGCTGGGCCGTACCTGGGAACGCAGGCCCGACCTGCTGGCCCGATGCTTGCCGGGGGCCGAGGATGCGGCCCTGCTGGATGAATACCGTGGCCTCCGGAGGCGTTCCGGCGGGCGCAGAGATACCGATGATTGAGGTCCGACGATGAAGAGCATGATTCAGCAACTCGAAGCCGAGCAGATGAAGACCGAGGTGCCGGACTTCGGTCCCGGCGACACCGTGGTGGTGCAGGTCAAGGTGAAGGAAGGGGAGCGCGAGCGCCTCCAGGCTTTCGAGGGCGTGGTGATCGCCAAGCGCAACCGCGGCCTGAACTCCGCGTTCACCGTGCGCAAGATGTCCTACGGTACCGGCGTGGAGCGCGCGTTCCAGACGCACAGCCCGCTGGTCGCCGAGATCAAGGTCAAGCGGCGCGGCAAGGTGCGGCGCGCCAAGCTGTACTACCTGCGTGACCGGACCGGCAAGGCCGCGCGCATCAAGGAAGACATCAAAGCCGCACGCTGAGTCCCGTCGCAGGTGTCCGGGATTCCTTCGTCCGCGTCGGGTGACGTCGATCTCCGGCGCTGCTTCCTGCCCCGGGCGGCGCTGGAGTTCATGTTCGCGTCGTCCGCGAGCCATGGCCTGCTGACGGCGGACTGGGTCGCGCGGACCTCCGATCCGGACGGGTCCGATGCCGCGCACCTCCCTCCCGGATTCCGCGGGGCTCTCGAGCGGGCGCGCCGCTGGCCGGTTCCGGCGGCGCCGGTCGTGCCGCCGTTCGATCCTGCCGATTACCTGCGCGATCCAGTCCATTGGCGGGCCCCGGCCGGTCTGCCTCCGGGTACGCCGCATGCCCGGAAGGTCTGGCAGGCGCTGTGCCGGATCCCGGTGGGCGAGGTCCGCACCTACGGCGAGATCGCGCACGAGATCGGATCGTCCCCGCGGGCAGTCGGCCAGGCCTGCCGCATCAATCCGTGGCCGGTGTTTATCCCCTGCCATCGCGTGGTTCCGGCGACCGGATGGCGCAGCGGGGCCGGTGCCTACGCCGGGCAGCGCGAGGGAGCCTTCGCCGACATCAAGGGTTGGCTGCTGAAGCACGAGCAGGCCGATCTCGGATCCGCCGTTTCCGGGCGCTGACCCGCGCCCTGCGGGCGTTTTGTCCGCTTACCTTCCCGCCATTCCCGCCCGGCCAGATACGGGCCGTACCCCAAGGCGATGCGCGCCGGCGCGGCCTGCAAATGTGCCGCGCACGCCCCGTCGGACCTTCCCTTCACCGGACTCGCCATCGGGGCGTGTGTATTCCCGAACCGGGAGACTCCCGGGAATAATCCAGCGCCGCGTTGCGTCTGTCCCCCGATGTGGTCTTGAACCTGCCCAGGAAATCATCACGTTAGCAGTCGCTAATGTGATGACTTTTGTTGACAGGGGGTTCCGCACATTAGCACGATGACGATGCGTTCGAGCCGCTCGGGCCCGAACTGCCGAAAAAAACGATGTCAACCTTGTGATGGAGGTTTCCATGTTCAAGAAGGCCTTGCTCGCGCTACCCGTGGCACTGGCTCTGGGGGCTACGGCCCATGCCCAGGCACCGGAGGACGTCCTTCAGGCGCTGATCGACAAACTCCCCTCCGACTATCTCACCCAGAGTGAGATGAACATCATGATGATGCCCGACAACCCGGCGCTGTGGGTTGGCATGGACGGTGAGGATCTGTTCCATACGCCGCGCGGGCCGAACAATGTCTCGATGGAAGCCTGCGATTTCGGCAAGGGTCCCGGCGTGCTGGAAGGTGCCTACGTCGAGCTGCCGCGTTACTTCGAGGACACCGGCAAGGTGATGGACCTCGAGACCCGGATCGTGCATTGCATGACCGAGGTGCAGGGATTCGCTGCGGATGACCCGGCGGTGACCACGCGGCATGGCTCGGGCTCGGATCACATGCAGATCCAGACCTACATCGCGATGCAGTCCAACGGCATGGAGTGGAACAACCCGCTCGATCATCCGCTGGAGAAGGCGATGCGTGACGCCGGCGAGGTGCTGTTCGCCCGCCGTGCCGGCATGTCCGATTTCAACTGCTACGCGTGTCACGGTCAGACCGGCAAGCAGGTGCGCGCCTCGCGGCTGCCCGATGCGAGTGTCGGCGAGGAATGGACCAAGGCGATCTCCTGGCCCGCCTTCCGGGTCGGTCATGACCACGTTCGCAGCAGCCAACACCGTGTCCGGGGCTGCTACTTCCAGATGCGTCAGGCCGGCATGCTCGCGGGTTCCGACGCCTCGATCGCGCTGATCTCGTATTGGACCGACGTGGGCCGCGGCCAACCTGCCATCCTGCCCGACATGAAGCGCTGATCCCGGACGCACAAGGAGACTCGAGATATGTTCAAGAAGACCTCTCTGGCGGCCGGTGTTGCCGCTTTCGCAACCCTGTTCGTCGCTGGTGGCCCTGCGGTGGCCGATGCCGACCAGGTCGACTACACCGCGATGACGCCGCACGAACTCGCCGAGTACCTGATCTTCGAGGCGAATGACGGTGGCGGCTTCAATCTGAGCCAGGAAATGCAGGAGGGCGGCACTGCGCGTGACCGCATGCAGCAGGACGAATTGCAGGAGGCCTGCTCGATCATCGGCGACGGCAAGCCGGATGCCGATACGATGAACGCCATTCGCGCCGCGGCCGCAGAGTCGATCGTGTATCCGGAAGGCGGCATCCAGCTCGGTGACTGGGAGCGGGGCCGTGAGCTGGCCTGGTCCGGTTTCGGTTATCGCGTCGGTCACAATTATGACGACCACACCACCCGCGAAGTCGGTGGTACCTGTTACAACTGCCACCAGTTCGCCATGGACCGCACCGGCGGTACCGTGGGTCCGGGCCTGACGGGTTACGGCAAGACTCGCGGCAGCGGCGAGGCGATCCTGAAGTACGCGTACGACATGATCTACAACCCCCACGTCTACTTCCCCTGCACCCACATGCCGCGCTTCGGTGCGAGCGGGTTCCTGGACGAGCAGGCGATCGCCGACATCATGGCGTACATGTTCGATCCGGAGTCCCCGGTCAACGAGTGAGATCGGTTCAGGCAGTAGCCGGTCCCACGGGGCCGTGACGAGGCCGCCGGTGGCAACACCGGCGGCCTTCCTGTTTCCGCCCCCTCCCCAACCCCTCCCCCGTGCCGGGGGAGGGGCTTTTTTTCTCTCGCCCGCCTGCGCAAGAGGGGCTCCTCGCTGGTGCCAGTGGTCTGCGCGCGGGATTGCGGGTATCGTGCTGCGCCAGCATGCTCAGCTACCAGCACCAATACCATGCCGGCAACTCCGCCGACGTGCACAAGCACCTGCTGCTCTGGTTGGTGCTGGATGCGCTGCTGTCCCGGCCGAAGCCCTTCGTCGTGCTGGATCTGTATGCCGGTTCCGGCGAGTACCCGTTGACCACAGGGGCCGCCGCGCGCAGCGGCGAATGGCGCGCGGGGATCGGTCGTCTGTGGGACCTGACGGGCGGTCCGGCACCGCTGCAGGCGTTTCTGGCGGCGCTGCGCGGCCTGCAGCCCCGCCCTGGAGAGCTGACCCGGTATCCCGGTTCGCCGCAGATCGCCCGCCTGCGCCTGCGCGCACAGGACCGGCTGATCGCCTGCGAGCTGCATCCCGCGGCGCACGCTGCACTGCGAGCCGGCCTGCGCGTGGACCGGCGCTGCCACGTGCACCGCCGCGACGCGCGCGAAGCCGCGCGAGCCCTCTTTCCGCCCGAGCCGCGCAGGGGCATGGCGCTGCTCGACCCGGCCTACGAAAGGCCGGCCGAGTACACCGAGGTTCCGCAGTTGACCGCGGAGATCCGCCGCCGGTGGAACACCGGGATCCTGCTGGTTTGGTACCCGGTGCTCGAGGACGGCCGTCACCCGCGGCTGAGGGAGGCACTTCGGGCCGGGCATGCCGGCGAGCGCATCGTGTTCAGCGAACTGCGGCTGACCGATCCACCGCGCGGTCCGGGCCTGCAGGGTTCCGGCATCGCGGTGATCGGTGCGCCCTGGCAGCTCGACCTGCAGGCGCGCCAGGTGCTGTTCCCGGCTTGGCGCCGCCTGGACCCCGAGGGCCGCGGTGGCTTGTTTCAGGCCCTCGCGCTTGAAAACTCCCGCGGCCGTCCCCACCTCGTACGGGTCCAAAACCCCGATCCACCCGATCCTGAGGATGTGAAGGATTATGACTGAGACCCAACGCGAAGAACGCCGCTTCGAGACCGAGGTCAGCCAACTGCTGCACCTGATGATCCACGCGCTGTACTCGAATCGCGAGATCTTCCTGCGCGAGCTGATTTCCAACGCGGCCGATGCCTGCGACAAGCTGCGCTTCGAGGCGCTGGCCCACCCCGATACGATCAGCCAGCCGGCCGAGCTGCATATCGACGTGCATTTCGACAAGGACCGGCGCGAGATTCACGTGATCGACAACGGCATCGGGATGTCCCGCGACGAGGTGGTCGCGAACATCGGCACTATTGCGCGCTCGGGCACCAAGGAGTTCCTCAGCAGCCTGACCGGTGATCAGCAGAAGGACGCGCTGCTGATCGGCCAGTTCGGCGTCGGTTTCTATTCTTCGTTCACGGTGGCCGACCGGGTCACGGTCGAGACCCGCCGTGCCGATGCCCCCGAAGGCGGCGCGGTGCGCTGGCAGTCGGACGGCGCGGGCAGCTACACGCTCGAGAGCTGCACCCGCGCCGAGCCCGGCACCGAGGTGATCCTACACCTGAAGAAAGATGCGGACGAGTTCCTCGAGGCGTACCGCCTGCGCCATATCATCACCCGCTACTCCGACCACGTGGCCTTCCCGATCCGGATGCCGAAGGTCGACGACGACGGCAAACCCACCGACGAGTGGGAGACCGTGAACCGTGCCAGCGCGCTGTGGACGCGCGCGAAGAGTGAAATCACCGACGACGAGTACCGCGAGTTCTACAAGCACGTGGCGCACGACTTCGAGGATCCTGCGGCCTGGGTGCACAGTCACGTCGAAGGCAAGCAGCAGTACACCACGCTGTTTTACATCCCGAAACGCGCGCCGTTCGACCTTTGGGACCGCGACCGCCGTCACGGCGTGAAGCTGTACGTGAAGCGCGTGTTCATCATGGACGACGCGGAGAAAATGTTGCCGACCTACCTGCGTTTCGTGCGCGGCGTGGTCGACTCCTCCGATCTGCCGCTGAACGTCTCGCGCGAGATCCTGCAGAACAACCGGCTGGTCGACGGGATCCGCTCGGGTTCGGTGAAGAAGATCCTGGGCCTGCTCGAGTCGATCGCCGAGAACGAACCCGAGAAATACGCGGAGATCTGGACGAACTTCGGCCGCGTGTTGAAGGAAGGTCCGGGCGAGGACTACGCGAACCGCGAGCAGATCGCGAAATTGCTGCGTTTCGCGAGCACCCACAACGACGACGACACCCAGAACGTGTCGCTGGCCGAGTACAAGTCGCGGATGAAGGAGGGCCAGAAGGCGATCTACGTGGTGACTGCCGACAGCCCCGCGGGCGCGCGCAACAGCCCGCATCTCGAGATCTTCCGCAAGCACGGCATCGAGGTGCTGCTGCTCTCCGACCGGGTCGACGAGTGGCTGCTGTCGCACCTGGACAGCTTCGACGGCACGCCGATCAAGTCCGTGTCCAAGGGGGATCTGGATCTCGACGACGTGATCGGCGACCAGGACGCGAAGACCGAAGACGACGCGTCGGCCGCCGACGATCTCGGCGATCTGCCCGAACGGATCGCGAAGGCTCTGGGCGACCGGGTCGAGAGCGTGCGTGCGTCGAAGCGGCTGGTGGAGTCGCCCGCCTGCATCGTGCTCGGCGAGCACGAGATGGCGCTGTACCTGCAGGAACTGCTGAAGCAGGCCGGCCAGCCGACGTTCGGCAGCAAGCCGGTGCTCGAGGTCAACCCGTCGCATCCGCTGGTGGAACGCCTGAAGGCGGCCGAGGCGGCCGACTTCGACGATCTGGCGACGCTGCTGTTCGAGCAGGCTCTGCTGACCGAGGGCGGGCAGCTCGAGGATCCGGCCGGCTTCGTCGCGCGCCTGAATCGTCAGTTGCTGAAGAGCGGCTGAGGTCCCACCGGGGGACGCGGAGCCTCCGCCCGGCCCCCGGGGTATTGGGCCTCGTCGGCGTGACCGCAGGGCCCGTTGGGGCGGCGCATATTGCCCTTGCTGGCGCGGCACAACCTGCGGGTTTGTGAGCCCGGGTGCCGGGGCGGCATGACCGGCGGGTTGGCGTTCGACGCCGGCAGGTGATGCCGTCGGGCGCAACATCGCCCGTGGCTGCGCCAGCGGCCGGACTACCCGCGGAGCAGCCGTTCCAGGCCCTGTTCCACGGCCAGGCCGATGCGCCGGCCGAGCGACTGACGGCGGCTGAAACGGACCTCGTAGAGCTCGTGTTCGCGGGCCAGGGCCAGCAGGAGGTCGTCGCTGGTACGCAACTCGTCGACCAGCCCGCGTTCCAGCGCCTGTTCTCCGTACCAGTGCTCGCCGGTGGCCAGCGTCTCGAGTTCCAGTTGCGGGCGATAGCGCTGCAGGTAGGCCTTGAACAGCCCGTGGGTCTCCTCGAGTTCCTGCTGGAACTTGGCACGCCCCTCGGGCGTGTTCTTGCCGAGCACGGTCAGGGTGCGCTTGTACTGTCCGGCGGTCAGCAGTTCGATGTCGACGTCGTGGCGCTTCAGCAGCCGGTGGATGTTCGGGATCTGGGCGACGACGCCGATCGAGCCGACGACCGCGAACGGTGCGGCCACGATGCGATGGGCCACCGCGGCCATCAGGTAGCCGCCACTGGCCGCGACCCGGTCCACCGCGACCGTGAGTTCCAGCCCGGCCTCGCGCAGCCGGGCGAGCTGGGCGGCTGCAAGCCCGTACGACGGTACCAGCCCGCCGGCGCTTTCCAGGCACAGCACGGCCCGGTCGGTGCCGGGGCGGGCCAGTGTCAGCACCGCCGAGACCTCTTCCCGGAGATTGTCGGTGCGGGTGGCGCGAAGGTCGCCCTGAAACCGGAGCACGTAAACCCGGGTCTGCTTCTGCGCACCGGAGCGTGCCGCCTGTTTCCGATCGCGCCGATACTGCCGCAGGTGTTCGCGGAGCGCACGCCGGCCGAGAACCTTGCGCTGGAGGATCCGCTCCATCTCGCGGTAGCGCTGGTTCAGGTGCCGTACCGTGAGCTGCTCCTCGTCACGCAGCCGCCCGCGGGTCGTGCCGGCGATCACGGCCCCGAAAAGCCCCAGCGTCAGCGCCAGGATAGTCAGCCCCTTCAACAGAAACAGGCCGTATTCTTGCAGGAACTCCATGCATCCTCGCTTGGTTCGTGGGCCGTGCCGCCGTTGGCGCTACCCTGATACGCGCGCCTCTGCGATAGTACGACGCATGAGCGACCGCGCGCACGATCAGCAGACCCGCTTCGGGTTGCCCGACCGTACGGGTACCGCCCCGGTTCCGGTCCGCTTCCGCGGACGGGACACGCTGAGCCTGCGCCAGATCGACGAGTTCAACCGCGTCCCCAAGGGTACTGCGTTCCGGCGCTTCAAGGCCTGCAGGCCACGGATGCAGGAGGGACATGACTACTTCCGCCTGGATGCTGCGGAACACGCCGGTTGGATCGCGGACCTGCGTGCGCGGGGGCTGGTCTACCCGACGAGCATCCACGTGGTGCTGGTAACCGAGTCGGGATACCGCTGCCTGATCGGCCGCGGCTGACGGCCCGGAAGGCCCGCGCCGCGCCCTGGGGTACGACAGGCGCGGCCCCCGCAGTGTTCAGCGGCTCTTGTGACCACGCCGGCGGGACAGTTCCCGCAGCATCGCCTCCTGCTCGCTGAACGACGGCGCACGCCTGCGTGCTTCTGCGGATCCGGCGTCGGTTGCGTCCGTGTCCGACCCATGCCCCGCGCGTTCGCGTTCTTTCAGGGCCTGGTACTCGGCGAGATCTTCTTCCAACCGCTTCGCTTCGTCGCTGCCCGCGTACCGGCCCCGGTAGTTCCGCGGGGGCGCGTGGCCCTTGCGCAGGAACAGGCGCATGCGCAGCTCCTTGTTAAAGGCGGTCACGCGGCGCTCGATCCAGTACAGGTCGTAGGCGGCCCACCCGAGCAGGGCCAGCAGCGGCAGCAGCCACCACTGGCCCGGCAGTAGCAGCGCGGTCAGCAGCGTAAGTGCGGTGAACAGCGGAAACAGCAGTGCCGAACGCGGTACCCCGAGATAGAAGCGGTGCAAGCCCAGCGGGAACAGCAGCCAGGCGGCGTAGGCCTTCCGGCGCGAGCGCAGCATTGCGGCGAGCAGCGCATTGACCGCCTGAAGGCCGCCGCCCTTCAGGTCCAGTTCCCGCCACGCCTTGCCCATGATCCCGTGCCCGCTTCACCATATGTCCGATTCTGGCCAGTCTACCCCGGGCCGCGTTTGTCGCAGGGAATGTCCGTCTGCTATTGCGCCATTGCCGGTCTTGCTAGCATGCGCGGGAACATCCGGGGGAACGACGCCCATGTCGGATCGGCGCTTGCAGGTCTTTTTCACCGTGGCCCGGCTGCTCTCGTTCACGCGGGCGGCCGAGGTGCTGCACATGACCCAGCCCGCGGTGACCTTCCAGGTGCGGCAGCTCGAGGAGCAGCTCGATTCGCGCCTGTTCGACCGCACCCACAACCGGGTCACGCTCACCGACACGGGCCGCCTGGTCTTCCGCTATGCGGAACGCATCTTCGAGACCTACGCAGAGATGGACGCAGCGTTGCGCGAGCTGAAGGGCGCGGTGGGCGGGGCGCTGGTCCTGGGTGCCAGCACCACGGTCGCCGAGTACCTGTTGCCGACGCTGCTGGGGGCTTTCCTGCGCAGCCATCCCGAGGTCGGTATCAGCCTTCGGGTTGGCAACACCGAGGCGGTGGTCGCGATGGTCGAGGAGAGCGAGATTGATCTCGGCGTCGTCGAGGCACCGGTCAGCAACCGCAACCTGATCGTGCAGCCCTGCCTGATCGATCGGCTGCGCCTGATCGTGCCGCCGGATCACCGCCTGGCAGCGCGCCGCAAGGTCACGCTGGAGGATTTCGTGGACGAACCGTTCGTCTGCCGGGAAGAGGGATCGGGTACCCGCGAGGTGATCATGGAATACCTCACGCGGCAGGGTTGCAGCCGCGCCCGTCTGAACCTGTGCATGGAACTGGGCAGCCCGGAAGCGATCAAGGGTGCGGTGGCCGCCGGAATGGGGATCTCGATGCTCTCCGAGTCGGTGATTGCGAAGGAAGTGGTCCTCGGGCAGCTGGTCGCGATTCCCCTGGAGCCCACGCTCGAACGCCCGATCTCGCTGGTGCATGCACGGCAGAAGTTCCGGGTGCCGACGCTGGAAGTGTTGCTGCGCTTCATCCGCGAATACTGCACCCACGGCGACGAGCCCGACCGCATCCCGGCCCCGTCGCCGGAGGAGGGTCTATGAAGAACTATTGCGTGGTTCAGCACACCTATTCGGAATTTCTGGGCCTGATAGAATCGCATCTGGAGAAGCGTGATATCGGCTTTTCCTATTACCGGCCGTTCGTAGGGCAGGGCCTGCCGGGATCTGCAGCGCAGTTCGACGGGCTCTGGCTGCTCGGCGGTGCTTGGCCGGTGACGGACCTGGAGCACAATCCCCAGGTCCCCGACGAACTGGCGCTGATCGATGTTTTCCGGCGTTCGCGCCGTCCGGTGATCGGGCTGGGGATGGGCGGGCTGCTGGTTGCATTGCAGGCGGGTGGCACCGCGCACGCCGAGCCACCGTGCCGGGCCGAGTTCGTGACCGTGCGCAGGACCGACGCGGGTGCCGGCGACGCCCTGGCCGAGGCGCTGGATGGGAAGCACGTGCCGGTGCTGGTGCACGGCCGGGTGGATCTGCCGGAGGGGCTGGAACCGATTCTGGTCGACGACACCGGCCGCTGGCTGGCGGTCCGGCCGGACGCGCTGACCTACGGCCTGCTGTTTCGCCCGGAAATGAAACCGGGCATGCTGGAAGATATCATCATGGAGGCTGGCCACAATCCGCCGCCGAATATCGGCGAACTGCTGACCGAGGCGCGGTTGGAATGGCGCGGAATGCAGGACGCGACCAGCCGCGTCGTCGTTGCGCTGGTCACCGAACTCGAGCTGATGCAGGAGCGTCGCAAGATGCCGGTATTCAGCCTGAAACTGGAGACGGATGCGTGATCGCACCGATGAACATGAAGCGGGGGAAGAAGGCCGCCGGTATCGGCGAACGCCTGTCCGAGATCGCCGGGAGGCTACCCGAGGAGCAGCAGCAGACCCTGCTGGAATTCGCGGAATTCCTGCTTGCCCGGGCTCCGGAGGCCGAGGCTGCTCCGTTGCCCGAGCCCAAGGCGATTCCGCGGCCGGAGGAGGAATCGGTGATCAAGGCGATGCGCCGGCTGTCCGAGACCTATTTCATGCTCGACCGCGGGCCGCTGCTGAACGATACCTCCGCTCTGATGGCCCAGCACGTGATGCAGGGCAAACCGGCCGCCGATGTCATCGATGAACTCGAGGTCGTGTTCGCAGCCCACTACGAGCGGGTGCGATCCTCCTCATGATCGAGGTGCTTCGTCGCTGGTACGAGCGGCATTTCACCGATCCGCAGGTGGTGATTCTCGCATTGCTGCTGCTGGCCGGCTTCCTGCTGGTGATCTTCGCCGGCCGCATCCTGGCGCCACTGCTGGCCAGCCTGGTGATCGCGTATCTGCTCGAGGGCGCGGTCGCGAAGCTGACGCGGCTCCGGGTTCCGCGGCTGCTCTCGGTGATCCTGGTGATGGCCGCGTTCTTCGCGCTGGTCACGGCGGCGCTGTTCGGCCTGGTGCCGCTGATGTCGCAGCAGGTCACACAGCTGGTGCGCGAACTGCCGGTGATGATCTCCCAGGGACAGGCGTTGCTGCTGCAGTTACCCGAGCGCTACCCGCAGATCGTTTCCGAGGAGCAGGTTTTCGAGATCATGGGCGCGATCCGGGCCGAGGCCACCCAGTTCGGGCAGCAGGTGGTCAAGTTCTCGCTGGCCTCTGCGCAGCACCTGGTCACGGTGGTGATCTACCTGATCGTGGTGCCGCTGATGGTCTTCTTCATGCTGAAAGACCGGGACGCGATCCTGAACTGGTTCATGGGGTTCATGCCGCGCGACCGGCGTCTGGCCGGCCAGGTCTGGAACGAGGTGAACGTGAAGATCGCCAGCTACGTGCGCGGCAAGTTCATCGAAATCCTGCTGGTCTGGGCAGTCAGCTTCATCACCTTCCACTGGTTCGGGCTGCAGTACGCGGTGCTGCTGTCGTTCATGGTCGGGATTTCGGTGATCATCCCCTATATCGGGGCCGCGGTGGTCACCATCCCGGTGGCACTGGTGGCCTACTTCCAGTTCGGCCTGTCGAGCGAGTTCGCCTGGGTGCTGATCGCCTATGGGGTGATCCAGTTCCTGGATGGCAATGTGCTGGTACCCCTGCTGTTCTCCGAGGTCGTGAACCTGCACCCGGTCGCGATCATAGCGGCGGTGTTCATCTTCGGCGGCATCTGGGGCCTGTGGGGCGTGTTCTTCGCGATCCCGCTGGCCACGCTGGTGCACGCGGTGCTGAAGTCCTGGCCGCGCCACGAGGGGGCCAGGCAGGACGACAGCGGGGATTCGGGTGAACCGGAGCCGCCGGATGTACCCGATTCCGGGGAACGGCCCGGGTCCGCGCCCGGTCACAGGATGGCGTGATCAGTCCGCCACCGCGGGATTCTTCCACACGCCCGCGGCGATGCGCCGGAGCGGGTCGCGCAGCACCAACGAAGAGAGAATGCATGACCGGCACCGAACTCTTGATGAACATCACCCCGCAGGAGAGCCGGGTGGCCCTGGTCGAGAACGGCATCGTCACCGAGCTGCATCTCGAACGCAGCCGTCGCCGGGGCCTGGTGGGAAGCATCTACAAGGGCCGCGTGTGTCGGGTGCTGCCGGGTATGGATGCCGCGTTCGTCGACGTCGGGCTGGACCGCACGGCTTTCCTGCACGCCTCCGACGTCGCGCCGGTCGAGCGCGAGGAACTCTGCAATAACGGCGACCCCTGCCGGCGCCATGAATCGATCAGCCAGCTGCTGCGCGAGGGGCAGGAACTGCTGGTGCAGGTGATCAAGGATCCGCTCGGCAGCAAGGGTGCACGCCTGACCACCTATGTCACAGTGCCGTCGCGGCACCTGGTGCTGATGCCCAACCAGGCCAACATCGGCATCAGTACACGGATCGAGGACGACGGTACCCGCAGCCGCCTACGCGAAACCATGGAGCGCCTGCGGGGGGAGTATGCACCCGAGCACGGTTTCATCGTGCGCACCGCGGCCGAACTCGCGGACGAGGGCGCGCTGCAAAACGATGTGATCTTTCTGAAGAAGCTCTGGGACACCCTGCAGGAGAGCGCCGCCAACTGCGAGGCCGGGCAGGAGATCCATGCCGACCTGCCGCTGGTGCTGCGCATCCTGCGCGACATGGTCGGCGTCGAGCTCGAACGCATCCGGATCGACTCGCGCGAGACCTGGCAGAAAGTGCGCGAGTTCGCGGAGCGCTACATTCCCGAACTGACCGACCGGATCGAGCATTACCCGGGCGAACGGCCGATTTTCGAGCTGTTCAATGTCGAGGAGGAGATCCAGCGTGCGCTGGAGCGCAAGGTGGAGCTCAAGTCCGGCGGGTACCTGATCTTCGACCAGACCGAGGCCATGACCACCGTCGACATCAACACCGGCGGTTTCGTCGGCCACCGCAACCTCGAGGAGACCATCTTCAAGACCAACCTGGAGGCGGCCCAGGCGATCGGTCGCCAGCTGCGGCTGCGCAACCTCGGTGGCATCATCATCATCGACTTCATCGACATGCAGGACGAGGAGCACAAGCGCCAGGTGATCCGTGCACTGGAACGCGCACTGGAGCGCGACCACGCGAAATGCCAGATCTGCGACGTGTCCCCGCTGGGTCTGGTCGAGATGACCCGCAAGCGCACCCGTGACAGTCTGGAGCACCTGCTCTGTGAGCCCTGTCCGACCTGCGGCGGTCGCGGCTATCTGAAGTCGGCGGAGACCGTGTGTTACGAATTGTTCCGCGAGATCCTGCGCGAGGCGCGCCAGTACGATGCAAAGGAACTGCGGGTGCTGGCGTCGCAGAGCGTGATCGATCTCCTGCTCGACGAGGAATCGTCCAGCCTGGCCGAACTCCAGGAGTTCGTCGGCGTGCCGATCCGGTTCCAGGTGGAGACCCTGTACCAGCAGGAGCAGTTCGACGTGGTGTTCGTTTGAACCGGGTGTCCGTCTGAGCGGAATGTGCCCGTTTCCGGTAGCGCCGATTCCAGCCCCACGCTCGGTGAATGCACGGACGGCGCTTCCGTCCCGCCCGTGTCGGTTCGCGGCGGGTTTCCCCGGGGGTTCCCGGTGATGCGGCGGGGGCTGCGCGCCGTCGTTCCGGCCATCGCGCTGGTGCTGGCGCTGTTGTCGCTGCTGTTGCTGACCCTGCGGCTGGTCCTGCCGCATTCGGACGCGTTGGCGACCGGGGTGGAACGACTCGCCGGGACCTGGATCGACCGTGACGTCCGCGTGGAGTCGCTGCAGCTGAGCTGGTCCGGCTGGGTGCCGGAATTGGTCGCCCGCGAGGTGCGGATCGAGGTGCCGGACGGGATCCCGCTGCAGGCGCGCGAAGTGGGCATTACGCTTGCACCGCTGCGCAGCCTGCGCGCCCGCCGCCCGGTACCGGGCGAAGTGCGGCTGAGCGGGGTCGATCTGCGCGTGGAGCGCGATGCCGACGGGATGTTCAGCGCGCACGGCTGGCAATTCGGGGGGCAGCGCCCGCTGGCCCTGGACTGGCAGCGACATTTCCGTGAACTCGGGCGCGTGGGCATCGCCGAAGCAAGTCTGCAGTGGGTCGACGCCGGGCATCAGTTGCATGCGGGGGTACAGGTCGACACCCTGGATCTGCAAGCCGACGGCAGCGGGCTCAGGGCCGTGGGGCGCGGGCGACTGCTCGCGGAGGCCGGCGGGCGTGTGTACCTCGGGCTCGAGGCCCCGCTCGCGGGGGCGAGGCCGGTCGAATTCTATCTCGAGGCTGAGGATCTGCAACTCGACTACTGGGGCCGGATGGCAGGAGCCCCCGCCGATCTTGTCGGGGCCAGTTCGGTGAAGGTCTGGGGCAGCCTCGAGGACGGCAGGGTGCGGCGGCTTCAGGGCGAACACGACACCCGGGTGTTGCTGGCGCACGGCGATGGCCGGCGTATCCATGCCTTCGGTCATCGCTTCCAGTGGCGCAGGATGGATCGGAAGGCCGTCGCCTGGTGGAGTGCCCGCACCCCGGGCGCGGGCGATGCGCGGCTCGAGTACCGTCTGACCGGCGACGGTCCCGAGCGGGCCGCGGACCGGATTGCGCTTTCGGCCGCCGGCATCGCGCTGGGTCCGTATGCGCGCATTGCGGATCGACTGCATCCGGAGGCGGTGCCCGGGTTCGATGTGCTGGCGGCGCTGCAGCCGTCCGGCGATCTGCACTCGCTACAGGTTCTGTTGACCCGGGACGAGGCGGGCTGGCGTCTGGACCAGGTAGAGGCGGACGCGGTGGCGCTGAAACTGAGCGCGCACGAGGCCATTCCGGGATTCGCCGGGCTTGACGCGAGTCTCGACTGGGCGGATGGGCGGGGAACCCTGGCGCTGGACAGCACGGGGCTCGAGCTGGCGCTACCCCGCTGGTATGGCGCACCGCTGAGGCTGGATCGGCTGCGGGCGCAGCTGGACGTGCGGCGCGACCCAGCGGCCTGGCATCTCACCATCTCCGACTTCTTCGCGGAGAACCCGGATGCGGCGGCGGAGGGCGAGGGCCGCATCGAGTTCGGCGAGCAGCCGCAGCTCGATCTCGCGCTGCGCTTCCTGCGTGCCGACGGCAGCCGGGTCGCCCCGTATCTGCCCGAGTACCTCCTGCCGCCGCAGACCTACCAGTGGCTCGCCGACAGCATCCGCGACGCCACATTGACCGGGGGGGGCATGGTATACCGCGGCAACCCGCGGGATTTTCCGTTCCGGGGCGGCGAGGGCACCTTCCTCCTGCGGGCGGGCATCGACGACGGCCGGCTCGACTACCAGCCGGGCTGGCCGGCGGCCGAAGGCCTGACCGGCACGCTGGTCTTCCACAACGCGTCGTTCCGTGCCGAGAACGTGTCGGGCCGGATTCTGGACACGGCGGTGGACGATACCGAGGTGACGATCGCTGATATGCAGGACCAGCCGACGCTGGAGATCCGGGGCCAGGCGTCGGGGCCTGTGGATGACCTGCCGGACTATCTGCGCCAGGCCGGCATCGACGGCGGCTTCGGCCGGTACCGCGACGAGCTGAGGCCGGGCGGAGACAGCGAACTGGATCTGGAACTGCGCATACCGCTCCATGGCGACGGGCCCGCTGCGACCGAGGTTGCCGGCAGCCTGCGCATCGAAGGGGCACTGCTTGAGGTGCCCGAGGTGCCGCTACGCCTGCAACAGCTGAGCGGCGAGGTGCGCTTCGGGCCGGAGACCGGCATCCGGGGACAGGGCATTCGTGCCGTCGTGCACGGTGAACCCGTCGTGATCGACCTCGAACGCCCTGCCGGCGCCGGCGCGGTGCAGGTACGGGCCTCCGGGCGCCAGCCCCTCGCGCCCTGGGTGGGGGAGCAGGCGTGGCTGGCCCAGGTGCGTGGCACGGCCGACTGGCGCGCGGACATCCGCCTGGACGATGCCGGCGATTCGCTGCTCGAACTCACGACGGATCTCGAGGGGGTCGAGATCGATTGGCCGCCTCCGCTCGCCAAGACGCGCGGCACGCGCCGCCCGCTGAGCATCGTCTGGCCACTCGGGCCGGCCGCCGGCGACCTCGGGCAGATCCGTTTCGACGGCGTGCTGGCCGCCGACATGCGGCTTCTGCCGGCCCCCGGGGCGGGGCCGGGCACCGTCCGGGCCATCGCGCTTCAGCTCGGACAGCCGCTTCCCGCGCGTCGCCCCGTACCCGAAACCGGGATCGAGCTGGATGCGCAACTTGCTTCGGTCGATGTCGGCGCCTGGCTGCAGGTGCTCGAGTCTCTGGCTGCGGGGAGCGCGCCGGTGGATGCCACCGACGATCTGCGGCTGCGACGGGCCGAGATCGACGTCACCGACAGCGTGCGCTGGGGAAGCCTGACCATGCCCGGCCTGCGGCTCCGGCTGGAACCCGTCGCACGTGGGCAATGGCTGGCCCTCGATGGCGACTGGCTGCGCGGTCAGGCATGGATCGAGCCGGCCGGCGCGGCCGAGGACGGGATCGCGGGGCGCGGGCATTGGCGCATCGCACTGGAGCGTTTGCAGCTCGACCGCCTTCCGGAGCCGGGGAACAGACGACCGCCACGCCCGGAAGGCCTGTTGGCGGATCCCCGCCAATGGCCGGCAGTGGATCTGACCGCGGATGACCTGCGCCTTGGGGAGTTGCGCTTCGCCGATCTCGATCTGCGCCTGTTGCCCGAGCCCGAAGGGCTGGAGGTGCTGCTGCAGCACCTCGGTGCGCCGGAAGGCGGCGTGGCGTTGTCCGGCGACGGACGCTGGACCGTGTCGCCGGACGGGGAGCCGGCCACCGAGGTGGCGATCGAGGCTCGTGGCGACGACTGGGGTGCCGGGCTCGCGGCCATCGGGGTGTCGCGGGCCCTGGAGCAGGGTACGGGTGTGGCGCGGTTCCAGCTCGCCTGGCCCGGGCCGCTTCACGCCCCGGATCCGGCCACCCTGCAGGGGCGCGTGGAGCTCGACCTTGCGGATGGGGCGCTTCGGGATGTCGACCCGGGTGCGGGCCGACTGCTGGGGCTGGTCAGCCTGGACGTGATCCCGCGCCGACTGCGCCTCGACTTCCGGGACGTTTATACTCAGGGACTGATCTTCGACCAGTTGGCCGGTGACGCCACGATCGACGGGGGCGATCTGCTGATCTCCGGACTCCGGATCGGCAGTCCCTCGGCGGTGGTCCGGGTCAGCGGTCGCACCGGGCTGGTCGCGCGGGACTTCGATCAGTCCATCGTGGTGGTGCCGCGCCTGCGCTCGACGCTCCCGATCGTCGGCGCACTGGTGGGCGGGCCGGTGGCCGGTGTGGTGGTGTTGCTGGTGGAACGTGCGCTGGGGATCGGGGATCAGGTGGAGGAAGCGGCGCGAGTGGAATATTACGTGACCGGTCCATGGTCCAATCCAGTAGTCAGAGCCCGGGTCAGAACGGAACAGGATCTAGTCGATTGAACAACCCACGGTGCATGTGATGACGAACGTTGCCGCGATCCAGATGGCGTCCGGACCCCAACCCCAGGCCAACCTGCTGGAGGCGAAGCGCCTGCTCCGCGAGGCGGTGGAGAAGGGCGCGAAGCTGGTGGTGTTGCCCGAGAACTTCGCGATGATGGGCATGCAGGAGACCGATGTGTTGAAGATCGCCGAGGAACCGCAGGCAGGCCCCCTCCAGGCCTTTCTTGCCGAACAGGCGCGGCGCTTCGGAATCTGGCTGGTGGGCGGCACGATCCCGCTGAAGACGCTCCGTGGCGACCGGGCCCGTTCGACCTGCATGGTGTTCGACGACCAGGGCGAGCGGGTCGCGCGCTACGACAAGCTGCACCTGTTCGACGTGCGCCTCCCGGACGGCGACGAGCGCTACACCGAGTCGCGGATCTACGAGCCGGGCGAGCAAATCGTCACGCTGGATACGCCTTTCGGACGGATGGGGCTGGCGGTCTGTTACGATCTGCGTTTCCCGGAACTGTTCCGTGGGCTGCTGGATCAGGGCGCGGAGTTTGTGGCGATGCCGGCGGCGTTCACCGCGCAGACCGGGCAGGCACACTGGGACATTCTGCTGCGGGCCCGGGCGATCGAGAACCAGATGTTCATGCTTGCCGCGGCCCAGGGCGGATTCCATGTGAACGGTCGCGAGACCTACGGGCACAGTGCGCTGATCGACCCCTGGGGCCGGGTCGTGGCGCAGCTCGGACGCAACCCGGGGGTGCTGGTCGCCGATCTCGGCTGCGAGTGCGTCGGCCGGATTCGCACGCTCTTCCCCGCCGTGCAACACCGGCGGTTGGCCTGCGATGTCGAGGTTTCCCCGGCCTCCGGCTGACAGGACCGGGCCCCACCATTCCAACCAGCGGAAACACGATGATCGACAATCTGGTGCGCGAAACCCTTCTGGAACCTGGCGGCGTGACCGAGGCGCAGCTCGGCGATGTGCTGGCGGCGGCGTTCGGACGCGGCACGGATGGCGGCGACTGCTATTTCCAGTTCATTTGCCACGAGGGCTGGTCCCTGGAAGACGGGCTGGTCAAGAGCGCGAGTTTCAACATCGAGCGGGGCGTTGGCATCCGGGTGATCGCGGGTGAGCAGACCGGTTTCGCCTATTCGGACGAGATCACGCTGCCAGCGATGCTCGAAGCCGGCCGGACCGCACGCAGCATCGCCCGGGTCGGCCAGACGGCGTCGGCGGCGGTCCGCCCCGGTGCGGTCCGCGATGTCCCGCTGTACCTGCCGGTCGACCCGCTGGGCTCCCTGGACGAAGGGCGCAAGATCGAGTTGCTCAAACATGTCGATGCGGTGGCTCGTGCTGCGGACCCGCGCGTGACCCAGGTGATCTGTTCCCTCTCCGGGGTTCGGGAAATGGTGCTGGTGCTGAATGCCGAGGGCGAACTGGTCACCGACCTGCGTCCGTTGGTGCGCCTGAACGTCCAGGTGTTGGTGGAGCAGGACGGCCGGCGCGAGTCGGGCAACGCGGGCGGTGGCGGCCGGTCCGGCTACGACTATTTCACCGACGATGACCGGGCCGGTGCCTATGCCCGCGAGGCGGTACGACAGGCCCTGGTCAACCTCGAGGCGGAGGATGCGCCGGCCGGGACGATGAAAGTCGTGCTCGGATCCGGGTGGCCCGGGGTGCTCCTGCACGAGGCGATCGGGCATGGACTGGAAGGCGATTTCAACCGCAAGGGAACGTCGGCCTTCGCCGGGCGGATCGGCGAACGCGTGGCGGCCCCCGGCATCACAATCGTCGACGACGGCACGCTGCCCGGCCGGCGCGGTTCGCTGAACGTCGATGACGAGGGAACGGTCACGCAGCGCACGGTGCTGATCGAGGACGGGATCCTGCGCGGCTACATGCAGGACCGCCTGAACGGCCGTCTCAGCGGCAGCCGTTCCACCGGCAACGGCCGGCGCGAATCCTACGCCCACCTGCCGATGCCGCGCATGACCAACACCTATATGCTCGCGGGCGACCGGGAACCGGAGGAGATCATCGCCTCGGTGGACCGCGGGCTCTATGCGGTCAACTTCGGCGGCGGTCAGGTCGACATCACCTCCGGCAAGTTCGTGTTTTCGGCGTCCGAGGCGTACCTGATCGAAAACGGGCGGGTGACCCGGCCGGTGAAGGGCGCTACCCTGATCGGCCATGGCCCCGACGTGTTGACCCGGGTCTCGATGATCGGGAACGATCTCGAACTGGATACCGGGGTCGGCACCTGCGGCAAGGAGGGGCAGGGCGTTCCGGTCGGCGTCGGCCAGCCGACACTGCGCATCGACGGCATGACCGTCGGCGGGACGCAGGCCGCGTGACCGGGCCGGCGTCGGCGCCCGCAATCCCCGGGCGCGGGGGACGGGCGCGGATCCTGTACGCAAGCGATTTCCGGGGGTGCACATGACCGAACTCGCATTGCTCGACCAGGAGCATCCGCTGCCGGAGGGCCGCGGGAACGACCGAATCGTCCAATGGCACGTGTTCCGGGCGCGCGGGCAGGCCGAGACCTTCGCCCATGGCGTGCGGCTGGCCCCGGGCCAGCGTCTCGTCGGAGGGTTCACCCGGGACAGCCTGGGGCGGCTCTACTGGGTCGGGGTCCAGGTCGACGATCTCGACGCCTGGGGCAACCGGTCCGCAGTCAACAAGCACGGTGCCAGCCCCTGACCGGGCGCTTGTGTCGGCCTTTTCCAAGCAGCCCAGTCCCCGCATCGGTCGCGGCCCTGGCGGGCCGCCTGTCGCCCGCTGCAGCCGGGCTCAACGCAGTACACGGAATCAGCATGGATCGAACGAACGAGATACAGGCCCTGTCGCATACCCCCGAATCCCTGCAGGAGCGGGTCGCCCGGGTGCTCGAACACACGCGCGCCTGCGGCGCGTCGGCGGCACAGGTCGTCGTCAGCCACAATGTCGGTCTCAGCGTGACCGTGCGCAGGGGCGAGGTCGAGACGCTGGAACACGAGCGCGACCAGCAGATGGCACTGGTCGCCTATTTCGGTCAGTCCAGGGGGGCCGCGTCGACCACGGATTTCAGCCCGGCGGCTCTGCAGCAGACGGCCGAGGCGGCGTGCCGCATCGCCCGCCACACCGAGCCGGATCCATGGGCTGGCCTTCCCGACGCCGACACCCAGGCCCGCGACTGGCCGGAGCTCGAGCTCGATCACCCCTGGGACTGCCCGTCGGACCAGGCGATCGAACTGGCGCGGCGCACCGAGGCGGCGGGCTTCGCGCTGGACCCGCGCGTGGACAACTCCGAGGGTGCGAGTGTCGGCACGCGCCGGGCGATGTTCTGGCTCGGTGACACCCAGGGTTTTATGGGTGGCTACTGCAGCACCCGGCACACGCTCTCCTGCGCGCTCGTGGCGCGGGATGCGGGCGGCATGCAGCGGGACTACGAGTACAGCGTGGCGCGCGACGCCGTGCACCTGGCCGAAGCCGAGGCGATTGGCCGGGCGGCGGCGGAACGTGCACTGCGGCGGCTCGGGGCGCGCAAGCTCGGCACCCGGCAGTGCCCGGTCCTGTTCATGCCGGAGATGGCGCGCTCGCTGATCGGCAGCTTCACGCGCGCCATCGGCGGGTCCGCACAGTACCGCAGGAGCTCGTTCCTGCTCGATGCCGCCGGTCAGGCAGTGTTTCCCGACTGGATGCAGATCGACGAATTGCCGCTGCTGCCGGGGGCGCTCGGCAGTGCCCCGTTCGATGGCGAGGGTGTGCGTACCCGGGAACGGGCGCTGATCGCCGGCGGCGTGCTCGAGGGCTACATCCTGGACAGCTATTCCGCGCGCCGCCTGGGGCTGCAGACGACGGGCAACGCCGGGGGAGCACGCAACGTGACCGTCCGGCCGCACCCGGGCGACCGTGGCTTCACGGATCTGCTCGCGGACATGGGCACCGGTCTGCTGGTCACCGAGCTGATCGGCCAGGGAGTCAACGCAGTGACCGGCGACTACTCCCGGGGCGCAGCCGGGTTCTGGGTCGAGAACGGCGCAATCGCCTACCCGGTCGAGGAGATCACCATCGCCGGAAACCTCCGCGACATGTATCGGCGGATCGCCGCGGTCGGGAACGACACCGACCTGCGCGGGAACACCCGGACCGGATCCGTGCTGATCGAATCGATGACGGTTGCCGGCGACTGAAGATCCGGCTGACCGCGCACCCGCCTCTCAGCGGCGGTGGCGCCGGCCGAAAATCGGATCCTGCAGCTGCCATTTCGCGGCCATGGTCTCGGTGGCGTTCAGGATTTCCTCGGCGCGTGCCGGATGGTTCCAGGTTCCCCGTGCCAGCCACGCCAGTGCGGTCTCGCGGTCGGGAGCGAGCGACAGCAGGTGGATCAGTTCCCCCGCGTCGCCGCCGACGATCTCGCCGCCGAGCAGGGCGCCGGTGTCCAGGTCGCCGATCAGGCGCACGAACCCCTCGGGTTCGTCCTGTCCCAGGGCCCGGGGCGAGGTCTCGAACGCAGCGAAGCCCACGGCAGGCTCGTGTCCCTCGTCCTCGGCCATGTCCTCGTTCAGGCCCAGGCGGGCCATTTCCACGGCGCTGTAGACGACCGTGGGCACGAAGCGGCCATCCTGGCGCCGATCCTCGCCGAGAATGTTGGCCACCGCGACGGTGGCGTCGGACAACGCGTGGTTCGCGGTCATCGAGTCGCCCGCGACGTCGCCAATCGCATAGACACCGGCGGCCGCTGTCTGCAGCGTCGGGCCCCGCTCGATGAACCCGCGGCGGTCGGTGCCGACCCCGACCCGTTCCAGGCCCAGGTCGGCGGTCACAGGCTGTCGCCCCGTGCCGAGCAGGACCCAGTCGACCTCGAAGCGCTCGCCACTTTCGGTCGTGATGGCGACCGTGTCGCGCCCGATCTCGGCCTTCGCGTAAGCCCGGATCCGCCGGGGCTCGATGCCCTGCGCCTGCAGTCGTTCGTTCAGGGTCGTCAGTGCCTGGACGCTGAAACCGAGGCGCGCGAGCGGTCGGGAGCGCGACAGCCAGGTCACCTCGCGGCCAAGCAGCTGCAAGATGAACGCGAACTCCGTCGCCACCACGCCGCTGCCGATGACCGCGACCCGCGCGCCCGCGGGAGGCGCGCGATCGAACAGGTCGTCGGTGGTCAGAACGCGCGCTGACGCGAGGCGGAACGGTTCCGGCACGATCGGTGCCGCGCCCGTTGCGATGATCGTGTGGCGGGCGCGCACCGTATCGGAACCCTCCGCGCCGAGGATGTCGATTTCTCCGGGACCGGCAAACCGCGCATGTCCGGCCCGGGTCTCGACCTTCAGGTGTTTCAGGTAGGCCCGGTAGCTTTCGCGGACGCGGTCGACGACTCCGCGCTGGTGATTCCAGGCGGCCGCGAGATCGCCGGCGAGGCTGCCGCGGATGCCGCGGGCGGCGAAAGTGTGCTGGGAGGCGATCAGGCGCGCGCTGTGGTACCAGGCTTTCTTCGGCACACAACCGCGGTTCAGGCAGCAGCCGCCCCAGCGGTCCCGTTCGACGAGAACCACATCGAGGCCCCGCAGGGCCCCGAGCACCGCGGCGCGGTAGCCGCCCGGTCCGCTGCCGATGACCGCGAGGTCGAAGGTTCCGGTCAACGAACGTCCCCGCCGGGGGCGGTCAGCGGGTCGTGCCACTCCAGCCGGGTCAGGTTCAGCTGGTACACCGATCCGTCGGCCTCGTAGTCCAGCCGCACCGGAACATAGCCGAGCCCCTCGGCAAACCAGCTCGACAGTGCCACGTCGCTGTCCGTGTCCCGGCGCGTGATCTGCACCGTCTCGAGCGGGCCCAGCACCGTGTCCAGCCGCTCGGTGCCTTCGCGCCCCATCGTGTAGCTGCGGATGCGGGTGCGTTCGAGTATGGTGACCCGGATCGCGTTGTCCAGATCGCCGCGGCGCAGGCGGTCGATGGTCAGGTAGATCGACGACAGGTAATCCTGCGTGCCCCCGGGGATCTCCAGGGCGAAGCCATCCTGGTTCACCTGCCCCTGGGCGCGGCCGGCGGGCCAGTCGAAGCGCGTCTCGACGCGCCGTTCACGGCGAGGGGTGATCTGGACGCTGCGCGACTGCAGCGGGCGGATCTCCGCGCCGTCGACCTGGAGCAGGGTCTCGCGGTTGAACTCGAAGCGCCCGAGCAGGCGCAGGAAACCCGAGACATGCGCGTCCATCGCCATTCTCACGTTTTCCCCCTCGTGGCTGAGGGTGCTCTGCACGGTCAGGGTGTTGCCGAGTACCTGTGCCTCGTAGGTGGCGGTGTAGCCCGGAAAGGGCGCCGGCGTGGAAGCCGACACCGGGCTGCTCGCGGCCGACACGAGCATCAGTACGGTCAGGGGGAGCCAGTGCATCGTCTTGCGGCCTCCGGGAGCTCGTCCAGCAGAAGCGGGCGTTCCAGCGGTTGCCCGTCGTACAGCACCGTGCCCCCGGCGGACTGAATGCGTCCTGAACAGATCAGCGCGATAGCTGCGGGGTAGAGCCGGTGTTCGGCCAACTGGACGCGTGCGGCGAGAGTCTCGCTGGTGTCGCCCGCACACACCGGTACCCGAGCCTGCATGATCACCGGGCCGCCGTCCAGTTCCGAGGTCACGAAATGCACGCTGGCCCCGTGGGTCGGCATCCCCGCGGCCAGAGCCCGCGCATGCGTGTCGAGGCCCCGCAGCGCGGGCAGCAGCGAGGGGTGGATGTTCACCATCCGCCCGGCAAACCGGTTCACGAACTCCGGCGTCAGCACGCGCATGAAGCCCGCCAGGATCACCAGGTCCGGGGCACTGGAATCCAGCGCGGCCGCGAGCTCCCGGTCGAACGCTGTCCGGTCCGGGAAGCTGCGGTGGTCCACAACCGTGCGGGCAATTCCGGCCGCCCGCGCATGTTCCAGGCCGGGTGCCTGGGGCCGGTTGGAGACGACCGTAACGATCGTCCCGTCGATCCGCCCGTTCGCGCAGGCTTCGATCAGCGCCTTCAGGTTGCTGCCCCGTCCGGAGATCAGGACGGCCAGGCGCCAAGGCCGCGAACCGGCGCGAACCGGGCCGGGGAACGACTGCGGTTCTCCAGCCTCCGGCGTCATGCGCTGAGGTAATGCACGGAAGGGGGGCCGGCCCCGTGCACCACTCTTCCAATCGGCCATGCCGGGATGCCCGCCAGGGCCAGACCCGAGGTCGCCGCGTCCACCGCCGATTCCGGCAACACGACGATCATGCCGATCCCGCAGTTGAACGTGTGCAGCATCTCCGGCTCGTCGATATTGCCGGCGACCTGGAGCCAGTCGAACACCGGCGGGCGCGGCCACTCCGCGAGGTCGATCCGTGCATGCAGCCCCGTGGGCAGCACGCGCGGCAGATTCTCGGTGAGCCCGCCGCCAGTGATGTGTGCCAGCGCATGTACCGGCTGCGTTTTCAGCAGTTCGAGCAGTGGGCGCACATAGATGCGGGTCGGGGCCAGCAGCGCATCGCCGAGCGACTGCGATACCCCGTCCGGGCCCTCGAACTGCTGATCGAGATCGGTGCCGCCGAGTTCCATCACCCGCCGGATCAGCGAGTAGCCGTTGGAATGCGGTCCGCTCGATGCCAGGCCCAGCAACACGTCACCCGCCTGCACCGAACTGCCGTCGAGCAATTCGTCTTTTTCAGCGATCCCGACCGCAAAGCCCGCGAGGTCGTAGTCCTCGCCCTGGTACATTCCCGGCATCTCCGCGGTTTCGCCGCCGACCAGTGCGCATCCGGCCTGCACGCAGCCGTCGGCGATGCCCTTGACCACATCGGCGGCGATGTCCACGTTCAGGCGGCCGGTGGCGTAGTAGTCGAGGAAGAACAGCGGTTCCGCACCCTGTACCACGATGTCGTTCACGCACATGGCGACCAGGTCGATACCGATGCTGTCGTGCCGCCCCAACATCTGTGCCAGCCGCAGCTTGGTGCCGACCCCGTCGGTGCCGGATACCAGCACCGGCTGTCGATAGCGGTCCAGCGGCAGTTCGAACAGCGCGCCGAAGCCGCCGAGGCCCGCGAGCACGCCGGGTCGACGGGTACGGGCGGCCTGGGGTTTGATGCGCTCGACCAGCGTGCTGCCCGCCTCGATGTCGACGCCGGCGTCGCGATAGGTCAGACCACTGCGGGAATCGGGCATGGGGGATCTCGTCAAACGGGGCAGGAAATGGTAGCGAGCGCGGGGGGCGCATGCAAAAGGGGCTCCGGAAAGTGCGCAGGCCTGTGCTATGTTGCGCGCTGTTTGCCGAGGCGGTTGAGGTCCTGGAGCGTGGTGGTGTCTCGACAAGGAACGGGGACGACGGACGGTGACAGCCTGTGGCATGCCGCCCGGCATGTCGTGTCCGTGTGCCCGGCCAGCTTGGCGCGGGGCCCGCACCTCCTGGCGATCGGATCCGGGAGGCGGCCGTTGCCCAGCGTCCCCGGTGCGGCCACGCCGTGCGTGTCGCGTGTCGACGGGCGGGTGGGTTGGGCAACATGGGGGCGGTCCCTGGCGGACGCCGGGCATGCCGCGGTGGGCCGCTGAACCGCATGCGCCTGCGCCTGCGCCATCTCCCCAATGCCGTGACCGTGTCGCGCATCGTGCTGACCGTGCCGATCGTCTGGTTCATGTACCGGGGCGACTACTGGCCGGCGCTGGTGCTGTTGGCGATCGCGGGACTGACGGATGCGCTCGACGGTTACCTGGTCCGCCGCTACGGCTGGAGCACGGCTTTGGGCGCCTGGCTCGATCCGGCCGCGGACAAGATCCTGATGCTCGGCGTCTATCTTGCGGTGACCCTGTCCGGATTGCTTCCGCTTTGGCTGCTGTTCCTGGTCGTCGGGCGCGACCTGTGGTTGACGGCCGGGTCGCTGGCCTATCGGCACTGGGTGGGGCCGCTGCAGATCGAGCCGCTGATGATCAGCAAGGTCAACACCTTTTTCCAGATTCTGCTGGTGCTCGGTGCGATCCTGAAGGTCGGCATCCTGAACCTTGATCCGGTCTGGGTTCACCTGCTGGTCGTGATCGTGAGCCTCACCACCGTGTTCAGCGGACTGGCCTATACCGTGGTCTGGGGCCGCCGCGCCTGGGTCCATTTCTTTCCGCCGGCCGGTGCCGGGCGCGGGGCATGATCCGTACCGCAGCGCCATGGCTGCAGCCGGCACCAGTCTCCGCCCGTGGTGGGAAACGCCCCGCCCGGGCATCGGGGGTGTGATGACGTATCAGCAGTTGCCGCTGGACCTGAGGCTGCGCGACAGCTCGCGGTTCGAAACCTTTCACGCCGGGAACAACGGCCTGGCCGTTGCCGCGGTACAGGCCGTCGCGCGGGCGTTCCCGGAGGCCGGTACCGGGGAGCGGCAGGTCTACCTTCATGGAGACGCGGGTTCCGGCAAGACGCACCTGCTCCAGGCGGCCTGTCACGAGGCGTTCTCGCGTGGTCACCGCTGCGGTTACCTGCCGCTCGCGGAGTTCGCGGCACGCGATCCGGCGGCCGTACTCGAAGCGCTGGACCAGCTCGACCTGCTGGTTCTCGACGACCTGCAGGCGGTTGCGGGGCAGCGTGGGTGGGAACGGGCGCTGTTCGGGTTGATCAACCGCGTGCGGGATCGCGACGGCCGTCTCGTGCTGGCTGCAAGGGCCGGACCGGACGGGATCGGCTGCCTGCTGCCGGATCTGGTCTCGCGCCTCGCCTGGGGACCGGTGTTCCGGCTGGAGCAGCCCGGCGAAGCCGGGATCCGGACCATCCTGCAGCAGCAGGCCGCGCGGCGGGGGCTCACGCTGAGCACCGCGGTTGCGGACTACCTGCTGCGCCACGAGTGCCGCGATCTCGACCGGCTGCTGCGCCTGCTGGACCGGCTGGATCTTGCCGCGCTGGCCGCGCAGCGGCGGCTGACGATCCCGTTCGTGCGCGCCGAGTTGCAGCGGCTGTCCACCGCCGGTGGCGACTGAACTGCCGCTTACCCGGTGCCGGAACCGGTTCCCCGGCGGTTCCCGTGCGCCAGCGGGCGCCGCCGGCGTAGATACAGCAGGCAGCCGGTGAACAGCATCAACCCGAATACCAGCATTGACAGGCCGTAGACCCGCTCTTCCGGCATTGCGGCCAGCGTGATGCCCAGAGCCACGTAGAACAGGGACAGCAGGCTGGTCCAGGCGTGCGTGTACGGTCGGCCGTGCAGCAGCCCCCGAAGCGGTGCGAGCAGCGGCAGGAGCAGCACCAGCAGCACCAGCGCGCGGGGCAGGTGTTGGGGTGGTGCGATCAGCGTCGTCCATAGCAGGATCAGGAAGAACAGCCCGAAGTATCCGGCCAGTGTGAGCCAGCGGCCGGCGGTTCTCACGGCCGCTTTTCGCCAGCGAGGCGCGCGGCCAGTCGCCCGACGCGCTGGCCCAGTGCCTCCGCGATCCGACGCTCGTCACGCGTGAGCGCGCGCCCGCCTTCGGGGCCCGCAACGTGCGACGCCCCGTACGGGCCGCCGCCGCCGGTCGTGCTGCCGAGTTCGGGCACGGTGTACGGTACGCCGACCCAGACCATTCCCTGGTGGATCAGCGGCAGCGCCATGCTCAGCAGCGTGGTTTCCTGTCCGCCGTGCATGGTCGAGGTGCTGGTGAACACCCCGAACGGCCGGTCGACGAGTGCGCCGGTTGTCCACAGTCCGCTGGTACCGTCGAGAAAGTGTTTCAGCGGTGCGGCCATATTGCCGAAGCGCGTGGGTGAGCCCAGTACCAGGCCATCGGTTTCCTCGAGATCCCGAGGCGAGGCGTAGGGTGGCCCCCGTTTGGGGACGGCGGGGGCCGCTTCACCGATGCCGGAGGCCACCGGCGGGACCGTCCGCACGCGTGCGGCAGCGCCCGACCTTTCCACCCCGGTGGCGACTGCGCGTGCGAGGCTGGCGGTGGCGCCGTACCGGCTGTAGTAGAGCACCAGAATCTCGGCCATCAGAGGATCTCCAGCACGCGCTCAGGGGGGCGGCCGATCCGGGCCTGCCCCCGGTGGACCACGATCGGCCGCTCGATCAGTTTCGGGTGCTCGACCATCGCCTGAATCAGCTGTTCATCGGACAGCGCCGGATCCTTGAGCCCGAGTTCCCGGTATTCCGCCTCGCCGGTGCGCAGCAGGTCCCGCGGCCGGATCCCCAGACGCCTGATCAGGCCGGCAAGGGTCTCGCGGTCCGGCGGGGCCTTCAGGTACTCGACGATCTCGGGCTCGATCCCCTGCTCCCGCAGCAGGCTGAGCGTGGCGCGCGACTTGCTGCAGCGCGGGTTGTGGTAAATACGGGGGGAATCGGTCATCAAAGCCTCCGGAGGGAAAACATGAATGCGCATGCCAATGGTACCGAGGCCCTGCGTTGTCGGGTAACCGGCCGGGTGCAGGGCGTGTTCTTCCGTGCCTCGACCCAGCGCCACGCGGTGGAACTGGGGCTGGTTGGATACGCGCGCAATCGCTCCGACGGGAGCGTGGAGGTGCTGGCAGTCGGTACGCCCGCAGCGGTGGCCCGCCTGCGCGCCTGGCTGGCCGAGGGTCCCCCGGCGGCGCGGGTCAGTACCGTCGATTGCGAGCCGGTCCCGGTGCCCGACCCGTTGCCCCGGGAGTTCGGGGTGCGCTGACCCTCACCCCCGGCCCTTTACTCCCGGCATCGTGCCCTGCGCCCTTCGGGCCAGCCTCCGGCTGTTCGAAATCCGCTCCCGGCGAATTTGTCCCGCAAGCGGGAGAGGGGAGAATGCCCTTCCCCCGGGAACGCGGGAGGGGTTGGGGAGGGGTTGGGGAGGGGTGCTGTGCACGGCACGCCGAGGATCAGCTGGACTCGGCGTGCCGCTCCCGCAGGAAGTCCAGCAGTCCCGCGCGTTCGATCCTGGATGCCTCCGGATTCTGCCTGCCCTGGTACTCGATCACGCCTTCGTCCAGTGCGCGTTCGCCGATCACCAGCCGGTGAGGCAGGCCGATCAGTTCCATGTCCGCGAACATCACCCCGGGGCGGATGTCCCGGTCGTCCAGAAGCACTGAGAAACCGGCCGCTTGCAATTCGTCGTGCAGCGCGGTCGCGGCATCGCGCACGCGCTGGGATTTCTTCGCGCCGATCGGGCACAGTGCGATATCGAATGGCGCGAGGGCTGCCGGCCAGCAGATCCCGCGGTCGTCGTGGTTCTGCTCGATCGCGGCCGCGACCACCCGCGAGACGCCGATGCCGTAACAGCCCATGGTCACGACGCGCTCGCGCCCGGACTCGTCGAGCACGCTGGCATTCAGGGCGCGGCTGTACTTTTCGCCCAACTGAAAGATGTGCCCGACCTCGATGCCACGGCGGATCCCGATCGGGCCGGAGCCGTCCGGGGCCGGTTCGCCGGCGGTGATGTTGCGCAGGTCGGCGCTGGCCGGCAGCGGCAGGTCGCGCCCCCAGTTGACCCCGGTCAGGTGGAAGCCGTCCTCGTTCGCGCCGGCGGCGAAGTCGGCGAGTCCGGCAAGCACGTGGTCGGCGAGTACCGGAAGCGGCAGCCCGACCGGCCCCAGTGACCCGGTGCCGGCCCCGATCGCTGCCCGGATCTCGGCGTCGCCGGCCATGCGCAGCGGCGCCGCGATCCATGGGTGCTTCTCGGCCTTGACCGCGTTCAGTTCGTGGTCACCGCGCAGTAGCACGGCCACGAGCGGAGCATCGGCCTCAGCGCTGCCCTCCAGCACCAGGGTCTTCACCGTCTGCGTGACCGGGATGCCAAGGAATGCGACCAGATCCTCGATGCTGTGCACGCCAGGGGTCGCCACCTTTTCCAGCTCCCGGCTGGGCGCCGGAGCGGGTGACGGCTGCGTTGTCGGGGCGAGTTCCACGTTCGCCGCATAGCCACCTTCGGAGAAGGCGATGCTGTCCTCTCCGGAGTCGGCCAGCACGTGGAATTCGTGCGATGCGCTGCCGCCGATCGAGCCGGTATCGGCCTCGACCGCCCGGAACTCGAGTCCGCAGCGGTTGAAGATCCGTATGTAGGCCGCGTGCATGGCATCGTAGGTGGCCTGCAGGCTCCCGGCATCGAGGTGGAACGAATAGGCATCCTTCATCAGGAATTCGCGTGCGCGCATGATACCGAAGCGCGGCCGCCGCTCGTCGCGGAACTTGGTCTGGATCTGGTAGTAATTCACCGGCAGTTGCTTGTAGCTGCGGATCTCGCGGCGCACCAGGTCGGTGATGACCTCCTCGTGCGTTGGGCCGAAGCAGAACTCGCGCTGATGGCGGTCACGCAGCCGCAACAGCTCGGCGCCATACTCGTCCCACCGCCCCGACTCCTGCCAAAGTTCTGCGGGCTGCACCGCGGGCATCAGGAGCTCCAGAGCGCCGGCCCGGTTCATCTCCTCGCGCACGATGTGCTCGACCCGACGCAGCACGCGTAGGCCGAGCGGCAGCCAGGTATACAGGCCGGAGGCAAGGCGGCGGACATAACCTGCCCGGAGCAGCAGCTGGTGGCTGATGACCTCGGCCTCGGCCGGGGTCTCCTTCAGGGTGTTCAGGGGAAACTGCGAGACGCGCATGGGGATTCCGTCGGGATCGTGGTGACAGGGCAGAAGCGCATTCAGGAAGCGGATTCAGAAGGTGGAGCTGTTCCAGCCCCAGAACTGGCGGGGGGCATCGCTGAATTCGATGTAGATACGGTTCGGGGCCACGCCGATCCGTTCCTGCAACCGGCTGCACAGGGCCTCGGACAGTTCCCATGTTCGCGCCTCGGGCAGGCCGATACTCTTCAGTTCGCAATACGCGAGCGGATCGGTTGTGCCCGCGAAGCGCATCGCCGCGTTGTGGGCCAGCCGTACCATCACGTAGCCTTCGGGTTTTCCGAGCCACTGGGCCACCGCGGTCGAGAGGTCGGCGGTAAGCGGCGAGGGATCGGCCGGCAGCGGGACGTTGGTCTCTACGCTGAGCAGGGGCATGGGCAGGTCCGGGGCTGGGTCGGGGTTCGCCGGGCAATGGTAGCAGCTTGGCAGACCGGCGGGGGAGCCGCGTCGCTGCGGGATCTGCACTACACTACAGGCGCTGGGGTTGAGGCTGCAGATCAGGCCGCTGGGCTTTATATTAGCCAATTCTAATATATAGGGATCCGGGACCGGGTCCGCATCAAACGAACTGGGGAATGCCATGACGCTTGAATCGATGAAACGGAGCGCGGCGGGGCTCGCGCTGCTGCTGGTCATGCCCGTGCTGGCGGGAGCGGCGGACCTGCCGTTCCTGACGGCCACGGTCGAACGCCAGACGCTGATGCAGGAGCGGATCGTTGATGGCCGGGTCGAGGCGGTGCGCCGTTCGACCATCTCCGCCCAGACATCGGGCCGGGTGCTCGAGGTCCACTACGACGTCGATGACTTCGTCGAGCAGGATGCCCTGGTGCTGCGCCTCAGCGACAGCGAACAGCAGGCGCGGGTGCGTGCCGCGGAAGGCAGCCTGAGCGAGGCCCGTACGCGGTTCCAGGAGGCGCGTTCCGAGTTCGAGCGCATCGAAACCATCTTTGCGGATGGGCTGGTGTCACAAACCGAATTCGATCGTGCACGGGCGGCGAGGGATTCCGCGCGCGCCCGCGTCGAATCCGCCCAGGCGTCGCTGGCCGAGGCGCGTGAGCAGTTGGGGTATACGCAGGTGGTCGCGCCGTTCGCCGGAATCCTTACCGAGCGCCACGTGGAGGTCGGCGAGTCCGTGAGCCCGGGAACACCGCTGGTCACCGGGATCAGCCTTGATCAACTGCGCGTCGAAATCAACGTGCCGCAGCGGCTGATCCAGGATCTGCGCCGCTACCGCGAGGCGCACGTGGTGCTGGATACCGGGGAGCGCATCGAGGTCGAAAGCCTGACGATCTTTCCGTACGCGGATCCGTCGACCAACACCTTCCGAGTGCGGCTGAACCTGCCGGAGACCGAGCGGGATCTGGGCCTGTTCCCGGGGATGTTCGTAAAGGCCGCGGTCAAGCTGGGCGAGGACCGGCGACTGGTGGTGCCGTCCGAGGCCGTGGTGTTCCGCAGCGAGGTCGTGGCCGTCTATACGGTCGACCCCGAAGGGCGCGTCGGGTTTCGGCAGATCCGCGTCGGGCGCGAGCTACCGGAGGGCTTCGAGGTGCTGGCCGGACTGCGCGAGGGTGAGCGCATCGCGCTGGATCCGGTCCATGCCAGCATCTACCTGAAGGAAGCACAGCAGGTGTCCCGATGAGTGCGGAGGACAAGCCGATGGGGATCTCCGGGCGCATCGCCCGGAAATTTCTGACGACGCAGATCACGCCGCTGCTGGCGCTGGTCGGCCTGATGCTGGGGCTGTTTGCGGTGATGATCACCCCCCGCGAGGAAGAGCCGCAGATCAACGTCACCATCGCCGACGTGTTCATTCCGTTCCCCGGCGCGACCGCCGAGGAGGTGGCACAGCTGGTCGCGACCCCGGCCGAGCAGGTGCTGTCCGAGATCGAGGGGATCGACGACATCTTCTCCACCTCGCAGCCGAACATGGCCAAGATCACGGTGCAGTTCAAGGTGGGCGAGGACCGGACCGATGCGCTCGTGCGGCTGTACACGCAGGTGTTCTCGAACCAGGACTGGCTGCCGCAGAACCTCGGCGTCGGAGAACCCCTGATCAAGCCGATGGGCATCGACGACGTGCCGATCGTCACCGTAACCCTGTGGACCGAGGACGAAACCCGTGGCGGCCATGACCTCGCCGCGGTCGCGCATGCGATCGAGTCGGAACTGAAGCGGGTTCCCGGAACCCGCGATATCTACACCGTGGGCGGCCCGGATCACGTCGTCCACGTGCGTTTCCGCCCGGAGGCGCTCGCCGGTTACAGCCTGTCGGTCGAGGAACTGCGCAACGCCCTGCAGGCGAGCAACTTCAGTCGCGATGCCGGCGCGCTGTTCCAGGACAACCAGGAAGTCCTGGTCCAGGCCGGCGACTTCATCACGCGCGCTGAGGACTTCGCCGGCCTCGTGGTGGGAATGCACGACGGGCGGCCGGTCTACCTGGACGACGTCGCCGCGGTCGTGCAGGGCCCCGGCTACGCGACGCAGCACGTGAGCTACGCCGACGGTGCGGCAGCCGACCGGGAGGCGCATCTCGGCCATATGCACCCGGCAGTCACGGTCGCGATCGCCAAGCAGCCGGGCACCAACGCGGTGGACATCGCCAATTCGCTGGTCGACCGCCTCGAGCAGTTGCGTGGCACTTACATCCCGGACGGCATCGAGACCACGATCACCCGCAACTACGGCGCGACCGCGGATCAGAAGGCGAAAACCCTGATCCAGAAGCTGATCTTCGCGACGGCCTCGGTGGTGGTGCTGGTCTGGATCGCGCTCGGCTGGCGCGAGGCCTTCATCGTCGGCACCGCGGTGGTGATCACGCTCGCGATCACCCTGTTCGCATCCTGGGCTTGGGGCTTCACGCTGAACCGGGTTTCGCTGTTCGCGCTGATCTTCTCGATCGGGATCCTGGTCGATGACGCGATCGTGGTGGTGGAGAACATCCACCGGCACATGAGCATGGGCAAGAAGAAGTTCCTCGAGGCGATCCCGGTCGCGGTGGACGAGGTCGGGGGGCCGACCATCCTCGCGACCTTTACCGTGATCGCGGCACTGCTGCCGATGGCCTTCGTCACCGGCCTGATGGGCCCGTACATGAGCCCGATCCCGATCAACGCCAGCATGGGGATGATCATCTCCCTGGCGGTGGCCTATGTGGTCACACCCTGGCTTACCTACAAGGTGCTGCGGCGCCAGGCCGAACTGCACGAACGTGCGATCGAGGCCGGCCACAGCGAGCACAGCGACGAGCAAGCCTCGAAGAAGCTGGCGAGGCTGTTCGACGTGATCCTGCGCCCGTTCCTCGGCGAGACGCGCAAGGCGGTGCTGTCCCGGATGGTGATGCTCGGCGGTACCGTGGTGCTGATCCTGGGCTCGGTGTCGCTGGTTTACTTCCAGGTAGTGGTGCTGAAGATGCTGCCCTTCGACGACAAGTCCGAGTTCCAGGTGGTACTCGACATGCCGGAGGGGACCAGCCTCGAACACACCAAGCAGGTGCTGAGCGAGATGGGAGACTACCTGCGCGCCGTTCCCGAGGTCCGCGACGTGCAGGTCTATGCCGGCACCGCTGCTCCGATTAACTTCAACGGTCTGGTGCGGCAGTACTACCTGCGCGAGGGCGCCCACCTCGGCGACATCCAGGTCAACCTGACCGACGCCAAGAAACGCGACCGCAAGAGCCACGACATTGCGCTGTCGGTGCGCCCGGAGATCAACGCGATCGCCGAATACCACGGTGGCCGCGTGAAAGTGGTCGAGGTGCCGCCGGGCCCGCCGGTGCTGTCGCCGATCGTTGCCGAGATCTACGGCCCCGATTACGACGGCCAGATCGAGATTGCGCACCAGGTTCGCGAGGTCTTCAAGAACACCCGGAACATCACCGACATCGACGACTCGGTCGAGCATCCCGGTCCCAAGCGGATCCTGCGTGTCGACCGCGAGCGCGCGGCACGGCTGGGTGTCTCACAGCAGTCGGTGGTGTCCGCGGTGCAGACCGCGCTGGCGGGCGAGGACGTGACCTTCCTCTACGGAACCAACGTGAAATACGCGGTGCCGGTGCGCCTGCAGTTCGAGGAGGCCGACATGGCCGACCTCGAGACGGTTCTCGGGCTGCACGTGCGCGCGCAGAACGGCGCGCTGGTGCCGATCTCCGAGGTCGTCGAAGTCGTCGACACCACGCGCGAGCATGCGATCCACCACAAGAACCTGCTGCCGGTGGTCTACGTGGTCGGGGATCAGGCCGGGGGAGTAGACAGCCCGCTGTACGGAATGTTCGACCTGTTCTTCCAGCTGCGCGACATGCCGATGGCTTTCGGCGAGCCATTGACCCAGCTGTTCATCGACCAGCCGGACAACCCCTACCGCTTCAGTCTGAAGTGGGACGGCGAATGGCAGGTGACCTACGAGACCTTCCGCGATATGGGCATCGCCTACTCGGTGGGTCTGCTCCTGATCTACCTGCTCGTGGTGGCCCAGTTCCGGTCGTACATGGTGCCGCTGATCATCATGGCGCCGATCCCCCTCACCGTGATCGGGGTGATGCCGGGGCACGCGTTCATGGACGCGTTCTTCATGGACGCGAAGTTCACCGCGACGTCGATGATCGGGATGATCGCGCTGGCGGGGATCATCGTGCGCAACTCGATCCTGCTGGTCGATTTCGTCAACGAGGAGATCCGGCGCGGCGTTGCGGTGATCGACGCGGTAGTGAATGCCGGCGCGGTGCGGGCCAAGCCGATCGTGCTGACCGGGCTGGCCGCAATGGTTGGTGCGGGCTTCATCATCGACGACCCGATCTTCAGCGGGCTCGCAATTTCGCTGATCTTCGGCATCCTGGTGTCCACGCTGCTGACGCTGGTGATCATCCCGGTGCTGTACTACCTGTACGTGCGCTCGCGGGTCGAACTGATCAAGGCGCAGGAGGCCTGACGGCATGCCCCGGTGCGGATGCGCCGGGGCCGCCGGCAGCCGCAACCTCCCCGGCCCCGCATCGCGTCTGTGCGCGGGGCGACGGCGTGATGTCCGGGACGGGAGGGCCGCCGACCGTCACCGGAACCCCGGAGGAGGTGAGCGATGGACCGATCCCTGCTGAGCCTGGCACTGATGGGCGCGGTCGCCTACGGGGTGTTCGTCGCGTTCCTGTACGTGACGCAGGAGCGCCTGATCTATTTTCCGGTCGCAGCGCTCGCGACCACGCCCGAGCGCCACGGCCTGGCGTACGAGGACGTGGCGCTGAGCGCGGAGGACGGAGTGCGCCTGCACGGCTGGTTCGTGCCGGCGCCGGAGGCACGCACCACCCTGCTGTTCTTCCACGGCAACGGTGGGAACCTGTCGCACCGAATCGATTCGCTGCGCATCTTTCATGACCTGGGGCTGTCGGTGCTCATTCTCAGCTACCGCGGCTACGGACGCAGCGAGGGTCGGCCGAGCGAGGCTGGAACCCGGCTCGACGCGAATGCAGCCTGGCGTTACCTGCGCGAGGAGCGCGGTGTGCCCGCGTCGGAAATCGTGATATTCGGCCGCTCGCTGGGCGCGGCGGTGGGGGCCGAGCTGGCCGCCCGGGAACCGCCCGGTGCAGTGATCCTGGAGTCGCCGTTCACCAGCGCCGCTGACCTGGGCGCCGAGGTCTATCCCTGGCTGCCGGTGCGCCTGCTGCTCCGCCACGAGTACGACGTGCTCCGCCCGGCGCGGGAGATCACGGCGCCGCTGCTGGTGGTGCACAGCCGCGACGACGAGATCGTGCCATTCGCGCACGGCCGTGCGATCGCGGATGCAACCGGTGCCGACCTGCTGGAACTGCGTGGCGGACACAACGACGCGTTCCTGCGTAGCCGGACGGCCTATGTCGAGGGGCTGAAGGTTTTCCTCGACACGGCGTTTTCGCCAGCAGCACGGGGGCCGCGCGAACGCCCTGTGGAGCGTCGCCTGGTTCGATCCGAGCCGCGCAGGCTGCCATGAGCGCAACGCCGCAGCACGGAACGCGCTCCCGTCAGCCCTGCACGGAGGGCGGATGGCGCAGCGCGCGCCGGTAGCTCCACTGCACCAGCAGGTCGTCGAGGCTGCCCAGCACCCGCTCCAGCAGGCGCAGGCGCAGGCCGCGTTGCTGCCACGCGGCAAAGGTCCATTCCTCGCTGAGCGTGAAGTCGTGCCGGAAGACCGCGGCCAGATCCTCCGCGAACACCGGGCCGGTGACTGCCTGGTTTGCTTCCAGGTTCCAGCGTAGCGTCCAGTGGTCGAGGTTGCTGGAGCCGATGCTTGCCCACTCGTCGCAGAGCACCATTTTCGCGTGCAAGAACCGGGGCTGGTACTCGAAAATGCGCACGCCCGCCTGGAGCAGTGGCCCGTAGAACCGGCGCCCCGCATGCCAGACCGCCGGATGGTCGTTGCATGGACCGGCGAGCAGCAGGCGCACGTCGACCCCGCGACGGACCGCGCGTTTCAGCGCCCTGCGCAGGCGCCGGGTAGGGGCAAAATAGGCGGTCGCGATCCACACGCGGGTGTGGGCCTTGCCGATCTGCGCCAGCACCGCCCGCATCACCGCCTGTCCGCCCGCACGGACGTGGCCCAGAACCTGCCCGTCCGGTATCGTCGCCGCCGGCGACGCGAGTGAGGCGGGGAGCGCAATCGCATCCCGGCTCCACTGTCGCCAGCAATCGGCGAACAGGCTGTGCCAGTCGGCAACGCAGGGTCCCTCCAGCGCCAGCATCACCTCGTGCCAATGCGCCCCTGCGCCCCGGGTCGCCGGGTCGAAGGCATCGGTGATGCCCATGCCGCCGACGAAGGCGAGACGACCGTCGACCAGCAGCAGCTTGCGGTGGTCCCGGAACAGGGCGACACGCCAGCGGACCCATCCCAGCGGGTTGTAGAAGGTCAGCTGTACTCCCGCGGCGCTGAGGTGGGCCCGTTCCGCAGACCCGAGCCCCTGTGTCCCGAAGCCGTCGAGCAGCAGGTGCACGTCCACCCCGCGTCGGGCCGCAGCCGCCAGCGCGTCGATGAAATGCTCGGCGGTGGCCCCGGAGGCGACCAGGTACATCTCGAGCAGCACCTGCTCGCGCGCGGTCTCGATCGCCCCCAGCATCGCCGGGATGAAGGTGCCGCCATCGACGTGCAACTCGTAACGGTGCGGCCCACGGGGCGGAAAGCCGCGGCGCCGCCATGGCCGCATCCGCTGTCGGGTCACAGGAACAGCCAGCCGACGATGAACACTGCCGCCATCACGCCCACCACGTCGGCGGTCAGCGCCGCGGCCAGGGTATGCCGGACCCGGCGCACCTGGATCGCCCCGAAGTACACCGCGAGTACGTAGAACGTGGTTTCGGTCGACCCCTGCAGGGTCGAGACCAGCAGACCGACATGGGTGTCCGGACCGGTGGCCGGATCCTGCATGATGCCGGCCATGATCCCGTAGGCACCGGAGCCCGACAGCGGGCGCAGCAGCGCCATCGGCAGCGCCTCGGGGGGCAGGCCGAGCGGCGTGGTCCAGGGCGCGAGCAGTCCGACGAACACCCCGAGCGCACCGCTCGCGCGCAGCATGCCCACCGCGACCAGGATCGCGACCAGATACGGGATGATGCGCAGCGCGACCTGGAAGCCCTCCTTCGCGCCCTCCACGAACACCTCGTAGATGCGCACCCCCCGCGCGACACCGAACAGCAGGAAGCCGACGATCAGGCCCGGGATGATCCAGGGGGCGATCGTCTGCCCGTACAGGATCGTCAGCGGGATGATGCCGAGTACCCCGAGCAGCACCAGCGCGCTCACCCAGCCCGGATAGCCCTGCGTCGGGACGTCGATCCCCAGCGGTTGCGATTCCTGCTGGGCCGACGCGCCACTGTCGCGGGCTTCGGCTGCCTGGTTTTCCCGGAGCTCCGGCGCGCGAGTATCCGCATCAGAAGGGCCGGCATCCGGCGCGGAAGCCGGTGGCAGAAAGAACCGTTGCAGCACCAGCGCGCTGGTGATCCCGGCGATGGTCGCGAACAGGGTAGCGAACAGCGTGGTCGGCAGGATCGCCGCCGGCTCGGCCGACCCCAGACTGGCCCGCAGCGCGATCACGCCCGTCGGCAGCAGCGTGATGCTGGAGGTGTTGATCGCGAGGAACAGCGCCATCGCGTTGGTTGCGGTGCCGGGGTGCGGGTTCAGCTTGTTCAGTTCCTGCATCGCGCGGATGCCGAAGGGCGTCGCCGCGTTGCCGAGTCCGAGAATGTTGGCCGAGAAGTTCAGGATCATCGCGCCCATTGCCGGGTGCTCCGGCGGCACGCTCGGGAACAGGCGGGTCATCAACGGGCGCAGCAGTCGCGCCAGTACCGTCAGCAGTCCGCCGGCCTCGGCGATCTTCATCAGTCCCAGGAACAGGGCCATCACGCCGACCAGCCCGATCGCGAGTTCCACCGCACTGCCCGCCGAACTGATCGCGGCCTGCGACAGCTCCTGCATCGGTTGACTGTCGGCGTCGATCTCGGTCAGTTCACGCCAGGCGGCGGCGAGAAAGGCGGCGAGGATCAGGACCAGGAAGATGAGGTTCATCGGCGCGGGCGACTCCGTGCGGTGGGGTTCTCAGCGGTTGTCCGAACGCGGTTTCCGGTTCTCCTGCCGCGTGCCGGGCCTTGTTCTCTCTTCTGTTCCGGGAGAGGAGCGTGCCCCCTCGCCCACTCGCAAGAGAGGGAGCATGGCCGTCAGCGGTTTTCCCCCCGGGACACCATGCGCATCACGGTGTCCATGACCCGGGTCGGCAGCAGCCATCTCAGGGTCGCGAACAGGTGGGTCGGCACGGTCACCCGGTAGCGGGTCTTCGGCCGACGCGCCTCGAGCGCATGCACGACCGCCTTCAGCACGGCCTCCGGCCCCAGCGTGAACGGGGCTTCCCGCTCCGCGTGTGCGAGGCGGCGTTCCATGCGTTCGTAGGTTTCGCGCCAGTGGCTCTCGCGCGGGCGGATGAAGCGCCGGTAGGCGAGAAAAGCGTTGGCGCGGAAGCGGCTGCGGATCGGGCCGGGTTCGACCAGCGCCACGTGAATGCCGCTGCCGTGCAGTTCCTGGCGCAGCACGTCGCTGAGGCCCTCCAGCGCGAATTTGGAACATACGTAGGCCCCGCGCATGCGCAGTCCGACCAGACCCAGCACCGAGCTGTTCTGGATGATGCGGCCGGCGCCCCGCCTGCGCATCGCCGGGATCACCGCGTTGGTCAGCTCGAGCCAGCCGAGCACGTTGGTCTCGAGCTGGGCCCGCAGTGCGGGGCGGGACAGGTCCTCGACCGCGCCAGGCTGCCCGTAACCGGCGTTGTTGAACAGCGCGTACAGTTCGCCGCGGGTTCGCGCGAGCACCTCGTGCACCGCACTGCGGATGCTCGCCGAGTCGTCCAGGTCCAGCCGCAGGGCTTCAAGACCCTGGCTTTTCAGACGTGCGACCGCCTCGCTGCTGCGCGCAGTCGCAAAGACCCGGTACCCGCGCTCGTGCAGGGCCAGTGCCACGTGCTCTCCGATACCGGAGGAGCAGCCGGTCACGAGTACGGTGCGGGCACGGTTGGTCATGTCAAACGGTCGGTCATGTCAGTAGGTCAGGGTCACCACGTGGTCCTCGATCACCTCGCCGATGAATGTGCCGCCGCCGTGCACGCCATCGAGTTGCGGGATCGCATTGTCCAGGGTCAGGCCGTGTTCTTCCATGGCTCCGGCACAGGCGAAAAACCGGCAACCCGCCTCATGCGCATCCTGCATGAAGCTGTAGACCGATTTCTCATGTGCCGTGCCCGGGTGAATGGTCTCGGCAACGCCCCGGATCAGCAGTTTCGCGCTGTCGCCGGCGAAGTACATCTCCACCTCCAGATCCATCACCGCGGCGACCGTGGCCTGGAAAAACGGTGCGCCGAGGGTGGTCGGGCGTTCGAGATTCAGGTTCAGCAGCATGATCACGATCTTGTCCGCCATGGATTCGTTCCAATTCTTCTCCACCGTTGCGCCGGCCTGGTGTGTCCCGCGCCGATTGTCGCAGGGGGGGTACTTTATTTCACAGGATTCAGTCGCATAATACGCGCATCCCTGTTCAACATCCGGAGTTCGAAACATGCCGATTTACGAATACGAGTGCAGTGCCTGTGGCGACCGTACTGAGGTCATCCAGAAGCTGAGCGACCCCGTGCTGACCGACTGCCCGGCCTGCGGGACGAGTGCCCTGAACAAGCTGGTGTCGGCCGCCGGGTTCCGCCTGTCCGGTGGTGGCTGGTACGAGACCGACTTCAAGAAGGACAAGCGCCGCAACCTGAAGGAGGATGCGACCAGGACCGATTCCGGCCCCGCCGGGGGGTGCGGTGCGCCGGCCTGCGGCTCCGGATCCTGCGCAGCCCCGCCGGCATGAGTGCCTGACCGGTGCTGAGCCACCTGCGTCGCTACCTGATCGCGGGACTGCTGGTCTGGGTCCCGCTGATCGTGACCGGGTTGATCATCAAGTTCCTGGTCGACGCGCTCGATTTCACCATCCTGCTGCTGCCCGCGAGCTGGCGCCCGGAGGCGATTCTTGGTTTCAGCGTGCCGGGCACCGGGGTGGTGGTCGCGATCGTGATCGTGTTCGCGACCGGTGTGGTTGCGGCAAACATCGTCGGGCGGAAGCTGGTCGAACTGGGCGAGGCGATCGTGGATCGGATCCCGTTGGTCCGGTCGATCTACAGTGCGGTGAAACAGGTGATGCGCACCGTGTTCGACGACGGCGGCCAGTCGTTCCGGCGCGTGCTGCTGGTCGAGTATCCGCGCAAGGGGCTGTGGACGCTCGGATTCCAGACCGGCGTCGGCGTCGGCGAGGTGCAGGCGCGGACCGAGCGCGACGTGCTGACCGTGTTCGTCCCGACCACGCCGAATCCGACCTCCGGGTTCGTGATCATGGTCCCGCGCGAGGATGCGGTCGAACTCGACATGTCGGTCGAGGACGGTCTGAAATTCGTGATGTCGCTGGGGGTCGTGGTGCCGGAGTGGCCGCCGTTGGCGAAGGGCGGCGTGAAGGCCGGCGCGAAGCTTGCGCCGGGGATGACCAAACCGTAACATCCCAGCCCCTTTTTGCGCGGGCGGCGGTGCCGCCCGCCGACCCATCAACCGGGCGGAACCCGCCTTTCTGGCTTGGAACTGGCGCAATGCGGACTCATTTCTGTGGACTCGTCACCGAGGCGCAACTGGACTCGGAAGTCACCCTTTGCGGGTGGGTCAACCGCCGGCGCGATCATGGCGGGGTGATTTTCATCGACCTGCGCGATCACGAGGGGGTGGTCCAGGTCGTGTTCGATCCGGACCGGGCCGAGATGTTCGCGCGTGCCGAGCAGGTGCGCAGCGAATACGTGCTGCGCGTGACCGGCCGCGTGCGCCGGCGTCCGGAAGGCACGACCAACCCCGAGCTGAACACCGGTGCGGTGGAAGTCCTGGGCCTCGACCTGGAAGTACTGAATGCCGCGCGCACCCCGCCGTTCCCGCTCGACGACGAGGACGTCGGTGAGGAGACCCGGCTGCGTTACCGCTACATCGACCTGCGCCGGCCGGTGATGCAGGAACGCCTGCGCCTGCGCGCACGGGTGACCCGCAGCCTGCGCCGCTTTCTCGACGATACCGGCTTCGTCGACATCGAGACTCCCATGCTGACCAAGGCGACCCCCGAGGGGGCCCGCGATTACCTGGTGCCCAGCCGCACCCACCCCGGTCACTTTTTCGCGCTGCCGCAGTCGCCGCAGTTGTTCAAGCAGCTGCTGATGATCGGGGGCATGGACCGTTACTACCAGATTACCCGCTGCTTCCGCGACGAGGATCTGCGCGCCGACCGCCAGCCGGAATTCACCCAGCTCGACATCGAGATGGCTTTCGTCGACGAAGCCGACGTGATGGCGCTGAACGAGCGCCTGATCCGCACGATGTTCCGCGACGTGCTCGGCGTGGAGTTGCCCGACCCGTTCCCGCGCATGACCCATGCCGAGGCGATGGCCCGGTTCGGCTCCGACCGGCCCGATCTGCGCATTCCGCTGGAATTCACCGATCTGACCGAGCGCATGCGCGACGTCGAGTTCAAGGTCTTCAACGCCCCGGCGAACGATCCGGAAGGCCGCGTCGCGGCGCTGCGCCTGCCGGGCGGCGGTACGTTGTCGCGCAAGGAGATCGACGACTACACCCGGTTCGTGGGGCGCTTCGGTGCCCGCGGGCTTGCGTATATCAAGGTCAACCGGGTCGCGGACGGCGTCGCCGGGCTGCAGTCGCCGATCCTGAAGTTCCTCCCTGACGAGGTGGCCCTGGAGATCCTCGAGCGCACCGGGGCCGAGGACGGCGACCTGATCTTCTTCGGTGCCGACAAGGCGAACGTCGTCAACGAGAGCCTGGGAGCGCTGCGGGTACAGCTGGGGCATGATCGCGGGCTGGTCGCGGAGGGCTGGGCCCCGCTGTGGGTGATCGATTTCCCGATGTTCGAGTGGGACGCAAAGGAAGGACGCTTCTATGCGCTGCACCACCCGTTCACCGCGCCCGCGGTACCGGACGCCGAGGTACTGCGCGCGGACCCGCGGGCGGCGCTGTCGCGGGCCTACGACATGGTGCTGAACGGTACCGAGGTCGGTGGCGGTTCGATCCGTATCCACCGCCCGGAGATGCAGCGCGCCGCGTTCGACCTGCTCGGGATCGGCGAGGCCGAGGCGGCGGAAAAGTTCGGCTTCCTGCTCGACGCCCTGACCCAGGGCGCGCCCCCGCACGGGGGTATCGCGTTCGGGCTGGACCGGCTGGTGATGCTGATGGCCGGCGCCGGCAGCATTCGTGACGTGATGGCCTTCCCGAAGACCCAGAGCGCCGCCTGTCCGCTGACCGACGCGCCGGCTCCGGTCGGTGACGTGCAGCTGCGCGAACTCGGGATCCGCCTGCGCGCCCAACCGCCCGCTTCCTGATTCCGGCGCCCGATGCGGGCCAGTGTCGTCACCATCCACGGCTGGCACCTGACCGGTGTCGAGATGTGGCCGCTGCGCCGGCGACTGCAGCGGCACGGGTTCGAAGTCCACGCGTTCCGCTATCGTTCGCGCCGCGAAACCCCCGAGCAGGCGGCGCGCTGCCTGAGGGTCTTCCTGGAGCGGATTCCGGGCGAGGTAATCCATCTGGTCGCGCATAGCCTGGGCGGCATGGTCGTGCGCCACCTGTTCGCGCTTGCCCCGGTACAGCGCCCCGGGCGCATCGTGATGCTCGGGGCGCCGCTGGCGGGCAGCCGCAGCGCGGCGCGCATGGCCGGCACGCGGGCCGGGCGCTGGTGGCTCGGGGCGGCGCTGGACCGCGGCCTGGTGGGCGGCAGCCCGGCGCTGCAGGGCCGCAGGATCGGCATGATCGCGGGCAACCGCGGGCTTGGCGTCGGCAGCCTGCTGCCCGGGACGCTGCCCCGCCCCAACGACGGCACGGTCGCGGTCGACGAGACCTACGGGCCGGAGGTGGTCCACCATCTCGAAGTGCCCTACGGGCATTTCCGCCTGCTGCTGGCGGGCCCGGTCGCGGATGCGGTGGTCCGGTTCCTGGAGCAGGGCGAATTCTGAGCCGCGGGGGCGACGGGCGGCCAGGACCGGCGGCAGCGGGTACACTGGCGCGGAACATTCTTCAGCTTTTTCATTCAACGACACGGGACGCACGATGGCCGGTCACAGCAAATGGGCGAACATCCAGCACCGCAAGAACGCCCAGGATGCCAAGCGGGGCAAGCTCTTCACCAAACTGATCCGCGAGATCACCGTCGCGGCACGGGCTGGGGGTGCGGACCCCGCGTCGAACCCGCGCCTGCGCCTGGCGACCGACAAGGCGCTGGCCGCGAACATGACCCGCGACACCATCGATCGCGCAGTCAAGCGCGGCGCTGGCGCGATGGAGGGCGACGCCTACGAGGAGGTGCGCTACGAGGGCTATGGCCCGGGTGGCGCCGCGATCCTGGTCGACTGCATGACCGACAACCGCAACCGGACCGTGGCCGATGTGCGGCACGCGTTCACCAAGACCGGCGGTAACCTGGGCACCGACGGCTCGGTCGCCTACCTGTTCGAGAAGAAGGGCGTGATCGAGTATCCGGCGGGCACCGACGACGAGAAGGTGATGGAAGCCGCGCTCGAAGGCGGTGCCGAGGACGTGCAGGTGGACGACGACGGCGCGATCGAGGTGCTGACCGGCCCCGAGGACTTCGAGCCGGTACTCGCGGCGCTGCGCGAGCACGGGGTGGAACCCGAGAACGCCGAGGTCACGATGCGCGCGGGAACCCTGGCCCCGCTCGACGAGGAAACCGCGCAGTCGGTACTGAAGCTGCTGAACATGCTCGACGATCTCGACGATGTCCAGAACGTCTACACCAACGCCGACTTTCCCGAATCCGTGACCGGCGCCTGATCCGATGCGCGTGCTGGGCATCGATCCGGGGTCCCGGGTGACCGGGTTTGCGGTGGTGGAGACGCACGGTGGCGCGCTGTATCCGGTCGGATTCGGCGTGATCCGGCCGGCTGCCGGCGAGATGGCCGCGCGGCTGGCGGAGATCTTCGCCGGGGTGGCGCGGGTGGTGGCCGAACTGCGGCCCGAGGCGCTCGCGATCGAATCGGTGTTCCTGGCACGCAATGCACAGTCCGCATTGAAGCTTGGGCAGGCGCGCGGTGCCGCGATCTGCGCGGCGGCCCAGGCGGGTCTGCCCGTGTTCGAATACGCGCCCCGGGCGGTGAAACTCGCCGTGGTTGGCAGCGGACGCGCGGACAAGACGCAGGTCCAGCACATGATGCGCCAGATCCTGCGCATCGAAGAGCCGCTGGCCGCGGATGCGGCGGATGCGCTGGCTGTGGCTGTCTGCCACTCGCACACCGAGCAGACCCGCGGCTACTCGAGCCGGCGCCTGGCCGCCGCGCAGGACGCTGCGCGATGATCGCCCAGCTCGAGGGCGTGCTGCGGGTGCGCGACCTGCAGGGCGTGGTGCTCGATGTGGGAGGAGTCGGCTACGACGTCGAGGTGCCGCTGTCGACGCTGGCCAGCCTGCCGGAAGTGGGAAACCGGGTCATCCTGTTCACCCACCTGATCGTGCGCGAGGATGCCCACAGCCTGTTCGGATTCCTGAAGGCGCGTGACCGCGATCTGTTCCGGCGGCTGATCCGGGTCAACGGAATCGGCGCGCGGCTGGCGCTGGCGATGCTCTCGACGATGGGTGCGGACGAGCTGGCGGGGCACATCACCGGGGGGCATACGGCCGCGCTGACCCGCATCCCCGGCATCGGCAAGCGCACGGCCGAGCGGGTCGTGCTGGAACTCGGCGAGCGGCTGGCGGATCTCGGCTTCGGGCCGGAAACCGGTGTGGCGGCCGGCGCGCCGGCTCCGGGGATCGAGCGCGAAGCGGCGGCGGCGCTGGAGGCGCTGGGATACCGATCGGCGGATGTCGAGCGCATGCTGGCGGCGGTCCGAGGCCAGGCGGAGACCACCGAGGCCCTAGTGCGGCTCGCGCTGCGTGCGACGCTGCGGTCCTGAACGCAAGCGCGGGTACGGTGCGATCCGGCAGTCGGGCGGTGGGTCGCAGGGCGGGTATCTATTGACCCGGGTTCGGGTGTAAACCGCGATCCCTTGAGGTCATACTGTGACGATGGAATCGCGTCTGGTCGACATGCACCGCCTTCCGGAGGATCGGGGAAGCGAGGTTTCGCTGCGTCCGCAGCGGCTGGCCGAGTTCACCGGCCAGCCGCGCGTGCTCGAGCAGATGGACCTGTTCATCCGCGCCGCGCGCGGCCGTGGTGATGCGCTGGATCATACGCTGATCGCCGGCCCCCCGGGGCTGGGCAAGACCACGCTGGCGCACATCGTCGCCCACGAACTCGGCGTCGGGCTGCGCCAGACATCGGGTCCGGTACTGGAGCGGGCCGGGGATCTGGCCGCGATCCTGACGGCGCTGGAGCCCCGCGACGTGCTGTTTGTCGATGAGATTCATCGACTGCCAGCGGTGGTCGAGGAGGTGCTGTACCCCGCGTTGGAGGACTTCCAGCTCGACATCATGATCGGCGAGGGTCCGGCGGCTCGCTCGATCAAGCTCGACCTGCCGCCGTTCACGCTGGTCGGTGCGACGACCCGCGCGGGCCTGTTGACCGCACCTTTGCGCGACCGGTTCGGCATCGTCCAGCGGCTGGAGCATTACAATGTGCAGGATCTGGCGGGGATCGTGCGCCGGGCGGCCTCGCTGCTCGAGGTTGGCATCGATGATGACGGCGCGATCGAGATCGCGCGCCGCGCGCGCGGGACGCCGCGCCTGGCCAACCGCCTGCTGCGCCGGGTCCGCGATTACGCGCAGGTGCGCGCCGACGGGCACATCTCCGGTCCGGTGTCGGGCGAGGCGCTCGATCTGCTGGCGATCGACGCCGCCGGGCTTGATGCGCAGGACCGGCGGCTGCTGGAGATCCTGGTGGAGAAATTCGACGGTGGTCCGGTGGGAGTCGACAGTCTGTCCACCGCGCTGAACGAGGACCGGGGAACACTGGAGGATGTCGTGGAACCGTTCCTGATCCAGCAGGGCTACCTGATGCGTACGCCGCGCGGGCGGCAGGCGACCCGGCAGACCTTTCTGCTGCTGGGGCTGCCCGATCGGGTGTCGGCCCGGCCGGACCTGTTCGGCTTTCCCGGTGCGCCGGGAGGCGAGGGCTGATGGTGAAACCTCTGCCGCCGGCGGCCGTTGGGCGCGGTGCCGCGTTCGTCTGGCCGGTCCGAGTGTATTACGAGGACACCGATGCCGGCGGCGTGGTGTACTACGCGAACTACCTGAAGTTCATGGAGCGCGCGCGCACCGAGTGGCTGCGCGGGCGCGGATTCGAGCAGGATCGCCTGCGGGACGACAGCGGGATCCTGTTCGTGGTGCGCTCGGTGGGCCTCGAACTGCGGCGACCCGCGCGTTTCAACGACGCCCTGTCCGTGAGCTGCCGGCCCGTGGCCCTGGGCCGCGCGAGCCTGGACGTGGGACAGGTGGTTTGGCGCGATGCGATGGAACTGGTCCGGGCGTCGGTCCGCCTGGCCTGCGTGGATGCCGAGCGCTTCGTGCCGGTGGCCATCCCCGCCCCCGTCCGGGCGGCGGTTGAATCGGATTTAGGAGACGAACTGTGAGCGTGGACCTCTCCCTATACCGGCTGATCATGGATGCCAGCCTGATCGTGCAATTGGTCATGGTGATCCTGGTGGTGGCTTCGGTGCTGTCATGGCTGGCGATCCTGGTCAAGGCCCGCACGATCAAGCTGGCGCACCGGGCGGCCGACGATTTCGAGGAACGGTTCTGGTCCGGGGTGGATCTGGCCCACCTCTACGACGGGGTCCGCCGCAAGACCGACATGTCCGGGATGGAGCACGTTTTTTCCTCGGGGTTCAAGGAGTTCCTGCGGGTGCGCCAGCATCCGCCCCACGTCGTCGATGCCACGCACCGCTCGATGCGGGTCGCGATCGCACGCGAAAGCGAGGATCTGGAACGCTATCTGCAGTTTCTCGCGACGGTCGGTTCCACCAGCCCCTACATCGGGTTGTTCGGGACCGTCTGGGGCATCATGCACGCATTCCTGGGGCTCTCGGGAGTGCAGCAGGCGACGCTGGCGATGGTCGCCCCGGGGATCGCCGAGGCGCTGATCGCGACCGCGCTCGGGCTGTTCGCGGCGATTCCGGCGGTGATCGCCTACAACCGGTTCGCGACCGACGTGGACCGGGTGATCGGTCGTTTCGAGAACTTCAGCGACGAGTTCGTGGCCTTGCTCGCCCGCCAGACCGCCGGGCGCGGGGCCGCGGACGCGCGGGAATAGGGTTCCGTCATGGCGGAAATGTCACGCCACAACGGGCGCCGGCTGCGGCGGCCGATGTCCCAGATCAACGTCGTGCCGTTCATCGACGTGATGCTGGTGCTGCTGATCATCTTCATGATCACCGCGCCGATGCTCCAGCAGGGGGTAGAGGTGGATCTGCCCGAGGCCGAGGCGCAGGCGCTGGAGACCGATCAGCGCGCGGCCGAGCCGATCGTGGTCACGGTCACCGCGGCCGGCGCGCTGAGCGTGAACCAGGGGCCGCTGGCCAACGAACCGTTGGCTGGTCCGCAACTGGTCGAACTCGTCACCGATCTGCTGGTCGCAAACCCGGGGATTCAGACCTACGTGCGCGGGGACCGTCATGTCGACTACGGCCGCGTAATGGACGCGATGGTCGCGCTGCAGCGCGCTGGCGCGGGTCGGGTCGGGCTGCTGACCGAACCGCCCCCCAGGGAAGTCGACTGACGCCTCCGTGAGCATGCCGTGTTCAGCCTGATTCGACAGCACTTCGGCCAGCTGCTGCTGGTGCTCCTGCTGCACGCGGTGTTGTTCGCAGCGCTGTTGCTGAACGTTTCGTTCCTGCAGCCATCGGCGTCGTCCGCGCTGCGTTTTTCCCCGGATCCGGCCGAGGTGATCGAAGCAGTCGCGATGGACGTTGAAACCTTCGAACGCATCGAGCGCGAGATCCGCACGGCCGAACAGGAACGGATCGCCGCCGAACTGCAGGCAGAGGAAGAAGCCCGCCGCGAGGCGGAACGCCTGCGCCAGGAGGAACTGCGGCGCCAGCGGGAGGAACAGGAGCGGCGCGAGGCCGAGGAGCGGGCCCGGCAGGAGGCGCTGCGTGCCGCCGAGGAGGCGCGCGAGGAAGCCCGGCGCGTCGCCGAGGAGGCCCAGCGGGAGGCCCAGCGCGTCGCCGAAGAGGCTCGGCGTATGGCCGAGGCCGAACGCGCACGCATCGAACAGGAGCGGCGCGAAGCCGAGGCCGAGCGCGCCCGTGCCGAGCAGGAACGCCGTGCGGCGGAGGAAGCGCGCCGCGCCGCCGAGGAGGCGCGCCGGGCCGAGGAGGCCGAGCGCCGGGAGCGGGAGGCCGCGGCTCAGCGGGAACGCGAGGCCGCGGAGCGGCGCCGGGCCGAGGAAGAGGCGCGCCGCCGCGAGGCCCAGGCGCGCGAACTGGAGGAACAGCGGCGGCGCGAGCAGATGGAACAGGAGCGCCAGCGTCTGGCAGCGGCACGCGCACAGCGCGAGGCCGCCGACCGGCGCGCTCAGCAGGATGCGCTGCGTGATGCCTACATTGCCGACGTCCAGGGTACGGTGGAACGCCGCTGGCGACGGCCTGAAGGCCTGCGCAGCGGTGACGAAGCCTTCGTGCTGGTGCGCGTGAATCCCGACACCGGGCGTATCCTGAGCTTTCAGGTCCAGAGCTGTTCCGGGGCGCCGGCTTTCTGCGAGTCCGTGCGCCAGACCATGGAACGCTTGCAGTCCCTTCCCCGTCCACCGGACGCTGCTGTCGTCCAGGGCGGAATCCGAATCCGTTTTGCGCCCGATCAGGGCTAGGTGACGAACGATGAAACGAAGAGGTCTTCAGATCTGGTTTCTGGGTGTGCTGATGCTGGTGGCCGGTCAGGCCGCGGCCGTGCTGGAGGTCACGGTCACCGAAGGCGTGACCGGGGCTATCCCGGTGGCGGTGGCGCCTTTCGCCTGGGACGGGGTCGGCAGCCCACCGGAGGATGTCGCGCAGATCGTCGGTGCCAATCTCGCGCGCAGCGGCCTGTTCGAGGTGCTGCCGCGCCAGGCGTTGCCCGCGGCCCCGGAGAGTCCGGACGGTTTCCTGGCCGAGAGCTGGGCCGCGGTGGGGGCCGAATACCTGGTGATCGGCCGCAAGCGACCCGAGCAGGGGCAGATTCTGATCGAGTTCCACGTGTTCGACGTACTCGCGAACCAGCGCCTCGGCGGCTTCCGAATCCCGGTGCCGCCGGACATGATGCGCCGCGGTGCGCACCGTGTCTCGGATATCGTCTACGAGGAGATCACGGGCGACAAGGGAGCCTTCAGCGCGCGGATTGCGTATGTCGGTGTCGCCGGTGAAGGGGATCAGCGGCGGTTCACGCTGGAAGTGGCGGATTCCGACGGTGCCAACCCGCGCACGCTGTTCCGTTCCAGCGAGCCGCTGATGTCGCCAGACTGGTCGCCGGACGGCCGGGACTTGGTGTATGTCTCGTTCGAGAACCGCCGTTCGGAGGTGTTTCGGCAGAATGTCGAGACCGGCGCCCGCGAGCGGATCGCGGCGTTCAAGGGTATCAACAGCGCGCCGGTGTGGTCCCCCGACGGCCGGCGCATCGCGCTGACTCTGTCGCGCGAGGGCACCGCCAATATCTACGTACTGGAACTCGCCAGCGGTGAACTGACCCCGGTGGTGCGGTCGAACGCGATCGACACCGAGCCGGCCTGGTCTCCGGACGGAGATTCGCTGTATTTCACTTCTGACCGTGCAGGTTCGCCCCAGGTCTACCAGGTACGGCTCCCGGGCGGCACTCCCCAGCGTCTGACCTTCGAGGCCACCTCGGCAGGTGCACCCACCGTGTCGCCGGACGGCAAGTCCGTGGTGTACGTTCACGCCGGCGACGGCGGCCTGCGGCTCGCGCGGCTGGACCTCGATTCGCGCCGGGTCACGCTGCTCACTCGGGGACGCTACGACAAGTCACCGAGTTTCGCACCGAATGGCAGCATGGTGATCTACTCCACCACGGATCGCGGCCGCGGCATCCTCGGGTCTGTGAGCCGGGATGGCCAGGTCCACCAGCGTCTGGCAGCCCGTTCGGGCGAGGTGCGCGAACCGGCCTGGTCACCGTTGTAGCCACTGCACGCCGGATGCCATCCGTGGCGGGCTGCGTTGCCACTGAAAAGCGCGATTCCGGGTCGCGCAGACCTTGCGTTTGCATTGCCGGTTCGCTTCCGACGAGTGCAGGAGTCGCCTGGGCGGCACGCGGACAATGCGCATGTTCCAACCTGATCCACCCATTGAGGAAAGCAAGATGAATGCACCGTTTCGTTGGGTTCTGGTACTGCTGATGGCCAGCGTGCTCGCCGCCTGTGCTCAGCCCAAGCGCGAGATGACCGATGCCGAGCGTGCGGCAGCCGAAGCGGCGGCGGCTGCGGCTGCTGCCGAGGCCGAGGCTGCCGCAGCCGAGGAGCGCGCGCGCAGGGAGGCGGAAGCTGCGGGGATCGGAGTCGACCGCGACCTGCGGGCCGATCCGCTCGACGATCCCCGGAGTCCGCTCGCGGAGCGCCTGGTCTATTTCGATTTCGATCGTGATACCGTACGCCCGGAGTTCATCCCGATGCTCGAGGCACATGCTCGCTACCTGTCGCAGCATTCCGGCGCGCGCCTGCGTCTGGAGGGACATACCGACGAGCGGGGAACCCGTGAGTACAACCTGGCGCTGGGTGAGCGGCGGGCCCAGGCGGTGCGCCGGATCATGACCCTAAACGGTGCTCGCGATTCCCAGCTGGACGTGATCAGCTACGGCGAGGAGATGCCCGTGGCCTTCACCCAGACAGAGGAGTCCTGGGCCAAGAACCGGCGCGTGGAACTTGTTTACGAGGTGCGCCGCTGAGCCTGGCCATGGTCCGGGCCGGCGCGGTGCGCGGCCCGAACCACGCCTGAAGTGGAGGAACCCATCGATGACTGGCCATACGGATGCGACCGTAAACCGCTGGACCCGGGGCCCCGTGACGGGGTTGCTGGGGCTCGCGATCGTATTTGCCTGGACCCCAGCCGGGGCACAGTCCGGCTCGCCCGTGGTCACGCAGCACCAGCTGCAGATGGTCGAGACGCGACTGGATCGGGTTGAACGCCTGCTTGACTCGGGCGTGCTGACGGAGATGCTGCAGAACACCGATGCGCTGCAGGCGGAGCTGCGCCAGCTGCGCGGGCAGGTCGAACGCCTGCAGCACGAGGTCCGCAGCCTGCGCGCCGGGCAGCGCGCCGAGATCCGTGCATTGGAGGAGCGCCTGGGCCTGCTTGAAGGCGACCGGACGGCGCCGGAGCCAGAGCCGCCCGAGCCCGAGGTGATCGACACGCTGCCGGATGCGGACGAGCAGGGGGCCTACCAGGCAGCCTTCGACCAGTTGATGTCCGGTGATTATCCGGAGGCGATCCTGCAGCTCGAGCGTTTCATGGAACGCTATCCGGACGGCGTCTACTCCGCCAACGCGCTGTACTGGCTTGGAGAGGCCAAGTACGCAAGCCAGGATTACGAGGGCGCGCTGGTCGATTTCCAGGCCGTGCGTGACCGCTTTCCCGACAGCGACAAGGCCAGCGACGCACTGCTGAAGATCGGTTACTCCCATTTCGAGCTGGGGCATGCCGACCCGGCGCGCGAGGCGTTGAACCGGGTGGTGTCGGAGTATCCGGGCACGACGCTCTCGCGCCTGGCGCAGGATCGGCTGCGGCGCCTGGAGGGTCGGTGATGGGCCGATGATGCAGACGTTGGCCGTGCCCGACCGGGCACGGGCGGATTCCACGGCGGTGCGGCTGCGGATTACCGAGACCTTCCTGTCGCTGCAGGGCGAGGCCGCACAGGTGGGCTGGCCCACGGTGTTCGTGCGCCTGACGGGGTGTCCGCTGCGCTGCCGCTGGTGCGACACCACCTACAGTTTCACCGGCGGCCAGATGCTCAGGCTGGACGGGATCCTGGACACGGTGGCGGGTTTCGCGGTCCGCCACGTTTGCGTGACCGGTGGCGAACCGCTTGCCCAGCCGGGCTGTCTCGCCTTGCTCGAGGCGCTCTGCGAGCGCGGATTCGCAGTATCGCTTGAGACCAGTGGTGCGCTGGACCTCCGGGAAGTCGACCCGCGGGTGCGCATCGTGATGGATCTGAAGGCCCCGGCATCCGGAGAAAGCGCCCGTAACCGACTGGATAACCTCGCGCTGCTCCGCCCGGGTGACCAGATCAAATTCGTGCTTGCCGATCGTGCGGACTTCGATTGGGCCCTGGACCTGCTGGCGCGTCGCCCGCGGCCGGACGGGGTCGAGGTGCTGTTCTCGCCGGTGTACGGCGAACTGGAACCGCAGCGGCTCGCCGAATGGATCCTGGAGGCGCGCGCCCCGGTGCGTTTCCAACTGCAACTGCACAAGCTGCTCTGGGGCGATGTCGCCGGCCGCTGACCGGTTCCCGGGCGACGCGGCAGAGCCCGGCCGTGCCGCGGTGGTGCTGCTTTCCGGTGGCCTCGACTCCGCGACTTGCCTTGCGCTGGCGCGCGCTGCCGGGTATGCCTGCCACGCGCTGAGTGTCGACTACGGCCAGCGCCACCGCGCCGAACTGAAAGCCGCGCGCCGGGTCGCGGCTTCCCTCGGTGCGGTCAGCCACCGAGTGATCCGGATCGACCTCGGGGCGATTGGCGGTTCGGCACTCACGGATCCCTCGATCCCCGTGCCGGAGGCTCCGACCCAGGGCATCCCCGCGACCTATGTGCCTGCACGCAACACCACGCTGCTGTCGCTGTCGCTGGGACTGGCCGAGGCGCTCGAGCTGCGCGAGATCTTTATCGGTGTCAACGCGGTCGACTATTCCGGGTATCCTGACTGCCGGCCCGAGTTCATCGCGGCCTTCGAGGATCTGGCCAACCTCGCGACGCGCGCCGGGGTCGAGGGTCGCCGTTTCCGGATCCGCGCGCCGCTGCTGACGATGACCAAGGCCGAGATCATCGGCGTCGGCACCGCCTGCCGCCTGGACTATTCGCTGACCGTCAGCTGCTACCAGGCCGACGCGGATGGCAGGGCCTGCGGTGTCTGCGACAGCTGCCGCATCCGCCGAGCCGGATTTGACGCTGCCGGTCTGCCGGACCCCACCCGCTACCGAACCGATGCCCCTGCCTGAACCCAAGCGGCGGGCACAGCTTGCGTTTTGTGCCCCAGCCCGTACACTAGGCGCCCTCGCCCGGGCCGTTAGCTCAGCTGGTAGAGCAGTGGACTTTTAATCCATTGGTCGTAGGTTCGAATCCTACACGGCCCACCAAATCTCAACAGCCGCCGGTACTGGCGCGACCTGTTGCCGCCGGGCCGCTACCGTATTCTGTTCGAAGGGACCACGGAACCGCCGTGGAGCAGCCCCCTGGACGGAGAGAGGCGCGACGGCACGTATGTCTGCGCGGCCTGCTTCCTTCCGCTTTTCGCCAGCGCCAACAAGTGCGCCAGCGGCACCGGCTGGCCCAGCTTTACCCGCCCGCTACCCGGAAGAGTCGGCACCAAGGCCGACTACAAGCTGATTTGGCCGCGCACCGAGTACCACTGCATCCGCTGTGGTGGCCACGAGGGCCATGTGTTCGACGATGGACCGCCGCCGACAGGACAGCGCTGGTGCAACAACGGGTTGGCACGGGAGATCGTCCCCGAGGGGGAAGAGCTTCCGGCGCTGAGGGGTGGATCCTGACCGCATCGCTGCGTGGAGCTTTAACCGTTCGCGGACCGGAGCCGGTTGCGGCCCTGCGGCCTTCCCCGCGTGCGGGACCCGATCCGCGTCGGATCGAGCCTACGAGTTATCTGCGGAGCACGCACCGGCACAACGGATGTTCGTGGTGTCCCGGAACCCGCAGGCGTGATTCCGGGTGGATGTTCAGGCCAGCTTCGACTTGTGCCCTGATCCTGCCGCTCTGCTCATCTAGACCCCGTCCGGACGTCTGCGCAGACCCGCCCGTTTAGTCGGGTGACCGCGAGTGGGTAATCATCCGCGGTCACCCGGTCACCCGGTCACCCGGTCACCCGGTCACCCGGTCACCCGGTCACCCGGTCACCCGGTCACCCGCCGCGGAGCAGGGTGCGGGCGGCGCGCATCAGCACGGCGGGGTCATGGTCGGTTCGGCGCACGGGTGGCGGCGCGCGCCCGCTGCCCGTGAGCGCATGCACTGCGGTCCAGGCCGAACGTACCGAGTATTCGACGGTGAACACGACATCGTCCGGCAACTCGCAGTATTGGCCGAGCACCGCGAAGTTGCGCGCTCCCTCGGGGATCACCGATGGACGGTCGCCTGGGGAGCGCGGCATGAACTGGCTGGTGATGTACGGCATCATGCAGGGAATCACCCGCGCGCCGCCCAGGAGAGACTCGGCTTTCTCGCCCAGGTGGAGATGGCCAGCCAGCTCCCTGAGGATTTCGTCGCCGCTGCACTGGGTCATGGCCTTGCCGGTGAAATTGCCTCGGCGCTGCGGATGAAGTCCGTAGCCCCAGAACACCCAGGCGTCTTCCGGCTGATCGCGGAAATGGGGCTGGCGGAACAGCACGACCGAGAGCAGCCACTGAGAATCGGTGAAGGTGACCAGCCCGCCGGTCCCGGCCTCGTTTCCGGTGAATCTCTGCATGTGTTCGAAAAAGGCGGGGCTGCGCAACGTCACCGAGAACGACTCCCACTTCGTGCGTTCGATGTCGTTGGCGAACGTGCCGGGCCGGCCGAACACGGGGTCAAGCGCGGCAAGGCGGTGCCAGAGTTGCCAGGCGGGTCCACCCGGTGTCGGTTCGGACGGCGGTGCATCGTTCGAGCCCAGCATGGCCCCCTCGGTCATCGAGCCCAAGGTAAGGAATACCCGGTCGTGCCCGGAGACTTCCAGCACCTGTTCGACGCCTTCTCGGTGCAGGTGCAGCGCGGTTACGCGAAGCTCGCCATGCTCACGCGCCAGCCGTGCATCCATGACCTTCGTGCCGGTCTCGAAGTGCACGCCCTGGCCCTGCAGCCAGCGCTGGATCGGCAGGATCAGCGCGTCGTACTGGTTGTAGCGTGTCCGCAGAATCCCCTCCAGGCGCCGGAATCCCGGAAGCAGATGCACGAAGCGCCGGAAATACCGGCGCAGCTCGATTGCGCTATGCCAGCTCTGGAACGCGAACGTGGTGCTCCACATGAACCAGAAATCGCTGGTGAAGAAGGAAGGTGCGAAGCAATCCGCGACGCTGCGGTTGGCGAGGGACGCTTCCGGCTGGGTCATCAGCCGTGCCATGTCGCGCAGGTCGCGTGCATCCAGCCCGAAGCGCAGCGGTTCCACCTTGCTGCCAGCGCGAACCAGCCGGCAGTTCGACGAATTCGATACCTCGTGGTTGAAGCGGTCGATCTCGTCCTTGAGGGTCAGACCTTCGCTGTCGATTGAGGGAACCGAGGCCAGCAGATCGAACGTGCAAGCGAAGTGCTGCTCGAACATGCGGCCGCCGCGGACCAGGTAGCCGGGGTCCGGCGTTCCGGAACCGTCGAGGCTGCCCCCCAGGCTTTGCCCCTGCTCGAAGATCCGGATCAGCTGGCCGGGCACGCCGGCATCTCGTATCAGCAGGATCGCGGCAGCGAGCGACGCGATGCCGCCCCCGACCAGGTAGTGCATGGCCGGGACGTCGTTCGGGGGCAACGATTCGGCGCTCATGTGCTTGCTGTCTTCGTGGTGGTGGGCAAGGGGTGCGGCGGTGTGGTTGCCGCCCTGAGCGACCGGACCGGTTGTCCGTGGCGGTTCAGGGTTGGTTGCGCACGTGGTCGGCGAGCCCAGCGCGCGTCTGGGATACCGCCTCGGGCAGCCGGCTGTTCGTCGGTTGCTCGTCCAGCGCCTGGCTCATGCACGGCATTTACTGGTTCCACGCCCCGACTTCGGTGGGGAACCGCAGGTGGCGCAGGCCTGGCATCGGGTGGCCGTATTCCTGCATGCGGGGCGGCAGGTCGCCCGGCCAGCCGGAGACGCACTTGAACAGCTCGTCCCGCGAACCGGAGAGATCCCGGGCGTGTAAGGTGCGGATTTCGAAGGCCTCGGGGAGGGGATCGATCAGATCGTAGCGACGGTCGTTGGGGACGCGCACGACGGTCTCGCCGTCCATCGCACCGGAAGGGACTTGCCGACGGGGGTTGTTCGGGCATGTATGGGCTCTCGGATAGCGTTCGTGCCGGGTTTTCATCACCAGTGTAGCGGTTGGAGTCGGGTCAGGGTGCCGCCACTTCAGTACCCGGGCGGCAACAGCCGCATCGTTTCGCCGGAACCCACGGTCCGCACGCCCATGCGTTGGCCGATGCCGCCACGGCAGGTGGCGTTGTTCGCCTTTTGCGCCCGCGCCCTTCATGGTTGGGGGTAGCCGCTTCTGCGCTGATCGTGAGCGAGGTGTCCGCTGGCCGTAGACCACTTCACCCCAGCAACAAACCGGCGGCGCGAGCCGCGGCCCAGCGGCGCCGCTCGCCCGCCCGGATGACGACCGGGCAGGTCGGGAGGAATGTCGATGGAGTTTTTTTCGACCGCGCATGTCAGGGTCGATGCCGAGGCATTGCAGCGCGAGTTGACGATCGAGCGGCTGCCGCAATGGTGTGCATCGGTGGATACGGTGCTTGAATCGATCGGAGACCACGGGCGCATCTATTGCGTCTGGGGCGAGTTCGCGGTGCACCGGGAGGCGATACGCGGTGGGGTGCGTTTCACCCTGCCCGGGTGCCCCAACGCGCTGGCCTGGACCGTCACCACGGATCTGCCGCCGGACCGCGCCACAGTGGTCATTCATTGCACGATCAACCGGCGTGAGCACGACCCGGACTTCGTCGAGACTATCGAGGCGTTCGTGGAAGACTGGCACCTCGGCCTCGAGGCGGGATTGCCGGATCCCACGGGGTTGGCGCAAGACCGAGGCATCGCCCCCAACGTCCCCCGGGGCTGAAATCGGGTTGAGTGGACGATTCACCCCGCCGCTGTTCCGGCAGGGCATCGTCGAGTACTCCGCTCGACGCAGGAATCCTTTTCCCCGTGCGAGCGACAGATGGCGCCGGCGGTGGCGGCTTCGACCGTCTGCAGTACGGTATGACCAGAATCCCCGGGCAGCGGCAGTTGTGAGGCAAATCAACACCCGCCCGCGCGACTGCGCGAAGATGGACGCAAGATCGGAGGAGGGGCCGAAATCATGCTCGACATCAGCGATATCATGACTCCCAGGCAGAACCTCGTGGTCGTCCACCCCGATGCAACCGTGGATGACGTCCGCCGCATCATGGCGGAGCACAGGATCCGTCACGTGCCGGTGCTCGATGCCTCCGGTGACCTGCTGGGGCTGGTTGCGCAAACCGACGTGCTGCTCGCCGGCAGCGATGGGCCACGCCACGTGCACGAGGTGATGGTGCATGACCTCGATACGGTGGATGAGCGCAGCAACGTCCGCCATGCCGCGCTGCTGATGCTTCGGCGCAAGCGCAGCTGCCTGCCGGTGACTCGTGAAGGGGAACTGCGCGGTCTGGTGACCGACGCCGACTTCCTCGGGGTGGCGATCACGCTGATGGAGCAGCTCGAGGCCGTCGAACCCGAAGCCGACGAGGGCGATACTCCCAACGAGCGGTGACGCGGTAGGCGCGACGGTCCGCCTGACGACCCGCGCGCTGCCGCGTGCAGGCCGGCTGTGCTGTTTCTGGCCGGCCGGCAACCGGGGGCCCGCCGACCCCAAGAACACGAGGGACTGCACCGTACTCAGCATCGGTGGTCACATCGCCCCCTCGGCGGTTCGGTGGCCATGTCCTCACCAGCGCAGCCGTCGAGACGCCGGTTTCACCGATTTCAGCGCCGGCGTTGACGGGGGCCAATCCCGCAGGCCGGAATCGTTGCCGGCCAGCGGTGCTGGGGGGTGAGCGCCTCCCGTGTTGTATGCGCGGTGTTGCTCTGACACACACTGTTACAAATTCGCACTTGCGCGAAATGTGCGAGCAACAGATGCCCCGTATCGTTGACGCTGTATGGGGTGTCCCTGGCGCAAGCGCACCGCCCGGTCTCGGGCTCTGCCGGCGCGGGTCAAGCATCACGTGCATCGATAGGTACGAATACCAGTTACAGGAGAAGTCATCATGCACCTCGACACTTTTACCCTGATGGGCATCGTTGCGGCCGTCGCCATCTCCGCCTTCGTCGTGCGCCTGATCGCGCGCGAGGCGGATGGTGCCCGCGGTCGGGCCGACTACAGCGACCACGTGAACGACGACAACGCCGTTGTGCGCCCGTGAACCGTCCGTGAACCCGGCGAAGGATTTCGGGGAGGCGGCCTGAAATGGCCGGAAACGGTGATCGCCGGCGGACAGGCCGGAGCCGTTTTCGGCGGGAGGTGGCAGAACGGCCAGCCGACGCCTCCAGGCCGTCGGGCCTGCATTTCCTCAGACGGGAATACCCCCCGCTGACCGGCACCCGGTCGGTGTGCTGCCCGGTTATTACGAGACCGTCCAGGGCCACGATTCCCCGGCCATTACTGGCGTTCCGGAACGCCGCAAGCCCTGGCCGAACACAACGCCCCCCTGGACCACAGCATGGCGGGCGCGGACGCATGCTCGTGCGATGGCTCACGCGGAGGCCCGGCCCGCGCCCGTCGCGCCTGCTGGTGACCGTTCAACCGCCGCCCGCGGACGGATCCGGCGTGAAGACCGGCCGGAGCGTATAGCCGCCCTGTCCGCTGGAGCGAACCACCCTCGCAAAATAGGTGCCCGGTGTCAGATCGGCTCGTTCCACTTCAGGGCTATGGCTGGTGCTGGCGCTCGCCAGACGCCGGCCGTCGGCATCTTTCAGCCGCAGGTACACCCGCAGGCTTTCCTCGGCGCTGACCGCGACCGCTACCCGGCCATGCGCTGTGGTCTCGAACCGGAACCAGTCCTCGGTATCGCGCTCACTCCGATCGAGATAGCCCAGCAAACCCTGAGTGTCCTGCCCCAGCGGAATCGGCTGCGCCTGTTCGATACTGTCGTTGGGTTCCCGGTCACTGGCGTAGGTCGTCGCTGCCAGCGTCGGCGTGATCACGTAGCCGCCCTGTCCGCTGGAGCGAACCACCCTGGCAAAATAGGTGCCCGGTGTCAGATCGGCTCGTTCCACTTCAGGGCTATCGCTGGTGCTGGCGCTCGCCAGACGCCGGCCGTTGGCATCTTTCAGCCGCAGGTACACCCGCAGGCTTTCCTCGGCATTGACCGCGACCTTGACCTGGCCATGCGCTGTGGTCTCGAACCGGAACCAGTCCTCGGTATCGCGCTCACTCCGATCCAGATAGCCCAGCAAACCCTGGGTGTCCTGCCCCAGCGGAATCGGCTGCGCCTGTTCGATACTGTCGTTGGGTTCCCGGTCACTGACGTAGGTCGTTGCTGCCAGCGTCGGCGTGATCACGTAGCCGCCCTGCCCGCTGGAGCGAACCACCCTGGCAAAATAGGTGCCCGGTGCCAGATCGGCTCGTGCGACTTCGGGGCTATGGCTGGTGCTGGCGCTCGCCAGGCGTCGACCGCTGGCATCTTTCAGCCGCAGGTACACACGCAGGCTTTCCTCGGCATGGACCGCAACCGTTACCTGGCCATGCGTCGTGGTTTCGAACCGGAACCAGTCTTCGGTATCGCGTTCGTCCCGATCCTGGTAGCCGAGCAGACCCGTGCTGTGCCGGTCCAACGGAATCGGCTCGCCGTGTTGCCGGACCTGTTCGAGGGTATCGTTGGGCCCGGAATCGTTGGCGACGCTTGGCGCGGACAGCCGGGTGCTCAAGCGATAGCCCCCTTCCCCGCTGGAGCGAACGACCCTGGCGTAGTAGGTACCCGGCGCCAGATCGGCCCGTTCGACGCTCGGGCTCGTGCCGGTGCTGGCGCTCGCCAGGCGCCGGCCGTCGGCATTCTTCAGGCGCATGTAGACCCGCAGTCCGTCGTCAGCCTGGACATCGACTCGCAGCGAGCCATGCCGCGGCACCTGGATTGCATGGCGCTGCTCGCGCGTATCGGAATCGAGTTGACCGGAGGCCTGCTCCAGATCGATCACGTCCGGTGGCGTAAGCAGGGAATCGGGATCGACCGTTGCCGCGGGCGGGGCGTCCGCGTCGGCGGGTTCGGCATCATCGGGCGTTGCCGGCACCGGAGGTGGCTGATCCTGCGCCACCATCACACTGCGACTCCCGCGGCCGAGGACCAGACCGGCGGCGTTGGTCGCGACCACTTCCACGGTGTAGCTGCCGGCATTGCTGGCCGAGAACGTCTGGCTGCTGCCGGTGGTGCCGTGGGTGCGGGCGCCGTCCGGTAATACCGACCAGCGGTAGCGCACTTCTCCCGGGGGTGTCGGCTGCACGCTGGCGTTCAGCCGCACCTCCTGCCCGGTGACGACCTGACCGCGGGGCACATCGACCAGCCCGCCGCGCTCGGGGTCCCAGGTCTGCGGGGTCGGGCCGCGGTGAACCGGCTCGCTGATCTGCACCTCGTAGGGCTGCCCCGAGTACGTGGCCTGGATCTCCGCCAGGGTGTCGCCGTGATAGGGCACCCGCACCCAGACATGCAGCGGGATGTCTTGCAGCGGCGCACGATCGCCATCGCCCACCGTGAAGCCGATTCGCGACGCGTTGTCGGTGTAGGTGCTGCGCGCGCTGGGCTGCACCCAGCGGTGATCGACGAGTTCGGCGGGCAGCGCCGGATCGCTGCGCACCTCCACCTGCACCTCGTCACCGACCCGGGCCTGGCCGTGCGGGGGGTCGAACACCAGCTCGAACCGCGGCGGCACCACCTCGATCTCGACCTGCTGCGACTCGACTGTCGGCAGACTGCTGTCCCGGGGCTTGCCCTCGGCCCACAGCAGCACCCGCCCCAGCCGGTCGAACGTGATTCGCGTCGCGGGCTCGGTGGTCACCGGTTCGTCGAAGCTCAGGTCCGGCGTTGCCTGCCAGGTGTAGCGCGTGACTTCGAGCCCGCCGCCGGTCGTCGCCGGCCAGCGGATCTGCGAGCCGTACGTAACCCGGGTGGGTGACTCGGCGATCCGCAGCACCGCGTCCGGCTGGCAGCGCGGCCGGATTCGGTAGTTCCATGCGGTGCCGCTTTCCGGGCCGTAGACGGTCACCTTGAACGCGTCGGCTGCGGCCTTTTCGAACACGTCGTCGGCTGCACCCCGCCCCGGGCCGGTTACGCCGCCGGGGTAGAGCTCGGGTCGGCGCGCGGCGCGCGCGGCCGATCCACGCCAGCCGGTGTCGAGCACCACGTTACCCACCGGGTACTCGACGACGAACTTGTCGGGCACGCTCATCGCGTTGTAGGAGAAATCGAAGGCCGTCCCTTCGGGCAGGCTGCCGATGTCCCAGACCTCGGTCGTCGTGCCGTAGCCCCCGCTCTTCGACGCGGTCCATTCCTCGCAGACGTCCAGAACCTGCTGCCGCTGTTCCTCCAGCTCGGAAAGATCGGGCGGTTCCGGCGCCGCGGGAGGTTCCTCGGGCGCGGTGGGTTCGGCGACGACCTCGGGCGGGGGCGAAGGCGCGTCCGGGTCTTCGAACTCGATCTCGATCGTGGTACGGACCGTTTGCACCCGATCGGGAATCAGTTGCGGATACCCGCTGTTGCAGCCGCGCCGATACCGCAGCGTGACCTGCGCGGTCACCGGGTAGGCCCTCTCCTCCAGCGCCTGGAACATCATTTGCCGGCCATCCGGTGTGCGCTGGGCGACACCGACCTCTTCGCCGTCCAGCGTCCAGTCGATGTCCAGCCAGAGGTAGTACGGCGGGATCGTCCCGCAACCGGGTCGGACCTCGTCACCGGCCAGGATGTCGAGCATCGACGCCAGTTCGGCGTGCAGCGCGGACAGGTCCATGCCGAGCGCTTCGAGCTGCACCGATACCCGGTTCAGTTCCGGCGTCTGCGCCGCTTCGGCGAGCGACACGCCAAGTGCCGCGGGGGCTCGCAAGTTCCCGGTATCGACTTGCAGCGTCAGCGTGGCGTCGTCGAGCATTTCCCAGCGCTCGCGGAATTCCTGCTCCAGGTCGGCGCGCCGGGAATGCCATTGCGCCAGAATCTCGGGTACACACTGCTGCGTCAGGCCGGTGGCCGCATCGACCGCATCGGGTTCGTCGGGGCTCGCGCGCAGGCCATGCCGCGCCGCAACCGCCGCCCGGTCGGCAACGAAATCCTCGACTTCCTCCGGAGTCGGGAACCGGCGCAGCAACTGCTCGATGCCCACCTCGGGCACCGCTTCGTCGAAAGTGCCGGCAAGCAGGATACGGCACGGTTCGGCCAGCAGCGGCCCCGGGTCGTTGACTTCGACGGTCAGTGCCGGTGCGATCACCTGCTCCTGCCCCGTCCAGCTTCCGGGAACCTCCCACTCGGCGAACAGCTCGACGATATTCGGGCCGGGATCGCCGAAACGCAGCTCGACGTCGGCACCGATACCCGACGGCCGGCCGTCGATCCGCCAGCTCAGCGTCGCGTCGTCCGGAATGTTGCTGCGCAATGCGTGGAACTCGTAGGCACGGTCCGGCTCGGCGAGTGCGCCGAGATCGCGCGGCGGCCGAATCGCCAGTTCGGGCAGCAGGGCATCGGCGCGGATATCGACACTCAGTTCGGCGGTCGCGCTGCCGTCGCGCAACACCCGGTCCGATCGGGTCCATTGCGCCCGGACCTCGAGGGTCCGTGGCCCGGGCTCCTCGAACATGTGCAGCAGCGTATCGCCGCGGCCGATTTCCGTACCATCCTCGAACCAGACGTACACCGTCTCCGACGGAATCGCCGTTGCGTCGAGTCCGAATGCGTAGGGTGTATCGGTCGCCGCGCGTTCTTCGATCACCGCCGGTGGCGGCAGGATCGCCAGCGCGGGTTCGACTGGCTGATAGTGAGCACGGAATTCGTCGAGCAGTTCCTCGATCTTCGCGCGTTGCGCGCGCGTATGCTCGAAAGCGGCCGAATGCCGGGTATGCAGATCGTGCGCGGCCCACCATTGCACCCGGTACAGCCTTTGCCGCGCATGCGTTGCCCCCTGCATCGTCGCTGCGGCGTCGTTCAACGCGATCGTCGCGGCGTGGATCGCCGTCTGTATGCGGCGATCGAACGGGTCATCGAGTTGGGCGCGGTTGTCGTTCAGCGCTTCGCGCTTGATCCGCAGCATCTGTGTTTCGTAGCGGTCCAGGTCGTCCATCGTCTCCTGGAACAGGCGCACCGCCAGACTGTGATCAAACGCCGGATCGGCGGTCAGCGGCGGCGAACCAGTCAGTGGCCGCGCAAGCAGCGATTCGGCACCGCCGGTCGCGGTGCGATACAGACTCTCGACGGTATCGCGGATCTCGTGCACCGCCGAATAGGCATCGTGGTAGCGCTGCAACGCCTGCATCGCCTCGATCCGCTGCTCCTCGGCGGACCCGAGCCAGCGCATGATCACGTTGCGCGTGCCCTCGTGGTTCAACCATGCCATCCCCACGCCGTGGATATCGAGTTCGTGGAACAGACGCTCGACTTCGGCGAGCAACGCCAGCGCGGCCTCGTCGCCGCCCTCGAGCCCCTGCTCGGCGCGATGCCGCGATTCGAGCGATTCCGTCACTGCCGCGCACAGCGCCGCCTCGACGTCGTTCCAGGCGGCGGTCCGCTGCTCGAGCAATGGCCGCATCGCATGCTGGGCCGCGGGCTCGAAGCGCGACAGCCCCGCCCAGCCCGGCTCTGCCTGCGCCGGGACGCGCTCGCCCAGCGCCTCGGCAAAATCGTCGATCGTGCCGGTCAGTGTGGCAACCTCGGCGCGCGCATGCTGAACGGCGGGATGCCGCCCCATGAAGCTCGCGGTCCCGCCGTACACGGTGCTCTCGAGCGCGCGCACGAAGGCGCGGGTACCAAAGGCGTTGATTCCGCTCAGCACCTCCTGGCTGAAGTTCCGTTCCTCGGACAACGCCAGCGCCCGCGTGAACACCCCTTCGACCCAGTATTCTCCGCCAGGCTGCAGCACATCGTCGAAGAAGCGGCAGACGGCATCCGATCCGGACCGGTACCCGTCCAGGCCCGTGAATCTGCCGTCGTCGTCGAAGCGCGCGGTCACGTACAGCACCATGAACTGGTGGTCGAACATGACCGCAGTGGTCAGGTCGATTACCGAACCGCCGATCGACTGCACCACCTGCGGCAGCGCGGTCTTGGGCGAAAGCATCAGAATCAGCGACCTGGCCAGCGCGGTGCCGTCGCGTTCGATCAGGCCGGTGTAAAGGTGGCTGGCGATCATCCCGTAGTAGGTCTTCGACGCCAGCGTGCGCCCGAGTGCGATGGCCAGTTCGGCATCGGATTGCGCGTCGCGGACCTGCACCATCAGGTCCAGCCACATCGACAGCGACTGCGCCCGGTTCTGAATCGCCCGGTCGGTGGCGGCGAGGTCGCGGTAGACATCGGCCAGAAAGCGAGAACTCTCGGTCGGGCGGGTCGTCAGCGCCTCGATCTCGGTACCGAACACGCGCAGCAATTGCTGCCCGAATTCGGTCTTGTTCAGGAAGTTGCGCAGGGTGACGACGTCTTCGCGCGCGACCTGCTCGCGCTCGGCCCGGCGCCAGGCCCGAAATTCATCGAGCTGCTGGAGCACGTTCTGTTGTACCCGCTGATCGAGCCGGGACAGCACCTCGCTGCGCCGGGCCGCGGGCAGATCGACCAGTTGCAACGCGAGGATGAAATTGGCCTGGCGGGCCTGCGGACCTTCGGGCATCACCCGGAGAACGTTCCCGAGGGTGTGCGCGTAGTTCTCGCGCGCCTGCTGCGCGAGGTTCTGCATGTCCGTGATGTCGCGCGGCGGCGTGCGGAGGCCGCGGCCGAACTGGGTGCGCGCCTGCGTGTGCAGATGGCGGTTGACCGAATTGATCCGCCGCAGATACTTGTCTCGCTCATATTCGAGCTGCTTGATCCGGGCTTCGTTGATCGCACGCTGACGCGCCGGCGCATCGGCCTGCTCGCGGAGCAGCCGGTCGATCTGCCGCTGCTTGCGTTGGGCCTGATCGACCATCTCGGCGACGTACATCCCGGCGTCGCGGTAGTCGATCGATTCCCCCGGCGTGCGCATCTGCGCCTCGACCCGGGCCGCCTCGACCCGGCTGTAGGTATCGGCGTCGCGGCGGCCGAAGTGCTCGGCGATGCGGTTGAATTCGGTATCGGTGGTCGCGTCGTGGGCGACCATGAAATCGGTTCCGGTGTCGAAATCGCGGGGATCCATCCGCACCGCGCCGCCGCTGCGCCGGCGCACCTCGAGCGCGACGGCCTGACGATACGCGGCCTCGACCCGCTGGATGTCCTCGAGCGTGACCGGCCGGCCGTCCTTGCGCCGGACCAGGAAATCGGTATCCGAGCCGATGCGCCACTCGCCGGCATCCGGTGCCGGCCGTTGCAGATCGAGTTCGTAGGCGCCCAGACCGCCGACCGCCTTGCGCGCGATCCGCAGATTCTCGTGCTGATGCCAGAACATCGCCTCCTGGTACTGGCGGTGCGTAAGATCGCCAATGCCGGGGACGCGATCCCAGTACTGCTCCGAAACGCCGCGCAGCGTGTGCAGATGGTTGATGTTCTTCAGCAGCACCGCCTGGTTGTGCGGATCGCTCAGGTCGGTGGCGGCACGCCAGATCTTATCGGCCGACTCCTGCCCGGCGGCAGAGCCGAGCATACCCGCCAAGAGGAGCAGGCAGGCCAGCAGGCCGCGAAGCCCGGTACGACCGGAGTGCGGGCGGTCGCCACGGCGATCCGGCTTGCTCTGCCAGCCACGGGCCGAGGACCCGTGCGCGCCTGCATTGGCGTCATCGACGGAATGGCGCGTGTAGTGCGGTTGCGGTTTGGTAGAAGGCATGGCTCTCGCGCCCTTTCGCAGCGCTCTCCAGCGCGGCTCGGGTTGCATCCGCAGAGACTGCGCGGGGGCCTGTTTTCCGGAAAGGCCCTTCCGGGTGGTGTCGAGTATCTGGTCCCTGCGTCAATAGCTCTGCTGACAGTGTGGGTTTTGTTCCGAGTTTACCCGAAATATAGACGGCGAGGGGCGCTTCTATTGCGCCGCAACATCGGCGTTTCCCTGACCACACGCTTGCGGCTGCTCGAACGCGCTCTCGTCGCCCTCGGGCGCTAGGTTCCCGTGGTTCGAAGGCTCCGCGCAGGACGCCTGCGCCGATGGCGCATCTGTGACCAGTCGTCGGCCTGCTCGATGAGACCCAGCGTCTCCAGGTGTGCGAAATTGTCGATGGCCGGCCCCGTACTCTCGCCCGCGCAGGTGAGAACGGCCGGGACCCGCTTGTTCATGATCGTGTTCTGCATGCGCCCGCAATGGTTGGAGACCACCGGGGCGACCGGTCATCGCCGCCCCGGATGTCACAGACCCTTCGCGCTAGTTCTCCAGCCGGCGGATGCCAAGGGCGCGCATCATGTACTTCTCGTACAGCGGCTCCGACGTTCCCTTCTTCATCTTTCGAATGAAATACTTCTCGAACGCGATCTTGGCCAGGTGAACCCACTTGCCGGCAGCGAACCAGTTCACGTCGCGCGGCGGCATCTGCGGCAGCGCCACGAAGGCCGCGCCGCGGTCCCCCATGTCGGCCAGGCAGATGGCGTGCCACGAGCCCTTGTAGTGGGCTTCCTTGCCGGCCAGGTCGGCCGCGATGTTGTGCACGATGGCGGTGACCATCGACTCGATCATGTACCCCGTCTTCGGAGCCCCGGTGGGTACCGGGGTCGCCTCCACCGGTGGAATCGCGACGCAGACGCCCGCGGCGAAGATGTTGCGGTAGGTGGGGTTGCGCTGGTGGTCGTCGATTTCCACCAGACCCCTGGCGTTGCACAGCCCCTCGGTCCGGGCCACCGCGTCGACGCCCGCGAAAGCGGGCAGCATCATCGCATGATGAAACGGAAGCTCGTGATTCCGGACCACGTTGCCGAGATCATCGAGTTGCTCGACGAACATGCGGCCCGCCTCGACACGAGTCGTGCGCGCATTGGTGATCCACCGGATGTCGTGGGAACGCAACTCGGATTCGAGCATGCCGCGCGAATCGCCCACCCCGGCGAGGCCCAGATGTCCGATCCACGGCTCGGAGGTCACGAAGGTGATCGGCACCTTGCTGCGCATCTTGCGCTTGCGCAGCGCGCGGTCGAGGATGAAGGCGTACTCGTAGGCCGGGCCAAAACAGCTGGCGCCCGGGAACGCGCCGATGATGACGGGCCCGGGGTTGTCCAGCAGGCGTTTGAAGTCCTCGTGGGCACGTTCGGCATGGTCCACGGTGCAGACGGACTGGGTGTGTCCGCCCTCGGGTCCTGCGCCCTCGACCTCGGAAAACATCAACTTCGGGCCGGTGGTGAGGATCAGGTAGTCGTAATCGAGCGTGTCGCCGTTCTCGAGGCGCAGCTGGCTGACGTCCGGCAGGATCTGCTCGACGCTGGATGCGACGAACGCGATTCGCTTGCGCTCCAGGTACGGCGCAATCGGCAGGGTGATCGCGTCCCGCTTGCGCCAACCGACGGCGACCCAAGGGTTCGACGGGACGAACTGGAAAACGTCGGTGGCGTTGACCACCGTGATCTCGTGCTCCGGCCCGAGTGTCTCGCGTGCCTCATAGGCCGCAGGCATCCCGCCCAACCCAGCCCCAACAATCACCACATGTGCCATATCCTGTTGCCTCCGATGGATGTGTCCTGCGCCATCCCTGCGGTCGAGATCAGCGATGGACGCTGCCATTGGAACGAACGCAGCTCTACCGAGTTCCTCGAATCGGGGTCGAGTGCTCGGCAAAGCGTCGAACCCGCGTGGGCGGGCAGGTGGGCGGGTGCAGGCACCAGGGCATCTCGCGGCCGGCACGCGGTGGTGTCCGTGGTGATACCGCGACCGGCGCAGGACCGCGAACGGATGACCCCATGATCGAACACGCCTCCGGGGTCTCGGCCTGGCCGCCGTGCCGGCAACGACTGGCTGCTGCAGGCCTCCGGTTTCAGGGTGGCTGCTCCGGCTACGCGCCGCCGGAGCAGAGCACCGTGGGGTGTCACCAGGCCAATCGATGGCCGGCGACGGGGCTTCGTCAGAAGGTCTTGCTGTGCGGGACGGTGATATTCCAGGAAACCTGGCCCCCACAGTCCTTCCAGGTTTCTCCAAAGGCCTGGGGGTTCATGTCGGCCCAGATATGCACCTTCAGGACGTCGCCGCTACTGGCGCTGGCCGCGTGCAACGGTATCGTCGTTCCGTCCTCCCCTGGACCCAGGGTGAGTCTCTGGCCGCCAGCGGGTACGGCCACGTTCTGTCCTTCCGGCCAGAGGTAGCCCTGGACGACCATTTTCGCGGTAAAGTCCGTGTGGTTTCTGAGCGTGGCCCTCCAGCCGTTCCGGCGTGACTCGCGCAGGGCCCGACCGCAAGCTTCAGCGGGGTAACACCCCGATGGCATGACGTCCATCCCGATGACCCGGCCTGATCAAGCGGGCGAGGAGTCGGCCGGGTTCCTAAAACGCGAAGTGCACGTGGTCGGTGTTGTTGTCGATATTGATGTCCGGCTGGATATGCACGGTGACCGTTCCCTCAAACTTTCGGACTTCCATCTCGATCACGGTACTGCCCCCCCGCGGAGCCAGCGCCGGAATCGGGCGGATCGCAAGGCGTGCATTGTCGGCAACGGGCATGCGCGAGTATGCAGCCAGGTACGCGGAACAGCGGTTGGAGGGGGTGTAGGGCCCGAGTCCTCTGTTCACGACCGTAACCCGAAGGCGGATCCGGTCACCGACGACATCGCCTTCCGTAGAGGTGATGGCCAGGTCGGGCAGGATCTGCCGTGCGGCATCTGGGATGCGCATCTGCACATCTGGCCGTTCCATGGTGGCGCCCGAGCCACCCCACTGTGCCGGGGCAGCGGTAGCCAGCGCGATCGCGATCGCGATGATGGGAATAAATCCGAAGGTGTGCGGTTTCATCAAATGCTCCTTGCTGCTTCAGTCCCGATCAATTGCCTGTCGGCAATGCTGTTTTCCATAGATCCTGTAAAACCTTATAGACCTTGTGAAGAGCATGGTCAATTGCGGCACGAAACGTGGGCGTCTGCTGCACGATCCGATGGTGCACACCCGAGGACACAGCCTGCCGGCATGCGCCTCGGACCGGGTTGCGTGCACTCCCATTGTGTAGAATCCAGTCGAGTGCGGTGAGCGTTTACGGACGCGACGCCGCACCGGTCGCCCGGATCGGCGGGCGTACCCGATTTCTGTACGGGAGGGCTGTGCCATGTCCGAGTTTCGTGCGATCTGTTGGTCAACTGCACTGCTTGGCTGTGCGGTCGCGTTCGGGTTTTGCTCGCCGGTGCTGGCGCAGCCCGGGACGGGTTTCCCGTCGGGCGAGCCGAGGCTTCTGATCGCGCAGACGTCGGGTACCGTGCTGGAGCTCCAGCGCGAGCTGAATCGGCTTGGATACGGCGCGGGACCCGAGGACGGGCTGATGGGCGCGAGAACACGCGAGGCGATCGAGGCCTATCAGCGCGAACACGACCTGCTGGTCGACGGCCGGGCCTCCGGGGCCCTGCTGTCGCATGTGCGCGCCACCGCGCAGGCCCGGACGCCTGCCGCCCCCGTGCCGCTGCCGCCGGGATTCGTGCCGGTGTCGCAGCTGGTTGCGGACATTCAGGAGGCGCTGCGTAGCCTTGGCTACGACGCGCCAGCCCCGTCCGGTCGACTCACCGAGGCAACGCGGGACGCGATCCGTGCCTACGAGGCCGACCGTGGGCTGTTGGTGTCCGGTGAGCCGAGTGCCGAGCTGCTGGAGCACATGCGCCGTCGCATCGCTGACCAGCAGCCCGCCCCAGCGGTCGATGCCGACACGATCGCCGGTATCCAGGCCGAACTGCGCCGGCGCGGTTACGCGATCGCCGTGGTCAGCGGCCGGATGGACACGCAGACCCGCGAGGCCATCCGCGAGTACCAGCAGGGGCGGGGCGTGCCGGTGACCGGTAAGCCCAGCCCCGCACTGCTGGCAGAACTGCGCGCGGCCGATGCCGAGCCGATCACCGATCCGGTCGTGACCCGTGACCAGCGTGCCGCGGCCCAGCGGATCCTGAACGCCCGGGGCTACGGCGCGGGGCCGCCGGACGGTGTACTGGGTCCGCGCAGCCGGGATGCAATCCGGACCTTCCAGGCCGACCACGATCTGCCCCCGACCGGCGAACTGACGTCGCGTACGCTGGAACTGCTCGGAATCGACGTTGCTTCAGAGGTGCCCGTCGCCGAGCCCCGCCCGTTCCGGGTCCGGGTCCACGATGCCTTCGCCGACGGCGACTACACGCGCGATCCGGCCTGGCGCGTCGCGTCCGGACAGTTCGAGGTCCGCGGCGGTGGCCTGACATCGGTGATCGTGCCGCCGTCGGCGCGTCCCGAGGATATCGGGCGCCAACTGCTGGGCGGGCTGCTGCAACAGCAACTCGGTATCACCATTCCGGGGCAGGAGAGCGCGGCGGTCGCCTATCTGCCGACCCGCATCACCCAGGAGTTCCGCGTGACCGCGGTGGTATCGGGATCCGCCGAATCTTTCGGCCACATCGATCTGGGGCCCTATGCAAGTGACATCCTGAACCACGGTTACCGGCTGAGCTACCGCGCCAGCCAGACGCGACCGCTGCAATTGCTGCTCGTCGACGAGAGCGGGACGTCGGTGATCGCCAGTGCTCGCTTAGACGCGGCCTCCGGTCGATCCCACCGGCTGGTCTGGGAGAGGGATGGCGATGGCCGGATGCGGGTATCCAGCGACGGCGAGATGCTGATCGACGTCGTCGACCGGAATCTCGAGTCGGACTTCGAGGGCTTCTCGCTGATCAACGGCGGCGGGGAATGGACGCTGCACGAGGTGACCGTGGAGGATCGCCGCTAGCAGTCTGTCGGGCTTGGGCTGCTAGCAAAACGAACCGGCAACGATTTTTTCGCATGTCCTGCGCGCCCTGCATTGGTTTTTCACCGAATCGGCCCGTGCCGCGGCGCACTGCCGGTTGACGGGTGAAGACCGCGGCGGGACACTCGTCGGCAAGAGGACGCGGAGATGTCCGGCCCAGGTCCGCGTCCGCGGGGGGAGCGGCGATCGATCTGGCGGTGCCGCTCGGGACCGACGAACCATAACGGAGAAAACGATATGTCTGTCGGGGAGATCTGCAACAAAGAAGTCGTTTCCATCGACCGCAAGGCCTCGGTGTACGAGGCGGCACGCATGATGCGCAATCACCACGTCGGCAGCCTGGTGGTCGTCGATCAGAACTCGACCACGCCGATGAAACCGGTCGGCATCGTGACCGACCGCGACCTGGTGGTGGAGATCATGGCGAAGGAGGTGCCGGAGGAGGTATTGACCGCCGGCGACATCATTGCGCCGGAGCTGCTGACCGCCCGCGAGTCGGACGGCATCTGGGAGACCATCATGCGCATGCGTGCGATGGGCGTTCGGCGCCTGCCGGTGGTGAACGCCGGCGGCAACCTGTCCGGGATACTGACGATGGACGACCTGCTCAAATTCCTGGCCGACGAGTTCAGCGACATCGTCCGTCTGATCCGGCGCGAGCAGATCCGGGAACGGGACACCCGGCCTCCGGACTGACGATCTGGCGCCGCCCGCGTTGGTTTCCGGGCTCGCGGTCGGTTCCCAGCGTGCCGGCACATGCCCGCGCAGTCAGCTCCCGAAAAAGGGGCGGGCGCCAGCCGCGAGCGTTTCCGGGCGGTGCAGCATCAGTTCGGTCTGCAGGCCCTTCTGCAGGTAGAAATCGTCACACCGGTAGTCGGGTGCCGGGTTCTGCCGGGTGATGATCCGGAGCAGGCACTGGAATCCGTCCGGCCGGGCCGGTTCCCGGCGCGCGTAGAGCGTGTAGTTGAAGCTCAGGTGCCCGAGATCCTCGTAGAATCGCAGGGTCGCCGACAAGCCCCGTGCGAGGTCGCGCAGCTCCCCTTCGTCGAGACGCAGCAGATCTCCGTCGGTTTCGTGCACCGCGACGATCTCGTTGCTGCCCAGCGGCGAGAACGCCGCGAGCCAGTGCCAGCGGCCGGTCGCGGCAATGTACCGGTCGCCGGAGGCGCGTTCCAGCTCGATCAGATCCCGGTGATACGGGGTTCCCTCGCGCGCGAGGTAATCCCGGCAGCCCCGCGCCAGCCGGGCGTGGTGGCTATAGGGTTCCGAGCCGATCAGCATCTGGAAATGCGGGTGCATCAGGCTGGCGCCGGCAGGAAACAGGTAGTTCCCGTGCATGCTGAGCCAGGCTGCATTCGGGTCGTGGCGCTGTGCCGCCTGCGCCACGCGTCGCAGCGCTGCCCAGGCGTTGCCGATCCGTTCCGGCGAGAACTCGTGCAGTTCCAGGAAATGGGCCTCCGACACGATCGCGACCGAGTGATGCCCGCCCATCGCGATCAGGTTGGGAAACGCGACCGCCTCGCCGACGCGGACCGTTCCGCCCGGGATCCAGTCGTCCGGGAAGCGCGCCACGCCAGCGACGCGGTCGGGGCAGAACACGCAGTGTGCGGGGCCTTCGTGCGCGAGCCGGGCGACGAGATCCCGGTCGACGTCGTTCAGGAACACCTTCAGCCCTTGCTCGATCGCCGGGTTGTACACGCTGGTGTGGCCCAGCAGCGGATCCCGGTAGACCTCGATGCGCTGGCGCTCGGGTGCGAAGTCCTTCAGCGGGTTCAGCAGCTCGAGGCTGTCCTCGAAGTGTTCGAACGCGATCGCGGCCATGCCTTCCTCCATTGCCGGCGGGGGCGTGTACGGCTCCGGGTGCGCCGAGCCGTGCGACAATACCGTGAGCATAGACGGCGCCGAGGGCGGCAGCCGGTTACGGGTACCGGTCCTCGTCCCCGTTCCGGGTCAGCAGGATCTTGCCCACGGCCTCGCCCGACTCGAGGTAGCGGTGCGCGTCGGCAATCTGCGCGAATGTGAACCGCCGTTCGGCCAGCAGGGGGCGTAACGTGCCTGCCTCCACCATCTCGGCCAGGTTGCTGAGGATCCACGACTGGTGTTTGAGTTCCAGCCCGTAGAGCAGCGGCACCGAGCGGAAGATCACGTGCAGGGTCAGGTTTTTCGCGTGCAGCGGCGACAGGTCGTGGGTCGAGCGCGTGTTGATCGAGCAGACCCGGGCCGACACCGCGGCCGCCTCGAAGCTGGCATCGAGGTTGGGTCCGCCGACGGTATCGAACACCAGAGGAAACCCGGCGCCGCCGGTCAGGCGCCCGACGTAGTCGGCGACCGGTTCCTGTCGGTAGAGGATGATGTCGTCGGCGCCGAGATCGCGGGCGATCGCGGCCTTTTGTTCGCTGGACACCGTGGTCGCCACACGCGCCCCGCGGGCCTTGGCGAGCTGGACCGCCACGTGACCGACACCGCCGGTACCGGCATGCACCAGCACGTGTTCGCCCGGCTGGATGTCGGCCCGGTCGACCAGCGCGCTCCAGGCGGTCATGAATACCAGCGGCAGTACCGCGCATTCCTCGAGCGGCAGCCGCTTCGGAGCCTGTGTCACCAGGTTCGCGTCGGCCACCATGAAGTCCGCGAGTGCCCCCGGGTGGCCGCGTACTCCTCCCGCGCAGCCGACCACGGCGTCGCCGACCTGGAAGCCCGCCACGCCTTCACCGACCTGGTCGACGATACCTGCAACGTCACCGTTCAGGATTGCCGGGAACTCCGGACCGGAACGGACCAGCCCCTTGCGGATTTTGATCTCGAGCGGATTCACGCTCGAGGCGTGCACGCGGATGCGCAGCTGGCCGGGCTCTGCCTGCGGATCGGGCAGGGTAGCCGGTTCGAACACTTCTGGGCCGCCGTAGCGGTGGATCACGAAGGCCTTCACTGTGAAATGACTCCTCTTGGTATGCGAATGGGCCGGGATCCATCTGAGCTTCGCAATGGATCCATTTCCGGGCACCGCGTAGAGCACGAAACCGCAGCGTGATGCGCCGCGGCGTCCAGGGTGCAATGGCGCTGGAGCACTGGCCGGCTCCGGGGCGGCGGCAGCCGGCCTGCGGCCGTTGCCTCCCGACGTTCCCGGGCAGGGGTGCGTATCGCCATGATCGTCAAAGCAGATCGAGCAGCAGTTTGACGATGATTACCGCGATCACCGCCAACGTGAAGCGCTGCACCAATATCGTGCCGCTCGGACCCAGCGTCACGTGGACTGCCGCCCAGGCGCCGGTCATGCTGCCGGCGGCAAGCACCAGCCCATAGGACCAGCTCACGTTCCCGGTCGCGGCGAAAATCAGCAGCGTCGGAATCATGTAGATCAGCACCACTGTCACCTTCAGCGCATTCACCTGCACCAGGTCGATCGCGAGCACGCGGTGCAGCAATACGATGAACAGGATGCCGACCGCGACCTGGAGGAAACCGCCGTAGAAGCCGATCACGAACATCGCCGCCAGCACCGGCCAGCGCAACTGAGCGGGGGCGAGCGTCAGCGTGCGGACCTGCGCGGGGGCGGGCATCAACATGATCGCGCTGGCCCCGATCATCACCAGGATCAGCACCCAGCGGAACAGGTCGTCGCCGACCCGCACCGCGCCCCAGGCACCGAGCAGCGCCCCGAGCACCGCCGGGACCGATAGCAGCCATGCCAGCCCACGGAACCGGTGACCCGCTCGCCGGAAGCGCCAGACCGCGGTGATGTTCTGCAGCACGATGCTCACGCGGTTGGTGCCATTCGCGTTCGACGCGTCCAACCCCATGAACATCAGCACCGGCAGCGTCAGCATCGATCCACCGGCCGAGAGCACGTTCAGGAAACCGGCGAGCGCGCCCACCGCCAGCAGCAGCAACGCCTCGGGGGCCGTCATCTCAGCCGGGCAGCCTTCGGAAACGCCACGCGCCAGCCAGTGTCAGCAGCAGCGTGGGGGCGGCGAACAACGCGGCCACCGACGGGTCGGGGTGGAAGATCGTTGCGCCGGCGATTCCGGCGAGGCCGATCCGCATGGGCAGGTCCAGCGCGCGCCTGGTATGGAATCGGCCCTGCAATGCAAAGCTGAGCGCCAGCGTTCCGGTCAGCACCAGCGCAAACGCCGGCAGCTGAGCCCAGCCAGGCTCGACGACCAGGTCCGGGCGACTGAACACCGCGCCCATCATCACCAGCAGCGGCATGCACAACACCAGCGCCGCGAGCATTGTGCGCACGAACGGCGCGTCCGCGATGCGCGAGGTCACGGCGGCGGTCACCGAGGTCGGCGGCGAAAGCTCGCCGAACACTGCGACCAGGAAGATGAAGAAATGCACCACCCAGGGATCGAGGCCGGCGCGGATCATGAACGGTGCGACGACGATCGCGGTCACGATGTAGGTCGGCGCAACCGGCAGCCCCATTCCGATCAGGTAGCCGAACGCGAATGCGACCAGCCCCATCACGAACAGGTTGATCGCCGCACCCTCCATCAGCAGCACGCCGACCTTGGTCGGGATGCCGGTGATGGTGAACATCGCGGTCAGGATGCCCAGCGTCGCGAGCAGGATCGTGAGCTCGCCGGTGATGGTCGCGAACGACTCGATCAGGCGCAGGAACGGCCGTGTCAGCTCGCGCAGAGACCAGGCGCGCGCGCGCACCGAACGCACCGCGAAGGCCACGGTCAGGAACCCGAACAGGTATACGAACACGGTCTGCGCCGAGGTCATCGCCGGCCGGCGTTCGACGCCCATCAAGTAGATCAGGCCGCCGACCGCGATCAGGTAGGACAGGATGTTGGTCCAGTCCATGAACCGCATCGGGCGCACGTCCGGGGTGACCGCGCGCGTGTAGTGCCGCGCCGCGAGCAGCCACACCGCGAACGCCACGCCGAGAAAGTAGACGATCGCCGGCGCAAAACCCCGGGCGACCACGTCGAAATAGCTCTTCCCCATGTAGTCGGCCATCAGAAAGGCCGCGATGCCCATCAGCGGCGGCATCAACTGGCCGCCCAGCGACGACGCCGTCTCCACCGCGGCGGCGGTGACCCTGGGGAATCCGGCCTTGATCAACACCGGGATCGTCGCCGAGCCGGTGGTGGCAGCGTTGGCGGCACCCGACCCCGAGACCGCCGCCACCGCGAACGAGCCGAACACCGCGGCCTGCGGCAGGGTCCGGGGCGAGTGCAGGGCGACCCGCGACGAACCGGTCAGGATCGAGTCGATGCAGCCGAAGGCGCGCAACACGGCGAGCACCAGGATGAACGACCCGATCAGCGTCAGGCCGAGCTGCGGCAGGCGCTCGAACACGCCGGTCGTCATCTCGACGCTGACCGCGCTGACGATCCGCGTCCAGTCCATGCCGGGGTGATGGAACATCCCGGGAACCACGTTGCCGTAGACCGCGTACAGGATCAGCGCCAGGTTCAGCAGGAACAGCGCGAAATAGCGCCGGCGCGTGTACTCCAGCACCAGCGCCGCGACCGCACCACCCACCGCGAGGTCGGTCGCGCTCCAGATCCCGAGCCGGTAGATCCGGATCTCGTCGAACTCCCGGTACAGGTACCAGGCCGCGTACAGCGCCACCCCGCAGTACAGCAGCGCGATCACGAACGGCGCGACGCTGCCGAGCCGCGGGTAGAGCGCCCCGTGGCGCAGGTCGTTCAGGAAGACCAGGCAGACGGTGAGCGGGACTGCGGTCACCGCGAGCAGGGTCGGGCCTCCCGTCCCGGTCAGGTAATACCGCGACAGGTAGCCGAAGAACGCGATCCCGGTGAGGAAGAAAAGAACCTGCGCGGCGCCCCGGAGCAGGCGGTCGACGCGCGCCTCCGGCGGGCTATCCGGCGCGGCCGGCGGGCCCGCTTCAACCACCGGAGCCGGGCCCTGCTGAGAGGTGGCGGGGCCCAGGCAGGCCGCTCCGGCCGCCCGCGGTCATGAACCGGCGATACGGTCGTCCCAGTCTTCGTTCCAGGCATCGTGCTCGCGCAGATAGCGCGCGAGCCCCGGGTGCACCCTCACCGAATCCACCGACGCGGCGACGCCTCGGCGCTGGATCTCGACCATGTCGTCGCGGATCTGGCGGAAGGCCGCGTCCGAGCGTGCCAGTTCGTCGGCATGGGCCTCGATCACGGTCAGCATGCGGTAGACGTCGTCCTCGGGTACCTCCAGGCCGACGTGGAAGCCGTAGAAGAACGGTGCCAGCACGACCTCGTCCACGCCCAGGTCGGCCTGGAAAGCTTCGGCATCGACTCGCACCACCTCGAGCCCGGCGGCCTCCAGGCGCGCGATCTCGTCGTCGCTGGGGTTCAGTGCCGCGACGTCGGTCGAGAGCAGTGCCTCGATCACCCAGGGCGCCGGGCTGGCCTCGCCGGTGCTGTAGATCACGAAGGCGTCGATCGCGCCGCCGGAAAGCGACGAGGCCACCAGCCCGAGATCCACCTCGACGTAGCGGTGGCCGACGTCCAGCGCGTTCATCGCGCGTTCCAGCGTGGCCCGCACGTCCCACGGGGCCGGGCCGGTGAACACCGGGCGGTCTTCCAGATCCCCCCAGCCGCCGAACCGGTCGCGATCGGCGGTGCGCACGCCGAGTCCGACCTCCATCGTGTAGGCCCAGAACGACTGCACCGGCTCGCGCTGCACCTGGTCGCGGAAACCGCGGAAGCGTCCCTCGTTCGCAGCGAGTTCGCCGAACGCGATGTCGGCGCCGTAATAGCCGTCGAACTGCCCGACCGCATAGCCCCGCACCGTTGCCAGCGCACCTGGGGTCGGCAGCACGGTGATCGAGTAATCCGGCATCTCGCGATTCAGCATCGCCATCAGCGCGACCTTCGCGCGATGCCCCGCCGAGCCGACCGCCGACGTCGCCCAGCGCAGTTCCTGCGCCTGCTCGGACCGTGCTTCCTGAACCCCGCCGAGCCCAATGCCAAGGACCAGGGCCAGTCCCGTGAACGCTGTGATGAAGGGTCGTCTCACTGCATTTCCTCCTGGTGTAAGGGCACCGGGCATGCAGTGGCATCCGTTCTGGCTGCGCGCCTGTTCATCCCGGTTCCGCCGTCGACGGCGGCCGGGTCCGGCTGCCGCTTGTTCTGGTCATGGGGACCGGTCCCACTGGACACGGATCCCGGTGACAGGGGTTCGCCGTCCGCCCGTGTACCCCGTCGTCTGGCCGACGCGGGATCCAGGCAGGGCGCAGCCCCGATGGTGCTGTCGGTACGGGTGGACCGGTCGGCCCGAACCCCGTGCCGGTCTACTCGTCCCGGTCCAGACGAACCTAGACCAAGTGCCGGTGATCCGCAAAGCCCGCCGCGTGGGGTCAAAGCGTCACGACCACGCGCCCCCGCACCTTTCCTTCGAGCAGGCGGTTGGCATGGTCCACGAGTCCGTCGAGCCCGATCTCGGTGGTGATGGCGTCCAGCAACTCGGAAGGCAGCAACGACGTCAGGCGGTTCCAGGTCGCGAGCCGCGTGTCGCGTGGGCACATCACCGAATCGATGCCGAGCAGCTTCACGCCGCGCAGCAGGAACGGCAACATCGTGGTTCGCAGCGCCGTGCCGGCCGCGAGACCGCAGGCGGCGACCGAACTTCCGTAGCGCATCTCCGCGAGCAGGTGGGCCAGCGGGTCACCGCCGACCGCGTCGATGCATCCGGCCCAGCGCTCGCTCAGCAGTGGTTTTGCCGGCGGTTCGGCGAATTCCGACCGGTCGACGACCCGGCTGGCGCCGAGTGCCTCCAGGTATCCGGCGTTCTCGGGCCGGCCAGTCACTGCAGCCACGGTATGGCCCAGGCGGGCGAGCAGGGCGACCGCGATGCCGCCCAGGCCTCCGGAGGCGCCGGTGACCAGCACCTCGCCGTTGCCGGGCGCGAGGCCGTGGTCCTCGAGTGCCTGTACTGCGAGCATCGCGGTGAATCCCGCCGTGCCGATCGCCATCGCCCCGCGGGGCGTCAGATCCTCGGGGAGAGGAACCAGCCAGTCAGCCCGTACCCGCGCCATCTGCGCATAGCCGCCCCAGTGGGTCTCGCCGACGCGCCACCCGGTCAGCAGTACCGCGTCTCCGGGCCGAAAGCGTGTATCGCCCGATTCGACCACGGTGCCGGCGAGGTCGACCCCGGCTACATGGGGATAGCGCCGCACGAGGCGCCCCAGGCCCTTCAGGATCATCGCGTCCTTGTAGTTCAGTCCGGAATGCGAGACCCGCACCAGCACGTCGCCTGCGGGAAGGTCCGCGGGCCGGAGCCGCCGTACCGAAGCCACCAGGCCTTCCGGACCCTCCTCGAGCACCAGCGCGTCGAAATCGCCGTTCGTCATTCGATCCCCCCGCAGCGTGGCTCAGGTGCCGGGATGCCACCCGCCCCATTGATGATGCGTAGTCGGTGGGTCATGCGCCACTGTCGAGCCAGACCTCCAGACCCTGGACATTCAGATCGACGTCCGGGCCGAGCAGTTCGCGGATCCGCGCTTCGGGAAGGGTGCAGCCGTGATCGCGCAGGCGCACAAGCAGCATCTGCATCATGTCGTCGCACAACCGCTGGTGCCGGGACGGGCCGGCATCGGCATGGGCGCGGGCCATCTCGACGTAGCGATCGATCAGCTCGTGCAGATCGCGCTGCAGGCGGTGCAGGTCGCCGACGCGGCTGTAATGGGTCAGGTACATGTAATTCAGGCCCTGGGCCACGAGGCGGCCCACCGAAGCGTGCAGCGCCTCGGGATCGAACTGCACCGGGGTGGTGGTGGGCAACACGAACGGGCCGCGTCCGGTATCGAACCACCGGTACGACAGGCCGAAGGTATCGCCGGTGAAAATGCCGTCGCCGGTCTCGTCGACCACGCAGAAATGGTGCCGGGCGTGCCCGGGAGTGTCCAGGAAACGCAGCCTTCGGCCGTTGAGATCCACCTCGTCGCCGTCGGCCGCCTCGATCACGCGCTCGGCCGGCACCGGCACGACCTGTCCGAACAGCCGGTTCATCTCCCCCTCTCCGTAGACCGCTGCCGCACCCGCGTTAAGTTTCGCCGGGTCGATCATGTGCCGGGCACCGCGCGGGTGGATCACCAGGCGGGCGTTCGGCAGCTGGCGCAGCAACGCGCCGGCGCCGCCCGCATGGTCCAGGTGCACATGGGTCGGGATCACGAAGTCGACGTGTTCGCGCGGGACCCCCTTGCGTTCCAGCACCCACAGCAGCGCCGGCACCGAGTGCGCGGTACCCGTTTCGACGAAGGCGGCGCGCCCGTCCTCGACGATCAGGTAGGTGGACACCTGGCCCTGTCGAAAGAGCTGGGCGTCGATCATGGTGATGCCCCGGTCCAGATCCTCGTAATACACGTCGTTCATCCCGGTTCCCGAAACCCAAGTACGTAACTCAGTAGGACGCGCCGCGCCGCGAAAAAATCCATCGACCCGCACCGCAGGCACCTGGACCCAGGCACGTACACTGGGGGCCCGGTTCGGGTGCGCTCGCGCCTGCACCCGCCCTCGACCGGAGGATCAGCCCGCTGCTGTACGTCGTGCCGCAGGCACAATGTCGCGGGCGCTGGCGATGACATGCGGTCTGAGTGAGGCTGGGCTGGCGTGGGTCGTTGTGCGTCCTGCATCGGCACAACCCACGAGAATCCTTCACGGTGGGGGATGGCGGGCGCGCGGCATGGCAATCAGATGACGAACAGGTCCATGAACTCGTGTACCGGCGTTGCTGCCAGTCGATCCGCGTCCTTGCACAAATCGAATATCCGCTGGGACCGGTTCGCCGGAAAGCGCGTGTGCAGCGCGTCCCGAAACTTCCGTTCCAGCATCGGGATTCCTTCGGTTCTTCGCCGCCGGTGGCCGATCGGGTATTCGATCTCGACCTTTTCCGTACACGATCCGTCCGCGAAGAAGACCTGCACCGCGTTGGCAATCGAACGCCGGTCGGGGTCGTGGTACTCGCTCGAGTAGCGCGGATCCTCGGTCACGCGCATCTTCTCCCGCAGCGCGTCGATGCGCGGGTCGGCGGCGACTTCATCCTGATAGTGGTGCGCGGTCAGCTCGCCGTAGATCAGCGGCACCGCGACCATGTACTGCAGGCAGTGGTCGCGGTCCGCCGGGTTGTGCAACGGCCCGTCCTTGCTGATGATGCGCAGCGCCGATTCCTGGGTGGTCAGCTCGACGCGCTCGATCGCGTCGATCCGTTGCTTCACCTGCGGGTGCAGTTGCAGCGCGCATTCCACCGCCGTCTGCGCGTGGAACTCGGCCGGAAAACGGATTTTGAACAGGATGTTTTCGATCACGTAGCTGCCGTATTCGCGCTGGAAGTGGAACCGCTCGCCATTGAACAGCACGTCGTAGAAGCCCCAGCGCGGCGCCGTGAGTACGCTCTGCAGCCCCATCTCGCCGTTCATCACCATCAGCGCCAGCCGCACCGCGCGGGCACAAGCGTCGCCGGCCGCCCAGGACTTGCGCGATCCGGTGTTCGGCGCGTGGCGGTAGGTGCGCAGTGCCTGGCCGTCCACCCAGCTTTGCGAAACCGCGTCGAGCACCTGCTCGCGGGTGCCTCCGAGCATGTGCGCAGCTACGGCGGCGGAGGCGACCTTGACCAGCACCACGTGGTCCAGCCCCACCCGGTTGAAGCTGTTTTCCAGCGCCAGCACGCCCTGGATTTCGTAGGCCTTGACCATGTAGCGCAGCACGTCACCCGCGGTCATCGCCGCCTGGCCCGCTGCCGCTGCCTGGCGGCCGAGGTGGTCGGCCAGCGCCAGGATGGTCCCGAGGTTGTCCGACGGATGTCCCCACTCGGCGGCGAGCCAGGTGTCGTTGAAATCGAGCCAGCGCACCATCGCGCCGAGGTCGAAGGCCGCCTGGATCGGGTCGAGCTGGAACTGCGTCCCCGGCACGCGCGCGCCGTTCGGGACGACGGTACCGGGCACCACCGGGCCGAGGTGCCGGGTGCACTCCGGGTGCTGCAGCGCCAGCAGTGCGCAGCCGAGGGAATCCATCAGGCAATGGCGCGCGGTGTCCAGCGCCTCGGGGGAATCGACATGGTAGCCGTGCACGTAGTCGGCGACGGCCTGCAGTTCCGGGTCGGCGTCCGGACGGACGTTTGCGTCGGCGATGTGCTGGCTCACGCATCTACTCCTGGTGCCAAGGCTGGGATTGCCACGGCCGCGGTAGCCGTAGGTTGTGCCGCAGGCACGACATCCGCTGTCCATGCAGCGGATCCCGGTACGCAGCGTTCGGTAGGCGGGGCGGATGTCATGGACCGTGGTTTCCGGGTCAGCGCTGGTCGATGGGTACCCATCGCAGGTCTTCCGGTCCGGTGTAGTTCGCGCCGGGCCGAATGATCTTGCCGTCCTCGCGCTGTTCGATCACATGGGCGACCCAGCCGGTGGTGCGGGCGATCACGAAGAGCGGCGTGAAAAGCGCGGTTGGGATGCCCAGCATGTGGTAGGCCACCGCCGAGAACCAGTCGAGATTCGGGAACATCTTTTTCAGGTCCCACATCACGGACTCGATCCGGTCGGCAACCGAGTACATGCTGTTCAGCCCCCGCGCCTCGGAAAGGCGGCGCGCCACCGCCTTGATCACCGCGTTGCGCGGATCGCCGATCGTGTACACCGGATGGCCAAAGCCGAAGATGATCTCCTTGCGCGCTACGCGCTCGCGGATGTCGGCCTCGGCCTCGTCCGCGCTCCGGTAGCGCAATTGGATCGCGCATGCCGCCTCGTTCGCGCCGCCGTGCCTGGGCCCCCGCAGCGCGCCGATCGCACCGGTGATCGCCGAGTAGATGTCGGAGTGCGTGCCCGCAACCACCCGCGCGGTGAACGTGGACGCGTTGAACTCGTGTTCCGCGTACAGGTTCAGCGAGGTGTGCATCGCCCGTACCTGGATCGCCGATGGTGCGCGGGCGTGTGACAGGCGCAGAAAATGACCGCCGACGCTGTCGGCGTCGGTCGCCACATCGATGCGCCGGCCGTTGTGGGCGTAGTGGTACCAGTAGAGCAGCGCCGGGCCGAGGCAGGCGAGCAGCCGGTCGCCGATCGCGCGGGCGCCGGCCGCGTTCCTGTCCTCCTTCTCGGGTTCGAGCGTGCCGAGCATCGACACCGCGGTGCGCATCACGTCCATCGGGTGGGTGGACGCCGGGATCCGCTCCAGCACGACGCGCATCGCGGCGGGCAGGCCGCGCAGGCCGTGCAGGCGCTCCTTGTAGGCAGCCAGTTCCGCCCGGTTCGGCAGGCTGCCGTGGATCAGCAGGTGCGCGATCTCCTCGAACTGCGCTTCGTCGGCGAAATCGAGGATGTCGTAGCCGCGGTAGTGCAGGTCGTTGCCGGTGCGGCCGACGGTGCAGATCGCGGTATTGCCGGCGACGGCGCCGGACAACGCCACCGACTTCTTCGCCCGCAGTGCGCCTCCCGCATTTCCCGTGTCAGTCATCTGCCTCCCCCTCCTGCCGGCGAAAGAGCCGGTCCAGTTGCGCCTCGTAGGAGTGATAGCCCAGGTGCACGTAAAGCTGTTCGCGCGTCTGCATCAGCTCCAGCACGCCCCGCTGCGTGCCGTCGCGGCGGATCGCCTCGTAGACCCGCAGCGCCGCCTGGTTCATCGCCCGGAACGCGGACAGCGGGTAGAGCACCAGGCGGACACCGGCATTCCCGAGTTCCCGAGTGGTGAACAGCGGCGTCCTGCCGAACTCGGTGACGTTCGCGAGCACCGGCACCCCGACCGCATCCACGAAGCGCCGGTACTGCTCGAGTTCGTACACCGCCTCGGGAAAGATCATGTCCGCGCCGACCTCGACGCAGGCGATGGCACGTTCGATCGCGGCGTCGATACCCTCGACGGCCAGTGCGTCGGTGCGGGCCATGATCACGAAGTCGCGATCCCGGGCATCGGCGCAAGCCTTGATGCGGTCGGCCATTTCCCGTTGCGTGACGATCGCCTTGCCGGGGCGGTGCCCGCAGCGCTTCGCCTGCACCTGGTCTTCGATATGGCAGCCGGCGGCGTCGGCCCGGACCAGTTCACGTACCGTGCGGGCGATACTGAAGGTGCTGGAACCGAAGCCGGTGTCGGCGTCGACCAGCAGCGGCCGGTCCGTCGCGTAGGTGATGCGGCGCACATCCTCCAGCACGTCGTGGAGCGTGCTCATGCCGAGGTCTGGCAGCCCGAGCGAGCCAGCCGCGACGCCGCCCCCGGAAAGGTAGAGTGCCCGGTAGCCAGTCTGCTCCGCGAGCAACGCGTGGTAGGCGTTGACCGCGCCCATCACCTGCAGCGGCCGCTCCTGGTCCAGCGCGGCGCGCAGGCGTGCGCCGGGGGTGGCAGCCGCCGGTCCCGTATCGTTCATCCGCGTTCTCCCGTGCCCGTGCTTCCGAGGTTCCGATGATGCACGGTGCCATCGCAAGGCGGAACCTGATATACGCGATTCCCCCGTTCCCCCGGGCGAGTCGCCCCCGACGCGGGTTTCGTAGTTTGCGTTGACAGACAGAACGGCGTTGGCCATTGGAGCCGGCTGCGCAGGTTGTGCCGAAATGCGCGATCGCCCACCGGCGCCAGGAACGGGCAGCGCGGGTTCCGGAAGATCCGCGCCGCTGGGGCTGTCGGAAGCGCCTGCGGCACGCCCGCGGAGCCGGATCCGGAACGAACCGGCCGGCTTCGGAGGTCGCGTCCGCATGCCGTGCAACGGCCGGCCCGACTCCAGGTCGGTCACTTGATGAACGGCACGCCCGCAATGCTGTCGGTTTCCATCTGCTCCAGGCAGTCACGGCGTTCACCGCTGGCGTCCTGACAGGCGATGACGTCGTTCAGCAGCAGGCGGCCGATGTCGGCGCAGGCCAGCCCGGCGATCGGAAACACGCGGACGCTGGTCTTGCCCGTGGGCAGCGGGGCCGCGTCGACCGCCAGCCGGCGCGCGATCACACCGTCGCCGTCGAAGATCACCACGTCCAGGCGCAGGCTCTCGAACGCAGCGGGGCTGCGGTTCTCCAGTACCAAGTAGGCGCGGCAGGAATCGTTGTCGGTTTCGAGCTTGTTCAACTGCACCGACACGGCCTGGCCGGTCTCGGCCAGGGAAGTCGACAGCGGCAGCATCCAGAGTGTGGCGAGGAACAGCAATGCCACGACGCCGGTGCCGGCGCGGTTCGGGAACAAGGAAAGGGCAGGGTGCATCACGGTCTCCTGGGGATCGATGGAAGTTGACGAACGGGAATGGCTTGATCTCGTGCCGGCGCTCGTGGCGGGATCCTGCGAAGCGATGGCAACGCCGGTCTGCCCCGAGTTGCCCGGGCTCGACCCGGGTGAGCGCAGCCGGCGACTGCAGGCTCGCTGCGCAAGGTGTCCGGCGTCATTCCGCGCATCCTCGCTTCCAGGGGCAGCATCAGCGTTCCAGCTGGAAATGGACCGGAAGGATCACCCGCACCCAGTCCGCGCCCATTTCCGGAGGGATCCACGGCAGCGGCTGTGCGCGGCGAATCATGTGCTCCACCGTGTTGTCCAGCGACCTGTGGCCCGAGCTTTGCATGATCGCATGATCCAGCACAAAGCCTTGCCGGTCCACCGTGAACAGCAGCAGCACGGTGCCCTCCTCGCGCCGTCGCTGCGCGATCCGGGGGTAATCCTTGTGTCGTTCCAGCGCCGCGTGCAGCGCGGCAAGGTAGCGCGCCTCGATTCCCGGCGCCGGAGTTCCCGGGGCGCGGGCCACGATCCCGGGCTCGGTCCGTTCCTGCAGGTCGTTGCGGTCCGGGCGCGCCAGGCCAGGATCCTCCTCCCGTTCCGGTGTCGGCTCCCGGTGCCCGGGCTGTGCCCCGGCCACGGGTGCTTGCGGTGCGGCGGGCGGATCGGGATCCGGAGTGACGGCTGTCCTGGGCTCCCGGGCCGGTTCGGGGGCCGGCTCGCGCGCCTGGACCACCTGCATCGGCGGAACCTCGGTCACGCGGACGGGTTCCGGCTCGCGTGGCGCCGGGATCTCCTCTGCCTCCCGGGGTAGCGCGGCCTCCGGCGCCACGTCCGGGACCGGGACGGCTGCCCCGGTGGCTGGCACCCGGGCCGCAACGGCCGGAACGAACTCACCGGGGGCCACTGCCACGGGATCCGCTTCGGCGAGGTTCACCGGGGCCGGAGCCGACAGCGGGCCGGGCGAAGGTAGAGCCTCGGGCCCGACGGCACTGACCAGTTCCGGGCCCTCTGCCGCCGCGGTTGGGGCGGGGGCGACCGGCGCCACGGCCACCGGATCCACGGCCACCGGATCCACGGCCACGACGACCGTGTCGGGATCGGTCAACAGGTCCGCAACCGTAGCCGGAGTGGCAAACACGACCGCCGGAGCATCCGCTTCCACGGTGATCGGCCCGGCGGGCGCCTCCAGCGGGGCGCCCGGCGTTGCAGCCGCCACGGTGGCGGGCGCGATCGCCTCCAGATCGGCCTCCGGCACCGGTACCTCCGGGCCGGCCGCGGGTTCGGCGGCAGCCACGGGATCCACGGCATCGAGCGGATCGATCGCGGCCACGGGCTCCGCGGCTGCGACTGCCTCGGCCACGGGAATCGCATCCGCGGCTCCCGGCGCCGCCTCCGGCGGCAGCGGATCCACCGCGTCAGCGGGCCGGTCCGGCACAGCGGTGTCTGCTGGACCAACGGTCTCGACCTCCACGGCAGGCCCCACCTCCACGGCAGGCCCCACCTCCACAGCCGGTTCGGTCGCGCGCAGGGGGGCGACCACCGGGGCCGCGACCGGTTCGGGCACCGCCCGCGATGTCGCCGCGACGGCCGGCAGCGGTTCGGCCGGGGGCACCCCGTCGAGTGCTTCGGCGGTGATGACCGCGTCGGGCGATGCGGCTATTTCCGCGGGGACGAGTGCGGCCACGCTCTCGGTGCCGACCGGTTCGGCGGTCTCAGGGGCAGCGGTGCCCGCGGGGTCTGCCGGCGCCGGCAGCGCTGCGACGGTTTCGGCAGGCAGCGCGGGCAGGGGTTCTGCTGGAAGGTCGGATACCCCGGCAGGCGCGGCCCCGGGTGATACCGGGTCCGGGGCCGCGGGGGATACCTCCTGCACCGCGCTTCCGAACCCCGGGAACAGCGCGATCTCGACGCCCGCAGGGGCGCCGGCGGGTGCCGCGGTCGGTTCCGGCCGTTTGCCCCAGGACATCAGGTACAGCGCCAGCACGAAGTGCAGGAGCAGCGCCCCGGCAACCCCTGTCACCCACTGTCCGCGGGTCGGGCGCATCATCGCCGCGGCAGCGTCAGCAGTTCCAGGCGTTCGACCCCGGCCGCGCGCAGCGCCTCCATCACCGCGACCACCCGTGTCGCCTCGGTTCTGCCGTCCGCCTGCAGATGGACGCGCAGCTCGCCGGTGTCCTGCGCGTCGATGCGGGTGCGGATGCGTGTCTCCAGTTCCCCCAGTTCGACCAGCCCGCCCGCTACCGCGAGCCGGCCGTCCCGCGCGATGAACACGGTCAGGTCTTCGGCCTGCGGCGTGCCGGCGCCTGCCGACTGCGCCGGTTCCATCTCGAACGGGCTCGAGGCGCTCATGTGCCCGGTGACCACGAAGAAGATCAGCAGCAGGAACACGATGTTGATCAGCGGGAGCACCCGGGCGTCGTGGTCCGGGGTGGGCCGCTGCAGCTTCAGGAATCGACCCTCGCCGATCATCGCGCCGGATCCCGGATCACCGAGACGTTCACTGTCCCCACGGCCACCAGCCGGTCCAGCACCGTCACCGTGCGTTGCAGATCGACCCCGGGGGTGGGTCGCACCAGCACCGTGGTCTCCGGCGCCCGCGCGACACGCGTGCCGACGCGCTCGGCCACCGTGTCCAGCGGCAGAAACTCTCCGGCGAAGCGCAGCCCGTCGGGACGAATCTCGACCAGTAGCGCTCCCTCGACCGATCCGCCCGCGGCCCCGGTCGTCGGCGCCGTCAGCCCGATCGCGCGCCAGTCCGTGAAACTCGAGGCGAGCATGAAGAACACCAGCAGGATGAAGACGACGTCGATCAGCGGAGTCAGGCTGATCAGCCCCCTGCGGCGCGTGCGCCTAACCTGGAGCGCGGGCATCGCTGCCGAGCCTCGGCGCATCGTCGTCATCGGCGTTCGCGCGTACCGACCCCGTGAACAACTCCTCGGTGAACAGCCGGGTAACCAGGTCGTCCATCCGATGGCCGATGCGCTCGACGCGGCCCTCCAGCCAGTTCAGCACCGCCACGACGGGGATCGCGACAGCGAGTCCGACCGCGGTTGTCAGCAGGGCTTCCCAGATGCCGCCGGAGAGCACGGTGACGTCGACCTGGGCGCCGGCCTTTTCCAGCGCCTGGAAGGCCTTGATCATCCCGACCACGGTGCCGAACAGCCCGAGCAGCGGTGCCAACGAGCCAATCACTTCCAGCGGGCGCAGACCGCTGCGCAAATCCTGCAGTGCCGCGTTGCCGTAGCGAATCATCTCTTCCCGGATCGTGTCCTGCGGCAGGCCCCGCTGCACGCCGTTCAGGCCGCGCGCGAGCATCTGCGCGGCGGGGTTGGGCGAGCGTTCGGCGCGGCGGATCGCATCGCGGGTGCGGCCGGCACGGTACAGCGACAGGGCCTTTTCGACCCCGCGCTGTTGCCCGATGCGCAGGCCGGAGAAATGCGCGAGCTTGGTCAGGATGACAGCCAGCGCGAACGCCGACATCCCGAGCAGGATTACCACCACGGGTCCTCCCAGGTCGAGAAAGCGCAGGAACTGATCTTGGTCCCAGCCCAGGGCGCTCAATTGGTCGAGCATCGCGAACCTCATCCGGCAGCAGCGCGCGCCGGTCAGCAAAGGGTTAAGGAAGAAGACAAGTGTATGAGCACACCGTTGCACCGACAAATGGCGCGCTGGCCCCCGGGCCACGACGAATCCATGGGGTCGGGTATTGGACCGGCAGAGGTACAGTGGGGCGCGGGGTTCACGATCGCGGATCGACTCAGCGCAACTGTTGGAGCCGTGGCCGGGTTGGCGTAGCATGCTCGGCCATCGTCCGATTTCCCGGCTCCGATGCAACGTGTCGCGGTGCGCCCGTTGTGTCGGAGCGGCCCGGGAATCGGGCTGTCTCGTTCCATCAAGAGGGGGCAGTGCGCCGGGGGATCCCGGGTCGTTATCGGCGGAGGAGACACGGATATGGGCAACGTTGAACGTGGCGCCACGCGAATCCACGGGTTTCATTCAGGAGAATTGGATTTCCAGTTGATGCGGGTGCTTGGCGCTTGCAGTTCCGGCGGTGGCAGCCCCGGCGAGATCATGGCTGCGCGAAGCCGCATGGACGATGACGATCCCGCGCGGTGGCCGGGGGCATTTGCGGCAACTGCCGACGATCTGATGGAAAAGGCGGATCTTGCGATGGCCAGGGGGCACGTCGTGTCAGCGCGCGACCATCTGCTGCGGGCGGCGAACTATTATCGCTCGGCGGAGTATTTCTCGGACCCCTTTGGCGCCGAAGCACAGCGACTGGGGTTGGCGAGCAGGGATGCCTTCGTTGCTGCAACCCGGCATCTGCCATTCGTCGTCAAGGCCGTGGATATCCCGTTCGAGGGTGCGGATCTGCCTGGCTACCTCGTTGTGCCACCCGGCGTTTCCGGATCGAACAAGGCGGTGATCTGTATGACCGGCTTCGACGGGACGGCCGAGGAGCTTTATTTCGAGACTGCCTTTGACGCGGTTCAGCGGGGGTTCACGGTGCTGATTGCGGAAGGCCCCGGGCAGGTCGGCACCATGCGCCGGTATCCCGATCTTACCTTCAGGCCGGATTATGAAGTGCCGCTCCGCGCCGTCGTCGATTTCGCCCTGTCATGCCGCGAAATCGCCCCGGATCGCCTTGCACTGTACGGAATCAGTTTTGGCGGCTACTTCGTGACCCGTACAGCCACGTACGACCGGCGCATCAAGGCCTTGATCGCCAACGCGCCCATCAGCGACATGCACGCCTACCTGTCCGGCCTTGCGTCAGCGGGGTTCGGGATGGACAAGGGTGGCGGAGACCTCCGCCTGGAGGAGATCGACCAGGTGCCGGACGACATCATGCCGACCACCACCAAGCTCGCGTTCAAGGCGGTGTGCCGCCGCTACGGCGTCGCCAGTTTCAGCGAGTGGATGGCCGCGCTGGAGGCGTACCGCGTCGAGGATCTGAGTCGCATCACCTGCCCGTCACTGGCCCTCGGAGGTGCGGGCGAGGGCGATGAAACGCTGCGGCAGATCGAGGCGTTTGCGGCATCGGTGTCGGGTTCCGTCACCACGCGAATCTTCGCAACGCGGGAGGGGGCCGACATGCATTGCCAGATGGGCAACTATCCCCTGTCCAATGCGGTCGTGTACGACTGGCTCGACGAAACGCTCGAAGAGCCGTCCACAGGAACGGACTGATGAGCTACGCGCTGCGCCAGGTCTTGCCGCGGCGCTTTTCGAGTGCCTGGTAATGGCCCTTCAACGCCGGAATCGTCGTGAGACCAGGGTCAGTATCGTATTGAATCGAACGGTTATCCGGGTCCGGACTCGGCAGCGGCCCGAACCACCCCGAAATGCGGCGCGGCCTCACAGCAGGTGAAGTACGTACGCAACGGGAACACCGAATAGCACTGCCCCCAGGACGAAGCTCGGCACGCAGGAAGCGCGGTCGTCGGGAATCTCGTTACGAAACACGTTCTGCAGCAAGTAGCCCGCCAGCAGGGCCACGATCAGGTCGGAGACGAACTCGGACGGTTCGAGCATCAGCCCCATGCCCCAGGCGATCAGAGGAGCACTCGCGAGTAGATAGCGCCCCCAGTGCAGGTAGGCCTCGTCGTGGTGAACGCTCATCAGGTAGTCCTTGTACACCAGGTGCATTCCGATTGCCGCCACGGAAAAGTAGACCATGGCGCCGTGTTGCAGCACCTGGTCGGGCATCGCGTAGATGATGCCCCAGGTGTAAAGCCAGACCGTCCCGATGTGCAGGGATGCCATACGGAACGCATCAGAACCCCGGGACTCCGATGGGCGCCGCTGCAGCAGGTAGAGCTCCAGGGCGTAGAAGCCCACCAGGCCCGCCAGCACCATGGGGTAGACGATATTGCCGACCTGACCGTGGATGTATTCGAACTCCGGCAGCAGGATCAGGATCGCATACGCTACCGCCATGCCGCCGGCCAATGAGTAGGCATGCCGGTCGTAAGAGGCGAACAGCCGGCGGCAATGCGGGGCAAGCAGGTGGATGGCGGCAAACGCCATGGCGGCCGCGAGGGTGTACGGGTGACCGGCAATGGTCGTGTATGTAACCTCGCCGTGCTCCACGGCCAGGGAGGTCGCGACATCGATTGAACTTGGTGTTTGCATTTCCTGGCTTCCCAGCGGTTCCGCAGTCGCAGTGGCGCGAAGCGAATGATAACCCGGCCTCCGCACGCCGAACGGCATTCCCTGCGCCAGGCGCGCGCGACGCCTGTATACGGACAGGTGCTGGGCGGGGTGGTGGGTCCACGCGATCCCCCGGGTTGATCAGGGTCCGAATGGCGGTGATGCGCTCAACCCCATGCGCCGATCGCGGAATCGGGTCCGCGGCAAATGCACGCGGGTCTTGGGCGGCACCCACACGTGGTGCAGTCTGCATCTGGGAACCCAGCCTCGTGGCAAGAAAGGCGGCGGCCGGGCATACCGGAGAACGGGTTGTCAGCGAGGCGGGGGGCGCTGAATGGCTTCTGCGCCCGCTTGCGCGATGGCCTGGTCATTCTCGACCGAGTCTCCCGACACACCGATGGCGCCGATCACGGTGTCGCCGTCCGCGATCGGGATGCCGCCCCCAAAGCTGACCAACCCGCCATTGGAGTGCTCGATGCCGTACAACGGGCCCTCCGGCCTGGAAAGCTCGCCGATGGTGCCTGACGGCAGGTTGAACAGCCGCGCGGTGCGTGCTTTCTTCAGGGCGACGTCGATCGAGCCCAGCAGCGCGCCGTCCATGCGCACGAAGGCCTTCAGGTTGGCCCCTGCGTCGACCAGGGCGATGTCGGACAGACATCCGAGTTCCGTGGCCTTCCCGATTGCTGCCGCGATAGCCGATTGGGCCTGATCGAGCGACAGATCCTTCGTTACCAGCGCCATGACGCCTCCTCGGGTGGGATTTCGTGAACCGATCGCAGCGGGTCGTGAACGGCGGTCGCCTCAGCGCATGTCGACCACCCGGAGTCGCGCAATGCGAAAAGGTTCACAGCCCCGTCACCTCGCGCAGGTACTCGCGTGCCATCTTTGCGTATTCCAGAGGCGCGGCCCTGGCGGGATCCTGTTCGGCCTCGACCACCAGCCAGCCCTGGTAGTCGTTCTCCGCAAGCACCTGCACGATGGGTCGGAAGTCGATGCAGCCACTGGGATCGCCCGGGACGGTGAAGATGCCTTCCTGGATCGCCTCCTTGAACGAGAGGTGGTCCCTGATCACCCGGTCCCGCACGGGCTGCCTGAGATTCTTGAAGTGCAGGTGTCCGATCCGTGACGCATGGTCCCGGGCCAGACTCAGCGGATCATCGCCCGAGAACAGCAGGTGCGCGGTGTCCAAAAGCAGATGGACATGCTCCGGGTCGGTCGACGCCAGCAACCGGTCCACCTCGGCTCGCGTCTGGACACCGGTGCCCATGTGATGGTGGTAGCAAAGCCGGATCCCCTCGGTGCTGGCGATTCGGCCCAGTTCGTTGAGCCCCGACGCGAGCGTATCCCACTGGCGGTCGTCGAACACGGGACGGTTGGCGAACAGCGCCACCGGGCGCTGGTGCACCGAGTGCCCTAGTTCGGCGACGACCATGGCGCTGCCGTTCACGGACTTGATGAACTCGAGTGACTGCCGGAACTCCGCGACCGTCCGCTCATACATGGCCTCGCAGGTGAAGAAGAGGCTCGTCCAGGGTTCGGAAACGCGCAGGCCCCGGAGGCCGAGCTCACGCGTGAGTTCCTCGACGTCGGTCGGGAACTTGTGGCCGACACTGCAGCCTTCGAACCCCGCCAGCGCCATTTCGCTCACGCACTGGCCGAACGGGATCCCGATATCGATATCCAGAAAATCGTCGTTCCACCACAGGGTGGGGGTGACACCGAATGAAATCTTGTTCCGGTCCAGCTTCGCGTCGTTTGCCATGTTTCAGCCCTTGCTGCTGAGGAGTTCTGCGGCCAGCCCCGTCCACCCGGTCTGATGGGAGGCGCCAATGCCGGCCCCGTTGTCGCCATGAAAGTACTCGTAGAACAGGAACAGGTCGCGCCAGTTGGGATCGTCCTGGAAGATCTCGTTGCCCCCGTGGACGGGACGTCTTCCAGCGGTGCCCCGTTCGAAGATTCCGACCAGGCGTTCGGCCAGATCGTCGGCGATCTCCCGAAGGTCGCATCTGCGGCCGGAGCGGGCGGGATACTCGATCTGGAAGCTGTCACCGAAGAACGCGTGATAGCGCCGTAGCGCGTCGATCAGCAGAAAGTTGATCGGGAACCATACTGGTCCGCGCCAGTTGGAATTGCCGCCAAAAAGACCGACCGACGACTCTGCCGGTTCATAGCGCTCACTGAGCGTCACCCCATCGATTTGCATGCTGAACGGTTTGTCCCGATAGGCCCGCGAGATGCCCCGGATGCCGTGAGGGCTGAGGAACTCGAGTTCGTCGAACACGCGGGTGAGCACGCGCCGGAGCTGTTCCGGTTTGACGAAGGTGAGCAGATGGCGCTCGGCACCCGAGTCATGCGTCGTCAGCGCCTGGTCGAGCAGTTCGGGATGCTGCGCAACGAACCACTCGATGCGCCCCTTGAGCCCCTTCGCGCTGGTCGGCTCGATCGCATCGAGATCCAGGACGGCCACCGGGAACAGCGCCACGATCCCCACCAGCGATCGCAGGCGCAGGGTATGGTACTGCTCGGGGTTTCCGCCGACCTTCAGGACATCATAGAAGAAGCCGTCCTCGTCGTCCCACACCGACACCTGGCCTTGCGAACGGCGCTCGATGCTGTTCATCGCGTCGGCGATGAAAACGAAATGCTGGAAGAACTTGCTCGCGAGTCGGGCATATTCGGTTGCGCCGTGTTCAGCCAGAATCAAGGCCATCTCCATCACGTTCAGGCTGAACATGCCCATCCAGCTGGTGCCATCGGACTGATAGAGATCCAGCGGTCTTCCCAGCTGCCCTTCCAGCTCGCCCAAGTGGCTTCGATCGATCACGGAGATGTTGTCAAGGCCCAGAAACCCTCCCTCGAACAGGTTCCTGTTGGAAGGATCCTTGCGATTCGTCCACCAGGTGAAATACATCAGGCAGTAGCGGAAGACGTCGGCAAGAAAGCGGGTGTCGCCGTCTCCGCCGCGTTGCTGCTTGTCGATGTGGAAGATGCGCAGCGCCGCCCAGGCGTGCAGCGGCGGATTGACGTCGTTGAACGACCACTCGTAGGCTGGAATGGCGCCGTTCGGGGACATGAAGAATTCACGTGCAAGGATCAGCAGCTGCTCCTTGGCGAACTCGGCGTCGAGGCGTGCAAACACCACAGCCTGAAAGCACAGGTCCCAGGAAGCGAACCAGGGATACTCCCACTTGTCCGGCATCGACAGGATATGGTCGGCGTGGAAGTGGACCCATTCGCGGTTGCGTTCGCGCGACGCGGGTGGCGCGGGGCCCGCCGGGTCGCCCTTGAGCCAATCCTTGACGATGTAGTGGTAGTACTGCTTGCTCCACAGCATGCCGGCGTACGCCTGGCGCTGAATGGCGCGGCGTTCCTCGCTCAGGTCCTGCGGCTGCAGGGCAGTGTGGAACTCGTCGGCTTCGGCCGAGCGTGTCCGCAGCACGGTGTCGAAGTCGGGACCGAACGGGTCGGCCATTGCGAGGTCATCGCACAGGCGCAGCCGGATCTCCTGCGTGGCACCGGGCGCGATCTCCAGGCGGTACACGGCCGCTGCCTTGGTGCCGGTCAGGGTGGGATCGACCGTGGGACTGCCGTTCACGATGTGATCGTTGATGCCGTCCTTGGGATAGGGAGGACTGTCGGCCATGCCCCATAGCCGCGCGGCATTGCTCTCGTTGTTTGCGAACAGGAGATCGTCGGTCCCCTGGCAATAGAGCGCCATCGGGTCGAGGCTGTCGTCGCCGGGGGCAGGCGTCGCGAGCACTGTGGAGATCCCAGCGCCATCGACGGGCTTCTTCCCCGCGAGATTTGGCGGCATGGACTCGAGATACCACGACCAGGTGTTCCGGAACCACAACGTCGGCAGCAGGTACAGGGTGGCGGGGTCAGGGCCGCGATTGGTTGCGCGGATCCTGACCAGGATGTCCTGGACCGCTCCCTTGGCATACTCGACCTCGACGTCGAAGTACCGATCGTCGGCGAAAACCCCGGTATCGATGAGCTCGAACTCCATCGCTCCCGGGTCGGTCTGCTTGCGTCGTGCGTTCTCTGCGACCAGCCATTCGTAGGGAAACGCCTGCTGGGGGTACTTGTACAGCCACTTCATGTAGCTGTGGGTCGGCGTATTGTCGAGGTAGAAATAGTATTCCTTGACGTCTTCGCCGTGGTTGCCCTCGGAGTTGGTCAGGCCGAACAGCCGTTCCTTCAAGATAAGGTCGCGGCCGTTCCAGAGCGCCAGGGCAAAACACAGCCGCTGCTGATCGTCCGAGATGCCGGCGAGACCGTCCTCGCCCCAGCGATAAGCGCGCGATCGCGCGTGGTCGTGCGGGAAATAATCCCAGGCATTGCCACCGGGGCTGTAGTCCTCGCGCACCGTGCCCCATTGGCGCTCGGAGAGATACGGCCCCCAGCGCAGCCAGCTCTCGGGGTGCCGGGCCGCATAGCTGCTGCGGAGACGGTCTGCTTCCTTCCCTTTCATCATCATGCGTCGACCTTCGGTGGTGGCTGGGAAACCGGGTCATGCGCCGTCTCGAAGCGCTCGATGCGCACCAGGGCGCGCAGAACCTCGCCGACACTCCATGCCTGAGCGATGCAACCTCTGGGCTCGAACGGGGCGTCCCCGTCGAAAATCTCGCTGATGGTGCCCAGTCCGGCATTGCCCAGGTGGTCGCCGAAGGGCTGCAACAGGCGCCGAGCCGCAGCGGGATCCTTGCGAACCCGCAGGTGTGCATCGACAAAAGGCCCGATCAGCCAGGCCCAGACCGTGCCCTGATGGTAGGCGCCGTCTCGATGGAACTGGTCGCCCTGATAGATTCCCTGGTAGGCGGTTTCCGACACTGCCAGGGAGCGCAGGCCATGCGAAGTCAGCAGGGTGCGGGCACAGGCATCGAGTACCAGGCCCTGCCGCTCCGGCGGTAGCGGGGACGCGTGGAGCGCCACCGCCAGGATCTGATTGGGGCGCAGGCAGGCTTCGTGCCCATCGGGTCCATCGAGTACATCGAAACAATGGCCCGTATCGGGATTCCAGAAGCGATCGAAGCCGGCCAGTGCCACACGGGCCCGCTCCCGGTAGGCCGCGCCGTCCTCGCCAAGCCGCTCGGCAAAATCGGCCATCGCACACAGGGCGTTGTACCAGAGCGCGTTGACTTCAACGGGTTTTCCGCTGCGCGGCGTGATCACATGGTCGCCGACCTTCGCATCCATCCACGTCAGCTGCACGCCATCGTGCTGCCAGCGCAGCAGGCCGTCGGCGGGGTCCACCCGGATGCCGTAGCGCGTACCCTTCACATGCCAGTCGACGATGTCCCGCAGCGTGGGCAACAGTCTGCGCAGCAGCGCATCGTCGCCGGTAGCCTCGTGATAGGCACGTACCGCCTCGAAGTACCAGAGCGTCGCGTCGACCGTGTTGTACTCCGGCTGTTCGCCTGCGTCGGGGAAACGGTTGGGGAGCATGCCGTCGCTGACGAACTGCGCGAAGGTCTCGAGGATCGGAGCGGCGATCTCCGGACGTCCGGCCGCGAGCGTCAGGCCCGGCAGGCTGATCATCGTGTCGCGTCCCCAGTCACCGAACCAGTGATACCCGGCGATCACGCTCTTGCCGTTGGGCCGCCCGGGAGAGGGCCGGTCCACGACGAACTGGTCGGCGGCGAGCACCAGCTGCTCGACCCACGGTTCAGGTTCGCCTGCGCCACCGGCGCGGGCGTTCCGCCACCGTTGCAGTAGCATTCGATCGCGTTCCCGGCGCCGCTCCAGGGCCCCAGTGTCGAGCGTGGGCGATTCTTCGGCGCTGGCCAGCAACACGAGCGTCTCGCCCGGGGCGATGCTGGCCTCGAAGGTGGCGGCGTGCACGTGGTCGTCGCAGTCGCGCAGGCCGCGCAGCGCTTCTGCTGGGAGCGCGAAATCGTGGTACATCTCGCAAGCGGCCGATATCGCCCCCGAGTTCGTTGCAAGCGTCAGCGCCAGCGCGTCGGGTCCGCCCGAAACCACGCACACGCGATCGCCGAGGACCTCGACCGAGACCGGCCAGGCGACCTGCCCGGTATTGTGAAACACCCGGTTGTCCACGATTGCCGCGGTGCTCAGTCGTACCGGTTCCACGGCCGCCACCACGGTGTACGCCACGTAGGTGGTGTTGGCTCCGTGCTCCATCCACACGCGCTTTTCGATCAGGGCATCGGCGCAGGCGAAGCACCACCGTGGGACCGAGCCCTCAAGATCGAAGGACTGCATGTTCCGGTAGCCGTGCGGCGCGATGTCGCCGCTCGCCCACCGGTTGCTGCTCAGAGCATGGGTGCCGCCGCGATAGGTTACGGTCTCTTCGAACTTCACCAGCATCAGGCGCCGGTCCACGGGGGGGCGCACGGCCGCGACCAGCAGGCCGTGATACGAACGGGTGAGCGATCCCGCCACAGTGCCCGAGGCGTAGCCGCCCGTGCCGTTGGTTACCAGCCACTCCCGCGACTCGGCAGTGCCCAGGTTGCCGGTGACTTCGCGGCCGAAGCGGATGGGCATCGCCTAAAGGCTCGCGAACCGGTTCAGGTAGATGTTGACCTGCGAGTTGTCGCAGAGGTAGTAGCCGGGGGTGTAATAGCCGGTGGTGGCGAAGTCCAGACGTCCGTCGCCGTCGAAATCGCCGACCGCGATGCGGGCAGCCGATGCGGACGAGACGCGCCAGCGCTCGAACAGACCTTGCTCGACGTCGATGGCCTTGTAGTAGTAGACACCCTGATGGGGCAGCGGACCCCGAAGCGCCACCAGGAACTCGTCGTCGCCGTCGCCATCGAAGTCGCCGGCCACGACGTGGTGGCCGGGCCCTTGAGTCTCGGGGTCGAAGGGTCCGAAGGTGTCGAGGATGGTTCGGCGCCAGGGATGATCGGTCAGCGCCTGGCCGGGTTTGCGCGTGTAGACGGTGACGATGTTGCCGTGAAAGGGGTCGATCGTCGCGATGTAGGCATAGGGATCGTTCCCCACGCGGCCATAGGCGACGTTCCCGCACCCCCGGAACGTGCCCGCCTGTCCGGTCTGATCACCCGCACCGAACGGTATCGTCTGCCATCGGGACTGTTCGACGTCGTAGTAAAACCAGCTGATGCCCTCTTCGCTGGCCAGCAGCACGGAGTCGAGCCCGACGCCGGAGCGTCCGCCAAATTTCTCGCGGACCACGCCATGGATGATGCGAAAGCTCTCGTTGTCGATGATGCGGCCGCGCCAGGAGGGGGCGGAGTGGACGTCATCCGGGCGGTCGAAGATCGTGACCGCGACCGGCTCATGGACCCCCTTGCCATAGGGCTGGCAGCCGACCACCGGCAAGGCCATCAACTCCAGCCGCTCGGTTTGCGTGAAATGCCCGAGTTGCAGGCGATGCGCCGCCATCAGGTCGCTGACGAAGTGCACCTTCCAGAGCTCATCGTCATCGTAATGCCCGGGGTTCTCGAGCCAGGAGATCTTGCCGTCTTCCGGCCGGCACCAGAACATGCAGTTGCCGTAATTGTGGGAGATCACCAGATCGTTGCGCCCGTTGCCGGCGATGTCGCCGGTATCGATGGCGACCGGCAACGGGAAATCGGCGATGGTCCGCCGCTTCCATGTCGGGTTCTCGTACCAGACGACCCGGCCCACGGCCAGGCCCGAAGTGACCAGATCCAGCTTGCCATTGCCGTTGATGTCCACGGCCTGGATCCAGTAACCGTCGTCCTGTTGGTTGGCGAGAGTCACCTTCTCGAAGAATGGCGCGCCGAGGGTGCCATCGTTCATGAACTCAAGGAGATTTCCGGGTTCGTTGCTCATAGGACGCCCTTTTCCTGGTTACGGGACATCGGGAAAGCGTGGCGGCTCGGCCCAGGTCCCGTATCCCGGACCCTTTGCCCCCGGCGGATTCGCGCCGACCGCGGGCCAGAGAAGCCCTTCGGTGTACGCGGCCGGCGAGACCACGAACGTCGAGTCGTGCTCCAGCACTCCGAAGGCATCCCGCCACGCGGCAGGGAGCTGGTACCAGGTGCCGATGTACCAGAGCTTGATGATGTTGCGTGCGATGGGCCCCAGCCGTTCGTCGCTGAGAATGCGGGCCCGCAACGACGCCTCCATCGCGGTGACATCGTCGCCGGACTCCGTCTGAATGGCACGGAACCGGCTGAGCAGTTCGCGGGTAGTGCCGTCTCCCACCACTTTGACGACGGTGGACAGGTAGGGCTCCGCCTGCCCGGTTCCCCGGAGTCGAAACAGCGGGAAGCCGGTCACGAAAGAGGAGAAGGCAAGGAAGTCCTGCAGGTTCTCCGCGCCGTTACTCATGGTCTCCCCCTTCCGAACTCCGGACGTCGAAGACGGGTGCAGCGTTGACGCCGTCCATCCCCGGAATCGGGTTCCGGATCAACTGTAGTGCGGATTCCTTGATGCGGAACATTTCGCCCACTGCGGCCTCGAGGAGCCCCGGTTCGCCGTTGAACGCTTGTGTCAGCGTTCCGAGAAGAGCCTGGTAGTCCGTGCCGAAGCGCACCGCGGCGGCATGCAGCTCGGAGTTCCTGGGGTAGTCGTCCAGACGGGCATTGCGCTTGACCGGGTAGGCGGATCCCCAGTCGACGGCGATGGGCTCGCCGCTCGGCTGGTCGGCCTCGTCCCCCTTCTGGTAGTAGCGCCCGAGCACGAGCTGTTGAAAGCGGTAGTAATGCGAGATCTCGCCTTCGTAGTCGTAAATCGCGCCGCCGATGCCCTCTCCCTGTTCGGAGATCAGGCGGATCGCCTCGAGGGCCGAGTCGAGGTCCACCACCGGGATGATCTCTCCGCCGCCCGAGTAGTAGAAATCGGGTGTGATCTGCCGGCTGGGGTCGCCGGAGAACAGGTTCTCGCCCCGTGCGCTCATCTCCTCGTGAAGGGATTTCAGCCCGCGGCCGATCTCGTGATAGAACTCGCCGATACTATAGAAATGCATCTCGGTGTCGTCGTCGTGCATGAACGTCGGCAGCACCGCACCTTCGGAGCGAGGGCGGCGCACGAACCCGGAGCCTTCTTCGGGCGAACGGGCGGGGCGCTCGATCTTTAGAAAGGTCTCCAGCGCTTCCCTGGAGAACGCCTGGATACCGACCTCGAAGTCGGTCTCTCCGTCCGGAAGCCGTGTCGGATATTGCGGCACGAAGCCCGGCCTCGTAAGTTCGGGTGAACCACCTACCGCGTTGAGCATGTTCGCCGCGAGTGTGAGGTGCAGCATTTCCTCCACGATGACCACCCGCAGGACGCGGGCTGCGTCCGAGTTGGTTCCCGGAGAGAGGGAGTACAGCGCCGTCAGGTAGGGCGGAATCGTGGCGTGTTCCAGTTGAAGCGCAGCGTGCAGGTACTTGTGCAGCTCTGCGATGCTCGTGATTTTTCGGAGGCTCATACCCTCTGACCCTCTAGGAGTTGGCTGCGGCGGTGGTGGTCGCTTGGTGCTGCTTGAGTTCCCGCACCATGTGCTTGGCGCTCAGGAACGACAGCGCCGACAGGGTGAGGGTCGTGTTGGCAGTGCCGATGGTCGGCATGCTGCCGGCACCGACCAGGTACAGGTTTTCGTGATCCCAGGAGCGCTGCCTCCAGTCCACCACAGAGTGATTCCGGGCATCCCCCATCACGTGCGTTCCGGCCCAGTGGTTGCCGCCCCGGATCACGTAGCCATCGCCCTGGTAACTGACGTAGCCGTAATCGATCGGGGAGTAGGTGGTACAGTCCTCCGCGCCCAGCCGCTGGTAGAGCCTGCGCGAGAGCTGCCGAGCGCAGGAGACGCCGGCCATGGTGTAGTCGGAAATACCGTAGGACACGATCGGGCGGAGGTTGCCGAGAGAATCCTTGTAGCCGCCTTCGACCGTGATCCGGTTGCTCGGCTCCGGGAGGGCCTCGACCATGCAGGCCAGCAGGACCTGGCGGGAAAGCCGGTCCACAAGCTTGTGCCGCAGGGCCGCTCCGAACGCGTTCTGCTTGTCCACGAACTCGTCCAGGTCGGTATACGGCGATCCCGTTGCCCACCCCCAGCCGTCGTTGTGCACGCCGACGCGGAAGGCCGCCTGCCGGCGCCGGAATGGGCCGCCGCGGAGGTCCTCGATGCCGGAGGTGCACTGCGTCCCGCGCAGCGAGCCGGCGATCTCCGGCGTCAGACCCCAGGTGAGGAGATAGGCGTGGTCCATCAGGTTGCGCCCGATCAGGCCGCTGCGCCCCGGCAACCCCGAGGCCAGCATCAGCCGGGCATTCTCGACCGCGTTGGCCGCGAGCACGAAGATGCGCCCGCGCACCGTCCCGGTCGTGTGTTCGGACGACGACGGATCGCGGTAGGCCTTGTACTCGATGTGGCTCACGCGGCCATCCGGCCCCACGTGAACCCGCGATGCCACCGTCTGCGCCAGCAGATCGACCCGCCCGGTGGCCAGGGCCTTGGCCAGGGTTTTCTTGGCGCTGTACTTTGCCTGGACCGGACAGATGGGAGTGCAGTTGATGTTTCCCTGGCAGCGCCCCCCCTCCTCGGCCGGGTGAACGCTTACCGCGCCAACGGGGGTATAGCCCCTCCCGTTGTCGTACCCGGGGTTGGGAATTCCGTTGCGGGCTTGTGGTGTACTGCGAATTGCGAGCGAGTAGGTTTCGCCGTCGAGCACCACCTCGGTACCGTCCAGGTTCCGGGCGAGCATCTTGTCGAGATACGACGGGGGCATCCTGCGCATGGGAAAGACGTAGTCGTCGCCGAAGTCCATACCGAGATAGTTCTGATCCTCGACATCGGCAGAGACGCCGAGCTCGAACTCCGCCTTGCGGTAATAGGGGGCAAGTTGTTGATACCCCAGGGGCCAGTCCAGCCCGACGCCGAAGCGGCTGCGCATCTCGAAATCCTGGGGCAGCATGCGCAGTGCCTTTGCTTCCCAGTGCATGGTCGTGCCGCCGACGACCCGGGTATACGTGCTGTCGATTGCCAGCGGACCCTTCTGCACCAGGTAGCTGCTCCCGTCGGTCTCGCCAGGCTGTAGCTTGCGCGTATCCGGACTCCTGGGCATCGGGGCATTGGAATTCTCCGGGTACGGGGAGTTGTTGTCCTTCGTCGGGGCAGCGTAGAACCGTTCCAGGTATTGCTGGTAAGCCGGGACCGTGAACTCGTGGCCGGGTCCTGCCTCCAGCACGAGGACGTGAAACCCATTGTCGCTCAGTTCCTTGGCGATGATGGATCCGCTCACGCCGGAGCCGACGATCACGGCATCGTAGGTCGTGTTCGCTGCTGTTGTGTGATCAACTTGACAGTTCATGCGCCTCGACTCCAGGCAGTCCGTACGTGATGTGCCCCGGTGCTGTGTCGCCCTCGGCGGCTTGTGAATCTGCCGAGGGAGATTCTGGTATTGGCATCGGGGTAAGAACGTCCAAAACGACTATGCCTGTTGTGTAGACGGGCATATTCCTATTAGTCAAGGCATATGGGGTGCCATCGCGAAAAAATGGCTCCCGATAAATCCGGATCATCGTTATATAATCGATTTCCTAATTATCCCGGAAGCTCCGCAAATTGGAACGGGCCGTCATCGAAACCACCGTCATCGCGAGGAGCGAAGCCTTTAGCCGCGAGCGCAGCGTGGCGGGACGGGCGATCCAAACGGCGTGAGTCGTCCCCACGCCGCCTGGATTATTCGCTGCGCTCACCCTGCGGGCCAGTCTTCGGCTGTTCAATGCGCTGCGCGCATTAGTGCCGCGCTACGCTCGCAATGACGAGCGACCGACGCAGAACGGCGTCGCACTCGCTGCGGAGGTTTCGTGATAATCAGCATCCCATCCCCGGGTCCATACCGGGGCAGGCGTTCGCGGAGAAACCGGGACTGCAGTGGGGCACCATCGGCACTCTGGTAACCCACATGATTTCATGTTGTCCTAGCAGTTTGTTTCTCAAGAGGATCGATTTTCGATGCCGTAGGGTGTCCTTGAAAGCAACCAATGGTGCGTGTCATTTGCTATCAAGCCCCGTGTGATCACATCCTTGTCAGCAGGGAACGGTTATTCTTGGTACGTGAGCTGATCGACATTCTCCTCGAGCTGCTGTTTCCGTGGGTTCCAGCCTTTCGGATACCTGATTATCACGGAAGCTCCGCAAGCTGGACTGGGCCATCTTCGAAACCAGCGTCATCGCGAGGAGCGAAGCCTTTAGCCGCGAGCGCAGCGTGGCGGGACGTGGCGATCCAGAGGGCGATGGTCCCCCCGCGCCGCCTGGATTACTCGCTGCGCTCGCCCTTCGGGCCAGCCTGCGGCTGTTCAATGCGCTATGCGCATTAGTGCCGCGCTTCGCTCGCAATGACGACCGACGCGGAGAGGTATCGCACTGGCTGAGGAGGTTTCGTGATAATCAGGTTCGGATATTGCGAGTTTCGTTTATTTCGAATGCTGTCGACTCAGGCCATCCGCCAACAGGACTCCGAACATGAGTACCCGTGACCCAGCCCCAAGCATTGCCCGATTCCAAAAACGGCACGCCTGGTCCATGCCAGTGCCGGGGAACTGAGCCGGTTACTGGCGGCGAAGCCACAGACGGACCGGGCGCAGATACGAATGGATGGGCACGACCTCGTCCTTCCCCGTCAGGCGCTGGCACTCTTGCGTGATCTGCTGGCGGAAATGGCGCAGGGAAACGCCGTGACCGTCGTGCCGACGCACGCTGAACTCACTGCGCAGGAGGCGGCCAAGCTCCTGAATGTTTCGCGACCGTATCTCGTGAAACTGTTGGAAGAGGGCAGGTTGCCCTACACGCGCGTCGGCGCCCACCGGCGCGTTCGCTACCAGGATTTGCTTGCACACAAGTAGAAGCAGGAGCAGGAGCAGCGGTCACAGGCTGCGCTGGATGAGCTTGCACGCCAGGCCCCGGAACTCGGCTTGGGCTACTGATGCGGTTTGTCGCCCTGCTGGATGCCTGTGTTCTCTAGCCCGCACCCCTGAGAGATATCCTGTTGCGACTGGCGGTCCCGAGTGCGTGGCCCGTTGCCGCGCGGATGCCCGGGTGCAGCCGCGCCCGGCTGGCGGTTCCGTGATCGATTGGAAATGAATGACTTGGCCCCGCTGCTGGGCCTCATGTCACATCGGTTCCGGATCGATGTCCTCGTAGGCATCGCGGGTGAACCGCGGGGTGCAGACGGCGAGAAAGACCAGATCGCCAGTGCCGACGTTGCGGATTCGCTGCGACGCACCCGGCGGCACCACGACCACGTCGCCCGCGCCGACTTTCAGCAGCCCCGCCCCGGCCACCTCGGCGCAGCCCTTTCCCTCGAGGATCACGTAGCGCTCGGTCACGCCGTTCAGGCGGTGAAGCCGTGTGGTCACGCCGGGTTCCACGCGGGCGCGCGCCACCGACACCGCGGCGTCGTCCGGCGTATTCCACCACTCGGTGATGTGGCAACGCTCCTCGAACCAGTACTCCGTCGGGGTTTGGACAGTCCGCGTCACCCGACGGTCCCTGATGCCGTTGGTGCCTTGGTCTGTATCGTTGCGCGGTACATGTTCGCGGCTCCCAGGTTGTTCATCGTCGCTGCTCGATTTCAGTCTAACCTCGCCGGCTGGGCGGGGTCTTGCGATTCAACACTGCACGGTGCGCCATCCCGGAGTGTGCCAGTGGAGCGACGCGTGTGCTGTCCCCGTGCGGGCGCGCACTGCGGTTGGAGCCGGTCCGTCAGGGCCGTTACGCTTCGGACCGTTGATTCCTGACAGGAAGCGCATGATGGACGTTACGGAGACGGGCCTGCTCGGATTGACCCCCGGTGGCCGGGTCGTGTGCGGGGATCCGGAGAGCCCTCTGTGTGCGGTTTTTGCCGAGAGCGAAGCGGCGGGTCTGGCGCACCTCGCGGGCCGGAAGGCCGCACACGGGGCTGCGGATGCCACATTGCTCTTTTGGCGGAGCATCGCCGAGGAATTCCTGCGGGCGATATGCCATCTGCCGGAGGGGTCGGACGATGCCCCAAGCGTGCCTCCCCCCGGAGCCACCCAACTGACAGAATGGATCCTGAACGCGCCTCCGATGCGGGGAGCGGAGTATCTCTCGGCGGCGGTGCTGGAAGCTGTCTGGAGCCGTTTGCAGGCCTGGACCCAGGACCGTGTGGTCGAGCTGGGCGGTGTCGCCGGCTTTCTGGAGGAGCACGCGCCATTGTGGTCGCGGGTCGGCAAGGTGACCGTGCACCTCGCCGAAAACAAGGGCGATGACACCCGGCCCTTCGCCTTCATGGCCTCCTACGCGTCGGGACTCGCCGCCTCCGGACGCCTGCGCCAACTGCCCCTGGGCAAGGCCCTGCAGGAATACGCCGGGGCGGGCAACAAGGCCGTTCTGCTCAAGCTGCTTCAGCCCCTGCACCGCGCTGGGCAGACCTGCCCCTTCATGGCGGAGCTGATCGAGAGCGGCGACATCTACCACCCGATCGCGTGGACACCTCAGGAGGCGCATACCTTCCTGCAGAGCATTCCCGCGTACGAGGATGCGGGGCTTCTGGTCCGCCTGCCGAACTGGTGGCAGAAACGCGGTCGCAGGCCAACAGTGACGGCGACCATCGGTGATGCCAAGGCGGGAGCACTGGGTCTCGATGCCCTGCTCGACTTCCGGCTCGATGTGGTGATCGATGGCGAGACGCTGAGTGCGCAGGAGGTGCAGACGCTGCTGCAGGGCGACGACGGACTGGTGTTCTTCCGGGGCCAGTGGATCGAGGTGGACCGCGAGCGGCTGCAACAGGCGCTCGACCACTGGAAGGCGGTCGAGGCCGAGGGCGGTTTGTCGTTCATCGAGGGCATGCGCCTGCTCGCCGGCGCGCCCGGGGACCTGAAAGACAAGGAGGAACTGGAAGAGCAGCGCGAGTGGGCCTTCGCACAACCGGGCGCGTGGCTCGCGGACACCCTGCGGCAACTGTCCGACCCGACGGCGTCCGGCCCGCCATCGGGGCTGCGAGCGACGCTACGACCGTATCAGGCCAGGGGGATGGAATGGCTCTGGTTCTGCGCCCGAACCGGTCTCGGAGCCTGCCTGGCCGACGACATGGGCCTGGGCAAGACCGTCCAGGTGCTGGCGGCGCTGCTGCGCAAACAGGCGGAACTGCCGGAGAGCCCGCCCGCCCTGCTGGTCGTTCCCGCCTCGCTGATCGGCAACTGGAAACAGGAGGCCGCGCGTTTCGCGCCGACCCTGCGCCTGTTCATCGCCCACCGCTCCGAGACGGCCGAAGCGGATCTGGCAGCACCGCCCCCGGAAACCCTGTCCGGCGCCGATCTGGTCATCACCACCTACGGGATGCTCACCCGGCTCGACTGGCCCGCCCGGGTCCGGTGGAGCTGGGTCATCCTCGACGAGGCGCAGGCGATCAAGAACCACGGCACCCGCCAGAGCAGGGCGGTGCGCAAGCTCGATGCCGAGGCGCGCATGGCCCTTACCGGAACCCCGGTGGAAAATCACCTGGGCGATCTCTGGTCGCTGTTCGACTTCATCAACCCCGGGCTGCTCGGCACCGCCTCGCAGTTCCGGGAGTTCGCCAAGACCCTGCGCAAGGATCACAACGCCCATTTCGGCCCCCTGCGCCGCCTGATCGCTCCGTATATCCTGCGCCGCCTCAAGACCGACCGAAGCATCATCGCGGATCTTCCGGACAAGACCGAGATGAAGGTGTACTGCGGGCTGACTGCGGTCCAGGCCAGGCTCTACCGGCAGACCGCCGGCCGCATGGAGAAAGAACTCGAACACAGTGACGGGATGCAGCGCCGGGGGCTCGTGCTGGCCTACCTGATGCGCTTCAAGCAGATCTGCAACCACCCGGACCAGTTGACCCGGTCGGGCGATTACGCCAACAGCGACAGCGCCAAGTTTCAGCGCCTCGCGGGGCTTTGCGAGGAGATTGCCTCGCGGGGCGAGAAGGCCCTGGTGTTCACCCAGTTTCGGGAAATGACCGAGCCGCTGGAGCGCAGCCTCGCGGGTGTCTTCGGACGCAACGGGCTGGTGTTGCATGGCGGCACTCCGGTGAAGGAACGCTCCCGAATGGTCGAGCGCTTCCAGCGCGAGGAAGGCCCGCCATTCTTCGTGCTCTCCCTGAAAGCCGGCGGCACCGGGCTGAACCTGACCGCGGCGTCTCACGTAATCCACTTCGACCGCTGGTGGAACCCCGCGATCGAAAACCAGGCCACCGACCGCGCCTTTCGCATCGGCCAGCGGCGTAACGTCCTCGTGCACAAGTTCATCACTTCGGGCACGCTGGAGGAAAAAATCGATGCGCTGATGGACGAGAAGCAAAATACGGCCGACGCGATTCTCGCTGATGGTGCGGAAAAGGCCCTCACCGAGATGGATGATCGCGAACTGCTCGAGTTCATCCGCCTCGACCTGAACCAGGCTGAAACCTCGCTATGAGCTGGAACTACAAACCCTATGTACCCGTGGCCCGACGCAGGGCCAAGGGGCTCCGGCACGTTGCCGCGATGAAAAAGCGGGGGGAAATCGTCGAACCGGTGGCGGCCGCCACCCCCCGGGGCCGGATCGCCGTGAGCTTCTGGGGCCAGGCATGGTGCGAACACCTCGAATCCTACAGCGATTTCGCGAACCGCCTGCCCCGTGGCCGCACCTACCTGCGCAACGGTTCGGTGCTGCATCTCGGCATGCGGCCGGGGACGATCGAGGCGCTGGTGATGGGCTCCGAGCTGTACCGGCAGAGCATCCGCATCGACCCGCTTCCCGCCGCGCAATGGGAGGCGCTGAAACAACGCTGCCAGGGCCGGATCGGTTCCCTGATCGAGTTGCTGCAGGGCAGGATTTCGGGCGAGATCATGGCCGTCGTGACCGATCGCGACACCGGCCTGTTCCCCCGTCCCGAGGAGATCCACCTGGGCTGCGACTGTCCCGACTGGGCAGACCTCTGCAAACACCTCGCGGCGATTCTTTACGGCGTCGGCGCCCGGCTGGACTCCGCTCCCGAGCTTCTGTTCACCCTGCGCGGTGTGGATCAGGCCGAACTGATCCAGGGCGATGCGACTGCGCTCTCCGGTGCGGGAAAACGGTCCTCACGGCAGACGCTGCCAGCGTCCGCCCTGAGCGATGTCTTCGGCATCGACATCGACGCCGACGATCCACCGGCCGACCTGCCGGTCCCCGCACCCAAGGTCCCGGATGCACGGGCCACAGACGATGCCGCGGTGACTCGGGACACTGGAACTGCTCGCAAGGCCGGAACTGCCGGCGGGGCCAGAACCGCTCGGGAGGCCGGCGTCGGCCCGACGCGGCGGGCTGCCAGGCGAACCGCGCGGAAACCGCCCGAAACCGAGACCGAGACCGAGACCGAGACCGGGATCGGAGCCACGCCCGCCGGCATTCGTGCCCTGCGCGAGCGCCTCGGCCTCTCCAGGGCCGCCTTTGCGGCAGAACTTGGCGTTTCTGCTCAGACCGTCGCCAATTGGGAGAATCGGGCCGGGACCCTGAGGCTCCAGACCCGGAGCCTGAACCGGCTGCGCCGGCTGAATGAAGCTTCCAGCTGACGGGCCCTATGCGGAGAGGCAATACCGATCCCGGACAAGGCGTTTCTACAATCCCGAACGGCGGTGGCAGCTCGCGTTCGGAAGTGACCGCTGACCCGCATTCGTCCAAGGCGGGCAGGTGATACCGGACCCCTTACCCTGGCAATCCGTTGACCCGGTCAGCCCATGTCTGTAGACGTGCGCGCCATGAGCAAGCGTGAGAAGCACGGTGGTGGAGCGGGCGAAGCCTGCCCTTGCGGGTCCGGCACGGCGCGTGAAGCCTGTTGCGGGCGCTATCTGGACGGGGAGGCCGCCGCGCCCACCGCCGAGGCGCTGATGCGTTCGCGGTACTCGGCGTTCGTGGAGGGGCGCCGGGAGTACCTGTTGCGGACATGGGCCGAGGAGACGCGTCCGGACGTGCTGGAACTCGATCCGGGACAGCGCTGGCTCGGTCTCAGCATTCGCGCCACCTCCGCGGGCGGGGTGGCCGACGATGTCGGCGAAGTGGAGTTCGTCGCCCGATCCCGGGTCGGTGGCCGCGGACTGCGACTGCACGAGCGCAGCCGATTCCGGCGCGTGGATGGCCAGTGGTTCTACGTGGATGGAAGCTTCCCCGGAAAACGGTTGGCCTGAGGGCTTGCACAGCGAAGGGCGGATTCGCTGCGACGCACCCGGTGGCACGATGCAGGTGACGACTGTGTTCTGTGCGGGACCCAGAGGGATACAGCGTGTACTTGCGGTGTCGGGGCGGGTGGGCTCGAGATGTTGCTACCGTGGGTTCCAGCCTTGCGGATATTGCGCGTTTCGTTTGTTTCGAATACTGTCGACTCAGGTCATCCTCCAAAAGGACCCCAAACATGAATGCCGTGAGCCTGCCCCAAGCATTGCCCGATTCCGAATCGGCACGCTTGGCCCATGCCAGTGCCGGGGAACTGAGCCGGTTACTGGCGGCGAAGCCACAGGCGGACCGGGCGCACATACGAATGGATGGGCACGACCTCGTGCTTCCCCGTCAGGCGCTGACACTCCTACGTGATCTGCTGGCGGAAATGGCGCAGGGAAATGCCGTCACCGTCGTGCCGACCCACGCTGAACTCACTACGCAGGAGGCGGCCAATCTCCTGAACGTTTCGCGACCGTACCTCGTGAAACTGTTGGAAGAGGGCAGGTTGCCCCACACCCGCGTCGGCACCCACCGGCGCGTTTGCTACCAGGATTTGCTTGCATACAAGCAGGAGCAGGATCAGCGGTCACAGGCTGCCCTGGATGAGCTCGCACGCCAGGCCCAGGAACTCGGCCTGGGCTACTGATGCGGTTTATCGCCCTGCTGGATGCCTGTGTTCTCTACCCGGCACCCCTGAGAGATTTTCTGTTGCGACTGGCCACGACCGGTCTCTTCGCGGCGCGTTGGACTGAGCGCATCCACGACGAATGGAGCCGCAACCTTCTGGAGAAGCGGCCGGAGTTGGCGGCGCAACTGGATCGAACCCGCAGGCTCATGAATGACGCCGTCGCCGACAGTATGGTCGGGGGGTACGACGCCTTGGTCGATAGCCTCAACCTTCCCGACTCCGACGACCGGCATGTTCTCGCGGCGGCTATCCACTGCCACGCGCAGGCGATCATCACGTTCAACCTGAAGGATTTCCCCCCAATCGGCGCTCGAGCCTTATGGCATCGAGGCACTTCACCCTGACCGGTTCATCGAACATCAGTTCGACCTGCATCAAGGACTGGTCATCGGCGCGGCAAAGAGCCATCGCGGGGCCTTGCGGAACCCACCGAAATCCGTAGCAGAGTATCTGGACACGCTGGCTGCTCAGGGCCTCGTGGTGACTGCCGACCGCCTTCGTGACTTCGAGCAATTGCTGTAGGAACCTGCTGGTTCTGGCTGGAGGCTGAGGTTCAACGGCTGCGGCTGACGGTTCCGTGATCGACCAGAAGCGAATGACTTGGCCCCGCCGCTGGGGCGTCACGTCACATCGGTTCCGGATCGATGTCCACGTGCGCATCACGGGTGAACCGCGGGGTGCAGACGGCGAGGAAGTCCAGATCGCAAGCACCGACGTTGCGGATTCGCTTCGACGCACCCGGCGGCACCACGACCACGTCCTCCGGACCGACTTCCAGCGGCGCCGCCGCAGCCACCTCGGCGCAACCCATCCCCTCGAGGATTGCGTAGCGCTCGGCACGCCCAAGGGGCCGATGCAGACTGCCTGGAACGCGATGCCGTACTCTGCACGATGACAGGCATCAAATGACCTCTTGAGAAACAAACTGCCACGCTGCACTGAAATCAGTGGGTTACCGGGATGCCGATAGTGCTGCGCCGCAGTCCCGTTTCTCGACGAACGCCTGCCCCGGTACGGACGGGGGTTGGGAGGCTGATTATCACGAAACCTCCTCAGCCAGTGCGACACCTCTCCGCGTGGTCGTCATTGCGAGCGAAGCGCGGCAATCCAGGCGGCGCGGGGAGGACCATCGCCGTCTGGATCGCCACGTCCCGCCACGCTGCGCTCGCGGCTAAGTCCGCCACGCTGCGCTCGCGGCTGAAGGCTTCGCTCCTCGCGATGACGCTGGTTTCGAAGATGGCCCAGTCCAGCTTGCGGAGCTTCCGTGATAATCAGGTGCCCTGTTTGGCTCGACGGCGAGAGATGCCGCTGAGGAGGGAAGCGATATCGATATTCTGGTGACCTTTGATGGCCCGGCCAGCTCGAAGCGGTATTTCGGTGTTCAGTTCTACCTGGAGGACCTGTTGACGTGTCCAGTGGATTTCGTCACCGACAAGGCGCTACGCCCGGAGCTGCGCCCGTATGTGGAAAGGGATGCCATCCATGTCTGATTTGTCTGGCGCGAAAAGCGACCCCGGCGCTGTGTCCATGCCCACACAGCGCGATTGATTGCCGCAAGGCAGTGACGGCACCGTCCACTTTTCCGACAAGGTACGAGGTCGAGCAGTGGCCAATCAGCGACGTGACGTGTTCCGCTTCCGGATCGAGCTTCTCGACATTCAGCCCCCGATCTGGCGGGAGATCCTGGTCCCGGCCAGTTATTCGTTCTGGGATCTGCACGTCGCGATCCAGGACGCGATGGGCTGGGAGGATTATCACCTGCACGAATTCCAGGTCCCCGAACCGGAGAGCGGGGAGCTGCTGCGCATCGGCTTACCGGACGACGAAGGGTTCGGTACGGGCACGGTGACGCTTCCCGGCTGGACCGTCGGCGTGATCGAATGGATCGAGGAGGCGGGCCAGACCTTCGACTACGACTACGACTTCGGTGATGGCTGGAAGCACCGCATCACACTCGTCGGCGTCGAGCCACGCATCAAGGGACAGCGCTATCCACAGTGCCTGGCGGGTGCCCGCGCCTGCCCACCGGAAGACTGCGGAGGGGTTTGGGGGTACGAGAACCTGGTCGAGGCCCTCCTGGATCCGAAGCACCCGGATCACGAGGACCTCCGTAACTGGGTTCCAAATGGTTGGGGGCCGGAGATCTTCAAGGCTTCCGATGTGCGTTTCGACAATCCCAAGCGGCGGTGGAAGCTCGTTTTCGGAGAGGCATGATTTCGTCATCTGCCGGTGGGCGCGGATCACCGAGATAGAGAATCGCTACCTGCGCGTGGTCTTGTTGTCCGACGGCGAGACCGTGCACAACGCATTTTTCGATCGAGGATTCAACCCATGAAGGTCAGCTACTTCGAGGACACCGACACCCTCTACATCGAGTTGCACGCGGGAGATGTGGCCGAGACGCGTGATCTGGACGAGAACACCGTGCTCGACCTGGATGCCGGTGGGCATATCTGCGCGATGACTTTCGAGCACGCCAGTCAGCGCACGGACGTGAAGCATCTCGTCGTCGAGGGGATCGCGGCCTGATCTCAGAACCCCCCGGGGGGGTCTTGTTTCGGCCAGGAGTCTGGCTGCCCAGAGCTTACGAGCACCGGACATCCGCGGCAAAGGCGCCGGGCCGAGGCCATCATCTTGATGACCGACGCTGTCGTACTTGTACGACACAACCAGCCAAAGAGCCGCCTGCGATGCTCGCTGTGAGACTCGACCGGCAAATGGAGAAGGAGCTTGTATTGCCAAATTTTGCCAAGGCCATCTAAACTCGGGCCATGACCACGATGAACATCTCCCTGCCCGAAAGCCTCAAGGCCTTCGTTGATGAGCAGGTTCGCCACCGCGGCTACGGTACCAGCAGCGAGTACGTGCGCGAACTCATCCGGCGTGACCAGGATCGCCTGCGGCTGCGCAACCTGTTGCTCACCGGCGCATCGTCGGCGCCCTCTGCACCGGTGAACGAGGCGTACTTCGACGGCTTGCGTGAGCATGTACGCAGTACCGCCCGGGCGGGTGGCAAGCCCAGCCGCAAGGCCTGACAGGCAGAATGAGCGTCAAGCCCGTGGTCCCGCGCGAGCAGGCCCAACGGGACGTCGAAGCCGCAGTCGATTTCTACCTCGCCGAGGATGCCGAAGCGGCCGCATTCGGCTTCATCGACGGCTTGCAGAAGGCCTACGCCCACATCAGCCGCCATCCCGCCACCGGCTCACCCCGCTACGCCCACGAACTCAACTTGCCGGGCCTGCGTCATTGGCACCTCCCGCATTACCCCCACCTCGTCTTTTACGTCGAACGCGCCGACCACATCGACGTCTGGCGCATTCTGCACGGTGAGCAAGACATCCCGTCGTGGATGCAGGAGTCGGACGGGTGATGATCCCGAGTCCGCGCGTGTGGGCATATCTGCGCGATGACCTTCGAGCAGGCCAGCCAGCGCACGGACGTGAAGCATCGCGTCGTCGAGCGGATCGCGGCTTGATCTCAGAACCTCCCCATGGCGACCTTGCTTCGGCCAGGAGTCTGGATGCCCGGAGCACACGAGCACCGGACATCCGCGGCATAGGCGCCGGGCCGAGGCCATCACGTTGTTGACCGACGCTGTTATACTTGTACGACACCACCAGCCAAAGAGCCGACTGCGATGCTCGCTGTGAGACTCGACCCGCAAATGGAGAAGGAGCTTGAACAGCTCGCCGCCGCTACAGGGCGCAGCAAGAGCTACTACGTGAAGGAGGCGCTTGCCGCGTACCTCGAGGACCGCGCCGACTACCTGCTGGCGCTCGCCGCCCTGGAGCGGAAGGAACCGCGCACGAGCCTGGCGGACGTGAGACGCGAGCTTGGCCTGGAACGTTGAGTTCATCGATACGGCCAGGCGTCAACTGGCCAGGCTCGACAGGAAGTGGCAGGCCGCCATCCTCGATTACCTCGAAGACGAGATCGCACCCCTTGACGATCCGCGCAGTCGCGGCAAGCCGCTCGTAGGCGACAGAAAGGGGCTTTGGCGCTATCGCGTTGGGGATTACCGCATCCTCTGCGAGCTACAGGACAACCACCTGATCGTCCTCGTGGTGACCATTGGGCATCGGCGCGAGGTCTATCGGAAGCGTTAGCCGTGCTGCATTGGGAGGAGTTGCTCGGTGTGGAAGAATGGCGTGAGCTTGCGCTTGATTGGGGGGAACTCGGTGATCAGATCACCGTAGCGATCCTTGAAATTCAGGCTCAGAGTCGGCCGGTCCTCGCTTTCGATATAGGCGTCGTTGAACGAGAAGAGTGATCGCTCGCCGCCGAGATGGGTCAGGGTGCCGATCGGCTCGCCGTGAAGGTGGACCGTAAGGACGGCGACATCAGGCATCTTGGTCGTCGTCCAACGAGTACGCGGGGGGGGCGCCGCCCTCGTCGGCTTCAGGATCGGCATCGTGAACGGCCTTGTTGCGAAGCGCCTCCTTGGTCAGAGCCCGGACAGCGGGAACCGCCTTGCGCGGGACGAGCGCAAGCTCGAGGTCCAGCGCATGCGCCAGCGCAACGAGGCTGGAGACGCGCAGATCGACGGTTCCCGCCTCGATGCGGGAAATCTGCGCCTGCGGGATACCCGCCAACGCGCTCAACTCGCGCTGGCTCAGCCCGCTGGCTGCGCGTGCGGCCCGGAGCCGTTCCGCTATCTCCTCCGTCCCATAAGCCATGTCGATGTTTAATACTGCATCAATAATATAATTCGATGTCGAATAAGGTATCGGCGACTGTGAAAGAGGTCAAGCTTCGGCCCAAGAAGGAGACGGAGGGAGAAGAAATAAATCCCTCCGTCCCATTTCCTGTAAGTGGATTCTCGGACAGGGTGGCGCCGTGCAGGTGCGCAAGCCGGCGGCGCTGGGGTGCGTGGGCGACCGGATGGCGGTTTCCCCTGACGGACCAGCGCAGACCTCTGAAGGGCTCGACACCAAGGGAAACGCAGAAAAAAGGGTCCTGTCATTGCGAGCGAAGCGCGGCAATCCAGGGGGTGAACACGAAATCAGTGCTTTATGGATCGCCACGTCGCTTCGCTCCTCGCGATGACGGATTAATCAGCGTTTCCCAAGGGAATGATGTCGATGAAGACGACAGCGTACTTCGACGCGACCCGCATCAGACCGGACCGCGTGGGAATCAGGGACGACTGGATTCGGCGAGTCCCGCAGTATCCGGAGAAAGAGCGCCGGCAGATGGATGGACATATCCGGCGGTGGGCGAGGATCGCCGAGATGGAAAATTGTTACCTGCCTGTGGTGTTGTTACCGGATGCGAAACCGTGCACAACGCGTTTTTCGATCGAGGATTCAAGCCATGAAGGTCAGCTACTTCGAAGACACGGATACGCTCTACATCGAGTTTCGGGCAGGCGACGTTGTCGAGACTCGGGATCTTGACGAAAACACCGTGCTTGACATGGATGCCGGTGGACATATCTGCGCGATGACCTTCGAGCACGCCAGCCAGCGCACGGACGTGAAACATCTCGTCGTCGAGGGAATCGCGGCGTAATCTCAGAACCGCCCACGGCGACCCCGTTTCGGGGTCGGGAGCCGGGATGCCCAGAGCATTCGAGTACCGGCCATCCTGGGCAAAGGCGCTGGGGCCAGGAAACTGCAGCCGAGCCTTCGGTTGAAGTCGAGGCGTTCCGGGCCTGTGCTAAGCTGCTGTTATGCCACACCGTTCAGGAAAGTGCGATGCGCCTGACAGCACAGCAGCGCCGGGTCATCAGGCGGGCCGCCCTCGACTGCTTCGGGCCGGAGGCGCGTGTCACCCTGTTCGGGTCGCGTGCTGACGACACGGCGCGTGGCGGCGATATCGACCTGCTGATCGAAACGCGGATCACCGACCCGCAAGAGATCGTCAACGCGGAAATCCGCTTTCAGGTGCAGGTTCAGCAGGCGATCGGCGAACAGAAGATCGACCTGCTCGTGAACTATCCTGGGCGTCGCGAACACCCGCCGATCTTTGCCATCGCCGAACGAACCGGGGTCAGGCTGTGACCGACGCAGCAGCACAGCAGCTGGCAGATGCCTGGCGACAGTGCCAGAGGCACGCTCATCACCTGAGGCATGCCATGGCCTCCCTGGAGGACAAGCTTCCACTGTCGGGCAGCCAGCTCGCCACTCTGGACGACGAAGCCGTTCAGGATCTCGATCAGTTCGTGCTCCGCTTCGGCCGGCTACAGGATGCCATCGGTGCTCGGCTGCTGCCGGCCGTTCTGCGCGTTCTTCAGGAGCCTTTCGAGGACAGGCCGGTGATCGACAAGCTGAACCGCCTGGAGAAGCTGGGTTTTCTCCAAAGCAGCGAACGGTGGCAGCGCCTCCGAGCGATTCGGAACCGCTGTTCCCAGGACTACCCTGAAGACCCCGACAAGAACGCCGCGCTCCTCAATGTGGCGTTTCGGTCGGTAGACGATGTCATGGCCATCCTGAAGCGAATCGAGCAGAAAATGGCCCTGCCACCAATCTGACGGCGGCAGCTGGTCACGGAAATCGACGCGGACAGACTTTCACACCGGATGGTCGGGGCCCACCGCCGGATCGCCTTCGAGGACCTGTTGGCATACGGGGGTGAGATGCGCCCCAGGCAGGGGGCTGCTCTGGAACGCATGGCCGAGAACGCGCGCGAACTCGGTCCGGATGAATGACGTGATGCACTCCCCTGTCTTACGATGACAGAACCAATCCCATTCATGGCCAACACATGAAACCCTCCATGGCCCTTGCGCTCAACCGGAATGCCGTTCGCGAGAGAATCAGGCGGTACCCGGCCACAAACCCTCGGGTGTTCGGGTCGGCTCTCCATGGCACCGACGAAGAGGGAAGCGACCTGGACCTTCTCGTGGACGCACTTCCCGGCGCGACCCTCTTCGACCTCGGAGGCTTGCAGGTCGAGTTGGAGGAGTTGCTCGGTGTGCATGTCGATCTCCTGACACCGGGGGACCTGCCCGCCAAGGTCCGCGCCAGGGTGCTGAGCGAGGCTCGACCGGTTTGACCGAGAACCGCCCTTCCGACTACCTCGACCACATGCGGCAGGCGGCCGCCAATGCCTGCGCGTTCGTCGAGGGACCTGCAAGCACTGCTACGCCGAGACCATCGATCGCGTGATGGCGGTGATTGCGCAGACGCCGCAACACACCTACCAGATCCTGACCAAGCGCGCCGAGCGCCTGCCTGGGTACTTCCGCCATCGCAGTTGCCCGCCGAACGTGTGGCTGGGGTGTCGGTGGAGGACCGGCAGTACGGTCTGCCGCGCATCGATCGGTTGCGCGAAGTGCAGGCACGGATCCGCTTCGGCTCCGTGGAGCCGTTGCTGGAGGACCTCGGCACCTTGGACCTGACCGGAATCCACTGGGTCATCGTCGGTGGTGAATCCGGCCCGCGAGCCAGGCCCATGCGGCCCGAGTGGGTCGACAACGTGCGCCGCCAGACCGAGGCCAGCGGCGCGGCCTTCTTCTTCAAGCAGTGGGGTGCCTGGGGTGCCGACGGCCGCAGGCGGGCGAAGAAGGCGAATGGTCGTGTGCTGAACGGGAGGACTTGGGACGAGACTCCGGGTCGTTGGGTTGGAAGCTGACGCGAAAAACCCCGTGATCAGATTTCGCACGCTGGGGGCGGTGGTACCGAGCGAGCCTGACCCGCGCCCTTCTTTGTGCTGCATTTGACGCGCTTGTTCCGTTTATCGACGATGCTCGTTTTCTCGGGAAACAGGGCAGTGGTTACGCCGCTTTCCGTGCAGGTAACTTCGACGAGGTAGCGACGATGACGGTGGTTGATCGGGTACGCGAGCTTTCGCCGCCACCGCTGTCCGAACAGGACAGGGAACTGGCGCGCGTCGCCCAGCGCTGCATCATGTCGGCACTGGACCATTCCAGGGCCGCGGCCATCACGCTGACCACCGAGACGGGCGAGCACCCGACGGTGGATGTGCCGCCAGCGGCGCTCAAGTTGTTCGGACAAGTTCTAGGTGCGATGAGCGAGGGACGCCCGATTGTGCTGATGCCGGCGAAACAGGAATTCACGACCGTGGAAGCGGCCCAATTTCTGAACGTGTCCCGTCCCTTCGTCGTCAAGGAGATCGACGCCGGCAGACTTCCCCACCGGATGGTCGGGACGCACCGCCGGATCGCCTTCGAGGATCTGCTGGCTTATGCGCGCGAGATGCGCGCCAAGCAGAGCGCTGCGCTGGAGCGCGTGGCGGAGAACGCGCGCGAACTCGGTTTGGACTACTGACCCGTGGCGGGAAACGCCCGGTACACCGCGGTGCTCGATGCCTGCGTGCTGGTTCCGATCGCGATGACCGATGCGCTGATGAGTCTGGCCACCGCAGGGCTGTTTGCGGCGAAGTGGACCACCCGCATAGAGATGGAGTGGCAGAATGCCCTGATCCGGATACGGCCGGATCTTGCCGGGCGCCTCGAGGTCAGGCGAGACAGCATGCGTGAGGCGGTTCCGGACTGGGAGATTCCAGAAGCCGCCTGGGCGTCTGTCGCCGTGGGCGTGACCCTTCCAGATCCCGATGATGTGCACGTGCTCGCTACCGCCATTGCCGGTCATGCGGACTGCATCGTCACATCGAACACGCGCGACTTTCCACCTGAGACTCTGTCCTCGTTCGGGCTGGAGGCGATGGACCCGGATCGATTCATCACCGCTCAGTGGGACTTGAATCCGCTTGTAGCCATGACCGCGTTCAAATTCATGCGCAGACGCTGGACGAGACCCGGCGCCACAGCCGAGCAGTTCGCCGAGGCCCTCGAACGGTGCGGTCTACCTGCCACGGGCCGCCGGATTATCGAGGCTGCCGAACTGATCTCAACAGGGCACGCGGGCAGTGGCACGAGTCGACCCGCCCATCGCGCAGCTTTCTTCACCTCGGGCCGATGTCAGGGATCACCCCACTCAGGGTATGGGGCAAGAAATGGCGTGCGTTGTCCCCGGAAAACGGAAAATCCAGATGGCCGGATTCGGCGTAAAACGCGGGGAGAATCGCTACCCGCGCGTGGTTCTGTTGTCCATCACTGCCAACGCTATCCGCGCCGCCTTTATGAGTTCGCGAGTGCATTGGTAGCTGGCACCAGTTGCCGTTCGAACTCGAGTATCTCGCTGAGAACACTGACGATGTGATGGTTCGTGTCGATACCGATCCATGTTGTAGCGTTACCCGGGAACTCGCCAAGACTGCAACGGAGAAGCTCGCCGTCTCCCCAGCTGAATCGCTCCCCACAGTAGTAGCCTGAAGTGGCGACGATGGCGGCGAGACGGTGATACTGCTTGCCCTTGTCGCGCTGCTGCATAGAGTGCCCGCGAGCCACGAAGTAATGCTGATCCGTAGTGTAGCGGATCTTTCCATTCCTATGAGGGGCTATGACCTCGTCGTTGCTATTCGGACCACGGACGCCATAGTCCCCGAACACTAGGGGAACGGACGGATGGATGGTGCGGATAGACCGCCAGGCGACCAGTTCACGACGGAGGACCATGCGCTCGGAGTCCTGATCTTTGACGATTTGGTTGATAACCGGTGGCAGCGAGCAACCGGCGAGTGCAAAGTACATAAACCCCTTGGAAAACAGAAGTTCCAGCGCACGCTCTAGACCGTCTTGGAGATGAGGAATTGGCTTGCCCGTGACATCCCCAAAGTCGACCAGAACGGCACACTCCGAGGCGCTGATCCCAATCGTGGTCATGATCTCTACGAGCCGACCCTCGAAGAAGGGTGGGTCCAGGAAGTCTTCCTCGATCGCGGACGAATCGAGCCTCAGGCAATAGTAGCGGCCCTGGGTTGGCCGCATCTGTCGCAGGGCCTGTTGGTACTCGAGGTCGTCCCAGCGGTCGTATCCGATTACTGGGCTGACCGCGACGCCGAGCGACTCGAGTGCATTGCTGGCATAGCTGAGCACATGCTCCCCGCCTTCCGTCCGAGCGTTCGGGGCCCAATGGAACATGTCCAGAAAAACGGGCATCCCTTTCCGAACCCGCGCAACGTGCTGCGCGACCTCATCCAAGTAGGCCTCCGTGATCGCCGTACTGTTCTCGAACCTCTTGGCCCTACGGACGCTATGTCCGAGCTTCGGCAGCTCAAACAGCGGTTGAATTCGTTCAGCGTGAGTCGAGTGCAGGTGAGACAGCGCATCGAATTCACCTTTCTTTGCTTTTAGTATCGGGATGTAAGTGGGCCTCATTCTCAGCCGAGCTCCTCTGCGTTGGAAGCGAATAGATGCCTGACTTCACCCTGGCCCACCAGTTCGGAGAACTGTTGATAGTTGCCGCTCTCGCGGCGTAGACGTCCGGCGATCACCGCCGGATGGACCTTTAGATCACGAGCCAATCTGTCTATCGTCTCGCGACTGGGTGACAAGTACGCGTCACTGCGTTTCCACATGACGCGCGGAATAAGTGCTTCACGGGCCAGCCTGTTCGCCTCTGCCTCGCGCCTGTCTTCAGAAGGAGCATCGAGGTCGTCAAGAAACGCCTCATCGGTGTCAACGTGCTTCCACAGGTGAGCAATCTCGTGAATCAGGGTGAACCAGAAGTTATCAATCCTGTCATGCCGTAAGGTCATGCCGATGACCGGCGTACCGTCAGCGTCCTTTAAGGCAGCCCCGTCCAGCATCGTTCCCTTCAGGTGCGGTTCTATCACAACAGCGATCCCGTGCTTCTCAAGAAACTCGACGGCGATCAAAGGGCCGCGCTCGGACCAACTCAGCTGCGCCACCTCGCGCAGGAAGCTTGCGGATAGGGCCGACCTCTCGAAAGGACCCAGTGTTTCCCTCTTCTCGCGCGCGCGCTGGACCACCCTTGCGAGCCAAGCGTAAAGAGCATACTTCGTTGTGGGCGAGTAAGCTTCGCCCCCCAGCGTCCGACGGAAAGACGACACGCCAAATCCCCAATCAAGGCTGGAGACAAAATCCTTGACCGTTTCTTCTGCCGATGCGGGCGCCTTGCCCGTCATCTTGCGAAGCCAGCCTCGCGCAACCATCTCCTTCAGCGGGAACTTGCGCCAGTCGACCGCCTCCCTTTTCGACTGTTCCGCATCCGAGATGCCAACTAGTGTTTCGGTTGAGATCCCAAGCCCCACGGACAGGGCTCGGATCATCTGCACAGTGAGTGGGCGCTTTCGTGACAAAACTTCTGACACCCGGCTTCGCGTCCCGAAGTAGGGCACGAGGTCGATTTGCTTCAAACCCTTCTCCTGCATTCGGAAAAGGATTGCGTCCACGGGGTCGGGCGCCTCAATCGGGTACTTCTGATTCTCATATGCCTCAATGAGCACTGTGAGCAACTCCAGCCGCTCGCTCTCTGGAGTTCCGCGGGGAGGCATCTGAGCCATCAGCATCTGTACCTCGTCCAAGTATGCGTGGTACTGCTGTTCAGTACGAATGACCTTTGCTTCCATCGGCATGCCCACTATTGCTTAAGCGCCTGAATTAGCGCGACCTGCTGGTGAAACAGGAACAGCGTCTCGATCATCGTTCCACCTCCGCAAACCGGAAACAGGAACTGCCCCTGGCTGCTACCGACACGTGCGCCCGGAAACTGCGTCAGTAGCTCGGATGGCTCACGCCACCGAGCGTGAGCTATCTCCGCCACCCACCCCGTAAGCCACCGATCCGTCTCGGGATCGACGCCCCAAAGGTCTTCCAGCTTTTTGCGTCCGAGCAGTCGCATATGTCTCGGTTCCCGAATTGGGAACAAAAATACTTGGGCCAGGAGCGGAAGTCAAGCGCAAGTTCCACATTCGGGAACGCGATCGTATCCCAGGTGTGGTTGTCCAGAACGTGTCCGGCGGCGGACAAGAAGATTCGCCTGTACAAAGGCGCCGGATCATCGCCGTGGAGCACACAAGGCGAGCGCAGCAGCGCCTGCGCTTCATCCTTAGTGCAGGCGCTGGCTGGAAAATGCGGACATATGCCGCGGGCCTGATCGAGCGCGTTTTCCAGGGGCAGTACGGCCCCGGAAAGTTTGCGGAACTCGTCGTAGACTGCGACTACTCAGAACCGAGCGACCCACACGGCTCAGCAATGGCGGTAAAGGGTATCCCGGGTCTGGGCTGGGTCGAATACGACATCCGAGCACCATTCGCCGAAGCCGCCGTGCTGATTGACGGTATCGGTCCATTCCCGTAAAGCCGCACGTTTTGCGCGGTTCTGTTCGGAGTCGGTGCCCTTCACTTCAAGTACCAGGGTTTTTCCGTTCGCCAGGCGGATCAGGTAGTCGGGGACGAAATTCCGGGACGATCCGTTCCAGAGATAGCGAATCCGAAATCCCAGGTGATCGTTCTTGGCCCAAGCGTGGATTTGCGGATCCTGCTCACAGATATCCGCGACGACCTTCTCCCAGGTACTGTCGTAGACCACGTGACTGATCTGTGAGCGTGTGGTTGCCCGGCACGGCTTTGTGGTGAGCCAGGGTCGCATCCGCGCGGTGGACCCGATCGGCTGGTGTTCGTCGAATAGCGGCTCGAGTCGTTCCAGGTTTTGTTGACGGACATAACGGTTCACGTGGGCCACGACCCGATCCATGTTCAACGCGAACAGCAGCCGTCGGCGCAGCGGGTCCTGGTGCCACAGACTCGGGATCTCGAGTTTGCCGGATTCCAGGAACGACTCGACGATGTGGATCAACTGTACTGCAAGGTACTGCCTGTCACCCGAGAATCCGCCCGTGTTCGCAAGAAACAGCTTCCGTGCTGCCCGGAACATCAGGTGCTGGAGTCGAAAATCATCGACGGCAGCCTCGAGGTCGATTGCCGAGACCTGCGCCAGATTCGGCACCCCAGTCAGCGACGGTGCGATCTCGGCATTCAGGGGCGTCTGCATCGGGTCGAGGGCCAACGATTCGACAGAATTCCAGTCCATTTGCAGCACGGGCCGCAACACGGACTGAATGCGCTCGACGTTCGGCCAACGGATTTCCAGGTGGTTGCGCCCGGGTTCCACCTCCACGCGCACGCTTGGGCGCGGGGGTGGCGGTGGCTCGCCCCCGCCGATGTCCTGAAACACGGAAAGGGGCACGCCGAACACGTTGACGTACTCCGGCAGCAGCAGGCCATCGGCATCCATGTCATGCGCGACCCGGCGCAGGCCGCGGCCGATCACCTGCTCGCACAACAACTGGCTGGTGAAGGCCCGCAACCCCATGATGTGCGTGACATTGGCGGCGTCCCAGCCTTCGGAGAGCATCGCCACGGATATGACGTTCTGCAGATGCTGTCCCGGCTGGCCACGCTTGCCCACCGTATCCACCAATGCCCGCAACTGCTCCTCCTGCTTCAGTGCGAGCAGGTCCTCGAGCCGGTCGTCGGCGAGACCGGCATGCCGCAGAATGGCTTCGAGGCGTTCGGCATAGGCCTTGTCCTTGGTGACCGACTCGCCGCGCTCCGCTTTTTCCAGTACCCGTGAGTCGACCCGCAGCGTCGCTTCGGGGATCTGCGTTTCGGGGATCAGGCAATCGCCGCTGTTGAAGAAATGTTCGATGCGCGAAGCCGTTTCGGTCCGGTTGCAGACCGTGAGCAACACCGGTGGGATCGTATGTCCGTTCTCCCGCCAGGCCGCTGCGGTCTCACGCCAGTCGTAAGCCAGGATGGTGTATGCCTTCTGGACGAGGTCCGGCAACGGTTCATGCGGCCCGGCTCGGCGATTCAGGTCGTCGCGAACCTCGCTTTCCCGATACAGGTGGTACAGCTTGCTAGCGTAGGTGGTCGCGTTCGGCAGTGCATCATCACGCACCACGATGCGGGGAGTCTTGACCAGGCCGGCTTCGATCGCGTCGTTCAAGCCAAAGTCGGAGATGATCCATTCGAAAAGGCCGCGCTCGGTGTTGCTCTTGCCCGTGGGTGCGAACGGCGTTGCCGTGAGATCGAAGCAACGGCGGATCCGACGCGTCTTGTGGATGCGATCCAGCCCCTCGATCCAGCGGGTCGCCTCGTCGAGATCGATCCCCAGTTCCTGCGCTTCCTTGCGACTCACTTTCACTTCGGCACGCTGCCGGTACGCATGGTGCGCTTCATCGTTGATCACGATCAGGTCCCGCTGCGTGGCGAGGCTGCCGAGTACCCGCCGCGTGAACGCCTCGTCACTCTCTGTGCCTTTCTTCACCACCGAGCGGTCGGGTGGTTTCAGCGGCATCAACGTGTGCCAATTCTCCACGCGCACCTCGACCTGGTTCAGCCGCTGCCGCAGGGATTCGTTCGGGCAGAGGTGAAACTCGTCGTAGACGTTGCGCGGGTCGCCGGGGTACAAGACTTGCAGGCGGTTCTTCACGGTAATCCCCGGGGCGATCACCAGAACAGCGCGCGAAAAGCGGCGATCCTTCGGGTACTGGATCGCGTTCAAAGCCTGCCAGGTGATGATCAGGGCCATGACCGGGGTTTTTCCGGAGCCCGTAGCCATCTTGTTGCAGACGCGTTCCCACGGCCCACCATCGCCCTGCAGGTAGATGCCCTGCCGGTACGGGTCCGGCGCCTCCAGCCACCAGATCAGGGATTCGATCGCCTCCAACTGGCAGAAGTAGAACGGAAATGGCCGCGGCCCGCCGATCCAGCTCCTGGAACCCGGCACCCACTCGCCGCGCGCGTGCCAGTGCTCCAGCAACTGCCGCGTGACGCTGGTGACTCCGGGCCAGCCGTGCGCGCGCCACTGGTCCACACGCTCGCGAATCCGGTTCACCGTCTCCAGATCTTCGATGCGCCGGGTGTTGTTCCGGGTGTCGTACAGCTCGTAGGCAGCCCGTCGGCGACCATCCACCACCTGCAGCACCTTGCCATTCGCGTCCTGCTCCCAATGGCGGGCCGGGGGATCGTACGGCGAGTTCAGGATCAGCGAGGTCGGAGTGTTCATGGAAGTGTGATCTGTTGGCGTGGCAGGTCCAGACCGTGCGCCCGCAACAGACGGGCTTGCGGCGTGTTCGGTGGAATTTTTACCGCGGACGTCGCCAGCCACACGAAGGGTTTCTGCTTACCCATCATCACGGTTATACGATTCAGCGCTGGTGCGCGGTCGCTCAGGTATCGCTTCAGCCATTGCAGCTTCTGGATGACTGCACGCACTTCGCTGGTCGAGGCAGGGTGCACTTCAATCCACACGGCCTGTTCGTGACCCGACCGATGTTCATAACCCAAGCCGTAATCCCAGCGCGGATCATGACGATATCGGGGGTCCGCCTGTAACGCTCCATCGATGTCGACGCTCCCCGTGAACGCACGGTCGCGCCCCCGGACCTGAGCGCGGTGCTCGCGCTTCAGGGCCTGCTTTCCGGGGTTGTAGCTGTCGTTCAACGGGTGCGCGGCGGCTTCCACTGCCTCCTTGAATTTCATCAGCGCTTCTCCGAGGGACCACGATTTGCCACCTCGGCCACGACATCCCCGACGTGCCCGGAGAAGCCGCTGAGTCCACCCCATCCGGATTCGGCCTCGTCAGCCGCCCCGGGATCCAAGTCCGAAATATCTTTCACCACACCGTCCGGCCTGAAGTAGTAGACCCGGCAGTCCTTGCTCAACGCGTCGCCCGCGATCTGCTTCGTGCGAGCCGTCGACTTCAACCCGAGCATGCGGAGCACATCCTTGGCCTGCCCACCGTTCTTCTTGAGAAAACCCAGGGCCCAGACCACGTCGAGGACATGGGTCGAGTGTGTGGACAGACAGACCCGATAGCCGCGGCAGAGAAGCTCCAGGACCAGCGCCATCGTCGCCGAGATCGCGTTCGGGTGCAGTCCCATCTCGAGTTCCTCGATCACGACCCACTCCAGCTTGTCGCGCCGGGAGACCTTGCTCGGCGGCATCAGCCAGTAGAACCCCAGCAGCAGGGGAACGAACTCCCGCTGCCCGGCCGACCAGACGAGATAGGGCAGCGCGCTGCCGTTTCCCGGTGCCTTCAGGGTCACCCGCCGCTGGAATTTCTCCGACCCGCTTTCCAAGCCGAATCCGCCGAAAATATGTTTGGAGATCAGTTCGCGGTACGCGTTGTTCAGCCGGTTGCTTTGGGGGAAAAGTTCTGGCTTCTGTGCAAACTCATTTTGAATAAGCTGATGCAAACGTTCGCTGAACGCACGCAGCGCAAACGGGTCTCCGGAACGGTACTCGGTGAACGTTCGGGTAAGCCCGTCGCGCAGGCTCATTACACGCTGGGCCGGAATGAAGAAAAAGCGTTCGTCGCGGGCTGTTCTGCGGCGGCCTTTGGCAAAGTCGGCCAGGTCTGTCTCAGCGCCGTCGACCGTCAGGCGGCTGGTATTCGGCAACCAGATTCCAGACATTCCTTCGCCGAAATAGAGTTCCAGGAAGCTGGCGAGGTCTCCGCCCCAGTCGATGTTGAACCGCCGGAACTCATCGTGAATTGACGGCCAGTCCACAATCAGCTTGAGCAGTTGCAGGAAGACACTCTTGCCCGTGGCTTGGGGCCCCACCAGAACGGTCAGATCGCCAAAATGGACATCGGCTTCGCGGATCTGTGCGAACTCTCGCAGCGAGAGACTCTTGGGCTTCATGGTCCGTCACCTGTCGTTGCGTCCAGCCGGATCACCCTCAGCGATTCGATGCCACGATCATCGACGATCTTGACCGCGATGCAGCGGTTGTCGCCCGGCACGAACGGCAGGGACTTCGTGCCATGAAAACGCTCCAGCAGGTCTTCGTTCAACTCGGCGCGAATGTCCTTGCGCAGCTTGAACCAGCCTTCCTTGCCACCGGCCATCGGGAAGAAGACCTGCCGCGGGTACAGCGAACGGTTGTCGTAGTCGGTATCCAGTTCCCACAGCGCAATGTTCTTCTTGCCGCCGGAGCGCAGCTCGCCGGTCTTGGTATCGAAGTAGTCGAAGCCATGCACCTCGACCTGCAGTTGGCCGTCCTTGAGCGTGCGGACCTCGACATCCGGCTGGCCCATCAGCCAGAACGACTCGTTGCCGGCGCGCGCCTTCTTCAGGTCTTCGGTCAGTAGGTCGGTATTCATCTGTACCTTCAGCGCCTGGATACCCTTGATGTTGTCGATATCCTTCGCTGCTTCCGGGTCGAAGGTGAAAGCGCAGAACACCAGCAGCCTCGGCAGTGGGAACAGCTCGCCCGCTTCGCGCATCGCGATCTCGACCTGTCGCTGCTCCAGCGCTGCGTGCTCCGGACCGAAACTCACCGCGACGCGCTCGCCGGTGTCCGCGACGGTGCCAACGGCGTGGATGTAATGGGTACCGGGTAGGGTGTCGAGGTCCATCAGCCGCAGCTTCTGCCCGCCCTTGCCGCGAATCCCGGCCTTCAGCAACTCTTCACGCCAGACTTTTTGCCGGGACGTCGCACCCGAGCGCGCCACGGCCACGTCGGCCTCGCGTGGCCTCTCGGCCTCGTCCAGACCGAGCACGGTCGCAAACGGTACCGCCTCGACGGTAAACGGCCCCGAGATGCGCAGCTTCTGGCGGCTCACATCGGTTTGGTCGTACAGCACTTCCTGCCCGGCGTGAGCCGCGATCGAAGCGTCCATCGCCCGCTGCATCGCCCGCCGTGCAGCGTGGAAGCCATCGAAAACCGTGCGCGCGGCCTCCGGCCAGTCCGGCGGGAAATCGAAGGGCACCTCCCATTCCAACAGGGCGTTGGCGGCGACCTGCTCACCGGAGGGTAACTCTACAGTGGCGCTGGCGGGGGCGGAGAAATCCACCTGTGTGCCCTTGCGCCCGCCCTCCGTGACCTTGAACCGGGGCGCCTTGCCCTTCAGCGCTGCGTTCAGCTCGTCCAGCGCTTGCACGACCGCCGGGTGCATGCGCGCATGGATTTCGTCGATTTCCGGATTGTTCGCGATCGACTTCAGCGTGACATGAGGCACCGTCTTGTAAATGAAACCGCCTCGCAAGCCCTCGTGTGGATGCTTGAGTTCGTAGTAGTCGTAGCTCGCGGTCATCAGCCGCTGTTTCGCCAGCGTAACCGAAACCCTCGAGGTGTCGCAGGTGATCCAGCGCCGTCCCCACTTCTCGGCGACAAAGGCGGTGGTTCCGGATCCGCAGGTGGGATCGAGCACCAGGTCGCCCGGGTCGGTGGTCATCAGGACGCAGCGCTCGATGACTTTCGTGATCGTTTGCACAACATAAGACTTCTCGTCCACGAACCCTGCTTGTGTAACATCTGACCACACATTAGTAATAGGCTGAACCGGAAAATCGTCGAAATACCGAACATACTGGACTGAGTTGGTGGATTGCTGAAGTCGGCCAGCTTTTGCAAGAAATCTCATTCCTGAAATTGTCGTTTTCCAGTGGTTTCGGTCGCCGGGGTGAAAATGTTGCCCATGGAAGGAGAAACGTACTGTGCCTGTAGGAGTCACTCCTTGAGAGGTTAGATTATCGAGCCTGTAAAGAGAAACGTTCGTTGGCAAGCGATCCCGGTGTTTCCGTTCGTGCCTTGTAAGTGGTCTAAGGACGTACCCGTCGAATCTGGCATGATTCAAGGCCCATCCCCCCGTTGCCGCTGTAACCTTATTCAAATATAGCTGTCGGTACTTTAATACACCTCTGTTCTTTGAATACCAAATCAGGTAATCAGCAACAGATCCGATGCCAACTGCGCTTTGCGACGTGGTGGTCAGGAAAGGGATCACGCCACTACAATTATCTTCTCCGAACACTTCATCCATGATCTCCCGCACATGATGCAGGTTCTCATCCGAAATCTGCACGAACACGCTCCCCGACTCATGCAGCAGTTCCCGTGCCAGCAACAGCCGATCGCGAAGATAGGTCAGGTACGAATGAATCCCCAGCTCCCAGGTGTCCCGGAACGCCTTGATCATTTCCGGTTCCTGGGTCAGGTCTGCGTCGTTGCGGTCCTTCACGTCGCGCTTGTTGACGAAGGGCTGAAAGTTGGAGCCGTACTTGATGCCGTAGGGCGGGTCGATGTAGATCATCTGGACCTGGCCGGCCATGCCTTCCTTCTGCAGCAGCGAGTTCATCACCAGCAGCGAATCACCCGTGATCAGCCGGTTTGCCCAGTCGCGGTCGTGCTTGTAGAAGTCGATGGCGTCACGCAGCGGCAGGTTCTCGAACGGGGCATGGAACAGGTCGGGCTGGAAGGCGGGCGCAGCCTTGCCCTTGCTGTCGCGGAGGCGCTTCTGCAATGCCGCCAGGATCGTGGCCGGGTCGATGCGTTCGTGCACATGCAGCGACACGGTATCGACGGTGAAGGCGGTGCGCTCGGCCTTGCCGGCCCAGTTCAGAAAGGGGGATTGCAGCCGCTTGAGTTCTTCCAGCGCCGCCTGCATCTGCTCCGGCTCGCCGGAGGCCAGGGCGTCGTCGATGATCCGTTCGATCTGCGCCCGGCCGACGTCGAATTGCAGTTCCGGGGCCAGATGCGGATCGTAGCGCCAGGTCTTTCGTTCCTCGACGCCATCCGAGTGGGTGTCCACCATGCCGACATGTGGGTTGTTCTTGCGCTTGTCGTCGTGGCGGTACGAGAGAACCTGATTGGATAGGCCACGCGCGCCGCACGGTGCGCGCTCGGTTCGCGGGCTTTGGCCTCCAGGCGGTTTCGGGGCCGCCGGCCCTGGGGCCTCCAGGGTGCGTAGGCTGAATTCAGTGTCGCCATGGGTCGCATGCTGAATTCGATGGATTGAACCACCGCGACCACGGCCCTTGCCGATACGCCCGTCGCGCAGCAGCGCATGGCGTGCCGCCTCGTAATCGGCACCGGACACATCTTCGCCAAGGGTCTCGGACAGCCGTTGGCGCGCTGCCATATTCCCGATGCTGCTCCCGTCCTCTGGCAACAGCGCCAGCAGGGTTTCCTGGATGCGGTTCAAGGTTTCGGGCATGCGCTTTTTCTCGTCCAGTCGGGGCCGAATGCCACTATGGGCGGTGGCGGGCCCGGCAAATCTTCGCGAAATGTCTTGGCCGGTGCAGTGCCGGCCGGGCAATCCGGTTGGCGTGTTGCACTGTCAGTCTAGTGGAGTTGACGCGGCTTCTCACACGCCGTGCTCGTCACCGCAACGCCTTACCGACACGGGTAAACGGATCGAACGCGAACACGTGTTCCAGTGGAACCTGTCCGCAGCGGCCGACGATTCGCCCGTGGAATTCCCGCCCGCCCGGATGAACACGCACCTTGGAGCCACAGATCGGGCATTTCGCCAGGAAGCGCATGAGAACCACTTCGTTCGCCTGTCGTGCTTGGTTGCGGCGCAGCAGAAGGAGCTTGTCGTCATGGGGATCGAAAATCCCCTGGAGCCACCAAGGTGCGCGGATCATTCGATCTTCAGCGAGGCGCTTGAGAGGCATTGCGCCGCTTACGAGTACGGCCGCAGCGAGAAAAATTGCCGCAAGGGTGGTGGGAAGCGGAAACCATCCCAGAATTCCCGCCAGCGCCACGGAGCCAAACAGTAAGGCAAACAACAGCGAGCCGAAGATCAACAGAACGAAGAATCCGGCTCGCCATCCGGTCAGGAGAAAGCCCTCCGACATCGCACGGGTCAGCCATCGCCGCTGCTCGCTGTCGTCCGTGTGGTATCGCAGGCCTCCTTCAGGGACCCGATAGCGTCGATCGCTGGGCGGGTCGGTTTGACTGGAAAGCGCCTGGAGGATCAGAAAGTACTCGGTTGGGTGTCCCCTTCCACCACCAGAATTCTTGCCGAGCTCTGGAACCTCGGCCCAACCCAGATCATCGCGGAAGTGCTGCGCGACGCCCTCCTGTTTGCGAGCCCAGATTGCTTGCAGGCTATCGAAGGCGGTACGGACTTTGCGGCTCGCTCGCGGCTCCTTTTTGGAATCGAGGTCGAGTTTGCTGTTGCGGTCGATGCCCCAGGCCCACGCCTTCCCATCGATCCCTGCCGCTGCTCTCGCGAGATCTTCGAAGGAGAACAAGGGGGTCCGTGCTCCGGAAGCTTCCGCAGTGAGGCGGCAAAGCGCCCGGAGTAGGGTGACGGGTTTCTGGTTGCGCTCATCCCAGTTTTCCGCGATGCCGCCCAGAATCTTCGCTGCGGCAGCGAGTTCATGTCGGTTTTCTGTCGGGTTTTGCCCGGTTTTTTCCTGTTCGCTCCCTGCCATCTTCGCTCCATGACCGTGAATTCCACTCATGCCGACGGAGATGTTCCATGCCTCGATCCCCGCTGTTTCAGACTTTCGCCGCCGCCGTCCCCGAGCCACCTGGCACGCTTCACTCGTCAGTCTGCGTCTTCGATGAACCTTTGAGCGGCGCTCACGAGCCAGCCTATTGTTGCCCAATCTGCGGAGAGATCGTACTGCCGAGACGAGGCGCTGGGCAGCCGGACCATTTCGAGCACGAGTGTGGCACGCCTTGTCCTCGGGCTCCGGAGGAAGCTTTGCGCTGGGCGGCGAAACAACTGATTGTTGCCGACCAGGCGGTTGCCTTACCCTCAGGCGAGCGTGGGCCATTGGGTGACTGTCGCGCCGATGTCGAACGTGACGGTGTCGTGGTAGACATCGAAGGCTCCTGGTTTGGATCAGGACGGATCGCAATCATGGTCACGGTTGATGAGGATCTGCATCACGACCGCCAGGCTGCCCTGGCGCGGTTGGAGGCACGTTCCATGCACATCCGGGTATCCAGCGACGTTTGGTCACGCTGGGATTGGGATGCCCTGCGGAGGGAGGCGCTTTACAATCCGGACAATCGCTTCTGGATCGCAGCACCGTGCTGAAGGCTGCGGAGTGGTGAATCGCGTCTAACCGAGTTGCTTTCAATGGCCGAGATGCCGCCTATGGATTTCATCACTCCGATTATCCAGGCCTTCGCTCAGGCTTGGTGGCTGTTTGCGATTCCTGCGGTCCTGGGGCTTCTGTTCGCGTTACTGGCTCTTCCAGCCGTGAAAGGTTATCTGGGAGAGTGGGTGGTGCGCGTTTCGGCCCGGAGGCTGCTGGATCCCGACACCTATGTTCCGCTGCACAATGTCACGCTGCGGACGCGTGACGGCACCACTCAAGTCGACCACGTGATCGTGTCCCCCTTCGGTATCTTCGTGATCGAGACGAAGAACATGGGCGGCTGGATCTTCGGCGGGGAGCGGGAGCCGCAATGGACGCAGAAGATCTTCCGGAAAACCTTCCGCTTTCAGAACCCCCTGCGGCAGAACTACAAGCACGTGAAGGCGGTGGAAGAAATCCTCGGGGTTCCGTCCGACACGGTCCACTCCGTGGTGGTCTTCATGGGCGACAGCCGTTTCAAGACGCCGATGCCGCCGAACGTGACGAAGGGTCTCGGATACATTCGTCACATCAAGTCGTTCCACGAGCGCGTGTTCGCGGAGGAGCAGGTTCGGGGACTGGTTTCCGACCTGGAATCGGGCCGCATGCGGCCATCGATGGAGACACACCGGAACCATGTGAGCAACCTGAAGAAGCGCGCGGATCCCACCGCCGAGCGCGCGTGTCCGGCCTGCGGTAGCCCGATGGTGATCCGCAACGTTCGCCGCGGTGCCCGTGCGGGTCAGCAGTTCTGGGGTTGCTCTGGCTATCCCAAATGCCGAGTGACGCAGGAGATCGGGTAGCGAGGCAAGCCGGTCATCGCCGATCGGGCGGCCCGGCCGACATGCCCATACGCGCGAGCGCAGCTGGCGCTCCACACTGCCCGTTTCACCTCACCTTGCCAACCTCGCGACAAACGCCGACTCCCGGTGGTATGTGATCACGAGCCGTTCCATCGCTCGTGTCATTGCTACGTACATGAGGCGGACCTCGTCTTCAGGGTCGTCGTGCTCATGAGGCAGATAGCCCATCCCGGGGATAGCCACGACCGGAAATTCCAGGCCCTTGCTGGAGTGGAAGGTGACGACCTTCACGCTGTCCTCGCCGGTGCGGTACCGGCGGCTGTCATGCGAACGATGGAGCCAGTCGACCGGGACGCCGGCGGCTGCCAGGCGACTGGTGAGTTTCTCGCCCATGAAGTGGTTTCGGTACACAATCGCCATGTCGCGCCACGGGGTGCCCTCGCCATGCAGTGCGCAAAGGCGATCCGCAATGTAGTCGGCCTCGGCGCTGAAGCTCGGGAGTCGGACAAGTTCCGGGGGCGGACCGTGCCGGGCGCTGCTTTCCGGAAGTACGAGCGGTACCCCGTCCTCGTCGGCATCGGCAGGTGTCAGCACGTCCTTGGCGAAGGCATGGGCGAGCCTGAGCACCTCGGTCGTGTTGCGGTAGTTCAACTTCAGGATGGTGGTGCGGCCCTGTGCCTGGATGCCGACGCTCTTGAAGCTGAACTTGCCGCGGCGGCTCTTGCCATAGATCGACTGCGCGTCGTCGTACAGGAGCAGCAGGGCGTTGGTCGCGGGGTCGACCATCTGCGCGAGAAGCTTCAGCCAGTGCGCGGCGAAGTCGTGTCCCTCGTCGATGAGGACGGCTCCGTACTGGCCGGCCGGAATCTGCTGGCGGTCGACTGCCTTGATCACACGCTGCACAAGCTGGTCAGCGTAGTCCTTGCCATCGCTCGGCAGCGGGACGTGATAGTGGACGAGCTGCGACCGGCACCAGGCGTGAAAGCTGCGCACACTCACCTGGTCCTCAAGCCCCTGCTCGCGCAGCAGAGCCTCGAGGCGGGTGGCGAGTGGCACGTTGAAGCAGAGCGCGAGGATGGGCCTGTTCATCGCCCGCGCAAGGTGTAAGCACCGGTAGGCGAGGATCATTGTCTTGCCGGAGCCGGCGACACCGTGGATCACGCGGTGCCCCTCACCAAGGCTGCGCGCGAGTTGTTCCTGCTGTAGGTCCATGACGCGGAGCAGGTCGGGCAGCGGCTCTTCCGTGTTTTCGAACAGTTCCGCCTGCGCAGCGCCGATTCGGATCTCCGGGAAGATGTGCCATCGGATCCGGTCGATCTGGGGCAGGGTCAGCACCTCGCCAAACTGGACGGAGAACATTCCCCAGAGCTTCTGCTGGAACGCTTCGGTGTCCACGTCCTCCAGAATCTCGTCCTGGCAGATCACCTGGTGCGGCGCGAGCACCTCGCCAAGATCGGTCGACTCGAACTGCCTACGCGTGATGTTGGCGAGCACCGCCCCGTAGCCCCACGGGAAGAGCAGCTTGCCCGCGTACGGGTGGCCCCCTGATGCGACGAGGGCCGGGTCTTTCTGGAGCAGGGAAGCAATCGCACAGGCGTACCCTCGGGCCTGCTCCAGGGGGTTGGCCTCGCTCACCAACCCGCGGGCGGTAAGGATGGACGCCCTGAACCGATGGATAGCCTTGATCGTGTCGAGGCGCCAGTCCTTCACCTCGAGTACCAGTAGCCCACGGCGCGGATGGAGCACGATGAAATCGGGGTGAAAGCCTCGGGAACCCACGGGAACGTCGTACCAAACGAGATAGTCGTCCTCCAGCTTGGCCTCGAGGCGACGGGCGAAGCGCTTTTCGCCTCCCGTCATTCGCGGGAGGCAGGAGTTGATGGAAGGTATCAGAGTGGCCAAGCCCGCATCCTGCCTACACTGTGGGTCGAAACAGCCTGCTTGTGAGGATGTTACAGCGCTTCAGCGCTTCGGTTCTTTGCGTAGAGGTATTCCAATAATGGCCTGCTGGCCATACCACACCGACCCCAGCAAAGGGATGTCTGCTGGCGCGATGGCAATCGCCTTGGTTTCGTCCGGTGCAAACCAGTCGAAGGCATCGTGAACGGTCATGTGCGTGATGTCACCCGAGGCCAAGGTCTGCAGGGCAATCAACTCGATACTCCCCCGATCGTAGTCGTACTCGGTTCGCGCCAGCTCTTCGCCTACCGTCACCACGAGCCCCAGTTCTTCCAGCAGTTCCCGCTGTAGCGCGGACTCCAGTGATTCGCCCGGTTCCACTTTCCCGCCGGGGAGTTCCCAGTGCCCTTCGAGGTGCTGCCCAGGCGCGCGGCGGGCGAGCAGGATGCGCCCGTCTGTGTCGCGGATGACCGCGCAGACGACTTGTTTGATCGGCGGCATTTCAGCCACCCACCTCGAAGATCACGCTCATCGGTCCGCTGCCGGTGTGGCTCTGGTAGCGGACCTTGCCGTGGTAAACGAACGGCGCGGCCTTGCCGCCGCTGAGCTTGGTGTCGCGCACGAACAGGTGGAGTGCGATGCCGCGGCGCTCGTGTTCGATGATCTCCCGGCCGCGTTTGCTCTGCGGGGTGGTGGAGTTCTGGGTCTGCCAGTGGAACGTGTGGTCGTCGATCCAGTGGTCCAGGTAGCGGTGGTCTTCTGCCTTGCCCTGCTTGTTCAACGTCACCAGCAGCACGTGCGCGTTCTGGTCTGCGAGTACGACGTGGCCGCTGTTCCAGTTGCCTGGGTTGAAGCTCTCGCCGAGCAGGGGCGGGATCTCCTCGCGCAGGAAGGATTCACCGACCGCGAGTTCCAGCGGTTCGAGCACGGCCCGCAGGCGGGCGATGGTGCGCATGGATTCGGTCGCTTCCAGGTCCTCGAACGCGGGGTTGTTGGCCTTGAGGATGTAGCGGCCGTCCGGGGCTTTTGTAACGACGCGCAGCAGGTACTGGTTGTCGCCGGCTTCGTCCTGGCGCTCGATCGCCATCACCGTGCCGGTGATCGAGCCGGCGTTTTGCGGGCTCACGAGTTCGAGCAGCAGGTAGTCGCCGTCGTGGATCGGGTTCTTGCCGCCGTCCATCGAGTTTCCGGTCGCGCGGGCGATGAAGTGCCGCGCCGGGTCGAGAGCCCCGTGGCCAGAACCGAGGCTCCGGTGTTCCTCGGCGTCGGCGCGGCCGGTCTTGAAGTGGCCGCAGGCGACGCGTAGGTTCGGGAAGAATGGCAGTTCGGTGCCGTCGGCGCGGGTCCGCTCGAAGGGAACGACGTTGTTTGCCGGCGCCGTCGCGGCGGCCCGCGCCTCGTAGGTGGCGAGGCGGTAGTCGATCAGTTCCTGCACGTGTCCGGTGAAGGGTTCGCGGTGCTCGGGCGGCACGTCGAAGGTTGGCTCGAAGCGTTCGTCGGCTACGCGGAAGAAGGTGCGTGCGGTGGCCGGCTGGTTGCCGCCGATCCAGGCGTTCACCGGGTTGCCGCGCCAGTAGCGCTGCCAGGCAGTGCTGGAACCGTCTCCGCCGGCGCGCATGGTTTCGGGCAGGTCGCTCAGCAGGGGGCGCCGGCGTTCGAGCACGGCGCGGGAGCGCTGCGCGAGCCGCTCGAGGTCGGGCGGCGTGGCCCAGCCGTCGAGTTCCTGGAAGGCTTCCAGCAGCACCATCTTGAAGCTCTTGGTCATCGGGGTGGTTTCGATGTCGCGCAGAAACTCGCGATGGGTTGCCGCGGCCTGTGCCTCGGCTTCGCCCAGGTCTTCGTTCGCCGCGACCAGTTCGAACCAGCTGCCGTACTCCTTGCGCATGCGTTGCACGTTCGCGCCGGAGCGGTAGAACTCGGCCAGCGTCGGGCGCCGGCCGAGGCCGTCCTTCAGGGCCTGGTAGTCCTTGGCGGTGCCGTCGGAGTCGAGCGCCTTCAGGAAGTCGATCAGCGCGAGGTCGTAGTTGATGAAGCAGCCGTCGGGCAGTTCGAGCCGTCCGGCTTCCAGCTTCCGCGCGAACGCGGCGAGTTCGCGGTAGGTCGCGCCGGCTTGGGCCAGCGCTTGGGTCTTGTGCAGGAAGGCGTGGTGGTTGCCGATGAAGTCGAGGACGACGAGCTTCTCCTTCCCCTCCGCCCTGCGCAGCCCGCGCCCGAGCTGCTGCAGGAACAGGATCTTCGACTCGCTGGGGCGCAGCATCAGGATGGTGTCGATGGTGGGCAGGTCGACGCCTTCGCTGAACAGGTCCACCGAGAAGATGACCTGCAGGCGGCCGTCGGTGAGCCGCTGCAGCGCCTCGCCCCGGCTCAGGCTCGAGCCGCCGTAGACGGCGGCGGCCGCGATGCCGTCGCGCTGGAACTGTGCCGCCATGAACTCGGCGTGCCGGATCGACACGCAGAAGGCCAGCGTGCGCTGCTGGGAGCGTCGGCGCCACTGCTTCAGCGCGTGCCGGGCGCGGGCGAGGGTGGCCAGCTTGTTCGAGAGCTGTTCCGGGTCGAAGCGGCCGTTGCGCCAGGGGATCTCGCGGTAGTCGACGGATTCGTCCCAGATGCCGTAGTAGTGGAACGGCGCGAGCAGCCCGGCCTCGATCCCGGCGAACAGGTCGCGGTTGAACACGAGGTTGTCGTCGCACAGCGACAGGATGTCGGACTGGTCGGTGCGGTCCGGGGTGGCGGTGAGGCCGAGCAGGAAGCGCGGCTCGAAGTGGCCGAGCAGGCGCCGGTAGGTGGGCGCGGCGGCGTGGTGGAATTCGTCGATCACGATGTAATCGAAGTGGTCCGGTGGGAAGCGCTCGAGGTGTGCGCTCTTGCCGAGCGTCTGCACCGAGGCGCAGAGCACGTCGACCTGCGCGTCGCGGGTCTGGCCCATGTAGTAGCCGATGCGTGCCCGGGTGCGGATGCGGGCGAAGGTGTCCGCGGCCTGGTTCAGGATTTCTTCGCGGTGGGCGACGAACAGCACGCGCCGGGCATCCATGTGCTCGGCGTCGAAGGCGGCGAGCCAGGTCTTGCCGAGACCGGTGGCGAGCACGACGAGCCCGCGCCGGTAGCCGTCGTGCCGGGTGGCTTCGAGGGCGGCGAGGGCTTCGGACTGGATCGGCGTGGGTTCCGGCGGCGGCTCGGTTTCCTGGCTGCCCGGCGCGATCGCGCGCGGCGGCGGGACGCGGCGCTTTTCGTAGGCGTCGATCCAGTCGTCGGTGAGCGCGACGGTGCGCGGGTCGCGGAAGATCTCCTCGAAGCGGGCGCGCGCTTCGAGGAAGCCGTCGTCGCCGGGGAATTCGACGCGGTAATTCCACTCTAGCCCGTCGGTGAGCGCCTGGCGGCTGATGTTGCTGGAGCCGATGAACGCGGTGCCGCGCAGCTGGTGGTTCGCGCCGAAGCGGGCCAACAGGTAGGCCTTCAGGTGGAAGCTGGTGCCGGCGGCGCGGAAAACGCGGGCCTGCGCGCCCTGTTCCTGCAGCAACATCAGCAGGCGCAGCGCCTCGGGGTCGGTCACGTCGAGATAGTCGCTGGTGACGATGCGGATACGGGCCGGGGGGCGGGTGGGCGGGTCATCGCGAGGGCCGGAGGCTCGAGGCGATCCCGGCAGCGGCTGGACTGCCACGTTGGCGATGCTTCCTCGCGGTGACGTCCGGACACCTCCACTGTCATCGCGAGGAGCGGAGCGACGTGGCGATCCATGCGGCGTGGATGTGTCCGGCTCTGTATGGGTTGCCGCGCTGCGCTCGCAACGACGGGTCTCGTGGTTCCGGGGGCGCTCAAGGATGTTTGGGGTCTGGGCGCGGTCGGGGCTCAGTGCGGCCTGCAGGTCGGGCAGCAGCATGCGCAGGCCGGTGACTTTCACGAAGCTGACGGCGAAGTCGATTTCGTCGGCGTGGGCGATCGCGTCGCAGAGTTGCGTTTGGAACGGGTTGGTCGGGTCGCCGGTTACGAGCCGGGCGGCGGGTGCGGTTTCCCGGCGCACGAGCGCGTTCAGCCAGGTTTCGGAGCGGTCCGGGCGCTCATCGCGGGTGAGCCAGCAGTCGATCGCGGCGATTTCCTGCAGCGCGGCCAGCCAGTCGCGCAGGCGCGCTTCGGTGGCATCGGTGAAGTGGCGGCCCTCGGCGTCGACGCGCTCGCCGTCTCCGTGCTTCAGGCTCAGGTACAGCACGCCGTCGGGCTTCAGTGCGGCCCAGAGGCGCTGCAGCGTGTTCGGGAGTTCCGCCGCGGGCAGGTGCAGCAGGCTGGCACAGGCCCAGATACCGTCGTAGGTGGCGCGCTCGTCGAGCTCTTCGAAGCGTTGCACCTGCACCGGCTGGCCAATGCGCTCGGCCGCGAGCCGGGCGATCTCCGGGGCGGCGTCGAAGGCGCGTACGCGGTAGCCCTGCTGCAGAAAGGCGAGGCTGTCGCGCCCCGACCCGCAACCGGCGTCGAGGATGAACCCGCCGGCGGGGATTTCAGCCAGGAAGCGTTCACGTAGCGCCGACAGGTCGACCCCCGCGGTGTCGGCGACATACCGCGCGGCATTCCGGTCGTAGTAGCCGACCGTGTCGGTCATCCGTGGTGCTTCCCCCTGTCCATGGGTCCGGAGTATAGGGGAGGGGGTGGATCAGGGGGTGAGCCGGACCCACTCGAAAAACGCCCGCGGTTCCTTCACGGCGCGCTCCGCCTTGGCTCGCAGGCGGCTCGCGTTCAAAACAGAAGGCCTTCCTCTTCGACCGCGTTGAGAAGCCCTTCAGCGGGTGACGCGCACGGAGCGTCCGGCCGGCCGGTAAACACCCACGGTTGGATGAGAACGCCAGTATCGAGAAAGACCTGATAGGCATCTTCGGCGATGTCCATCTGTTCCCGTATCGGGTCGTCAGTGGCATCGATGAAGATGGCCACGTCGGCGTCACTGTCGGGCCGGTGATCGCCTCGGGCTCGCGAACCGAAGAGCACCATGCCCGCAAAATGCGCGCCATAACGCTTTCGCACCAGGGGCTCGAACGCTGCCAGCGCCGAGCGTGTGTGCGGGTCGATGGTCGATGCGTTGCGCATGGGGCAAGAATAGGGCGTCCCGCGCCGTGTTTCCACAACGTCGGCGAGCAGGGCGACAAGCCGTGGGCTGCGGTTCTCGCCGAGCAGGAGTCTCAAGCCGCGGGCGAGATGGCCAGCCGCTGCTCGCGGGCGGCGGCGAACGCAAGCACCGCGCGGACATCTTCGGTGCTGAGATCGGGGAATCTTGTAGCAGCTCGGCCTCGGACATCCCGCCCGCCAGATACTCGAGCACATCATAAACGGTGATCCGGGCGCCCCGAATACACGGCTTGCCGCTGCGAATCGACGGGTCAACGACGATTCTGTCTTCGAGGTTCATGATGCTGGCACTGGCGTCAGCAAACAGAGCTTACCCGCAGTATGGCAAGCCATAGCAGCTTCATTGCCCCGGATGCCGGCCCGGGGCACTTCGACAGCCCGAACCTGGTCGCCCGGCTGAACTGCCGAGCGTGGCGTTCGCGCAGGACGGGAAGCTGGAGGTGTACACCATGGCCGTGCGCGGGCTGACGGATCTGAAGCCCGACCCGGAGCGGCAACTCAAGTACCTGGATTTCATCGACATCTACGCGGCGCTGGACGAGAATGAACGCATCGTCTACCGCCAGCGCTATCCCGAGGAGGTGGCAGAGATGACGCGGTTTGCGGAGCGGTTCATCGAAAAGGGCCGGGAAGAGGGCCTTGAGCAGGGTCTGGAGCGGGGTGTGGAGAAGGGTATTCGGCAGGGTGAGGCGCACATGCTGCTGAGGTTGCTGAACTTGCGCTTCGGAGTTCTGCCCCAGAGCGCCCACGAACACGTGGAATCTGCGTGAGTGTGATCACCTGATTTGATGTTGCGCTGATCACGTTCGTTGAGGGGTCTGCTCAGCACTAAGCCGCCGAACCCCGGGAGGGGGTTCGGCGGCGTCTCGAGCGCAGGGCTTGGGAGAGCTTCAGAACGGCGGGCTGTCCGGGTCTTCGTGTGGGATGGGATCGTCGGACAGGAAACTCAGTTGGGTCAGGTTTTCCTGCGAGCGTTCGTCGTGGTAGCGATGGATCTGCCCGAGGTAGTGGGATTCGAACAAGACCAGGAAGTCGCTGAACAGGGCCTGCAACGCGACGACGGAGGCGTCGCTGAGTTCGGGCCAGGGCAGCGATTGGGGAGAGGAGGATGAGCGCATGAGGGTCTCCAGAGGGTTTCAGCGGCGTGCGGCGGCGCGGCGCGGGATGGGTTTTTCGTTGGGGGCGAAGACGTCGAGGTAGAGTTTTTCGTCGAGCTGCGGCAGGTCGCGTTGGGCGGCGACGGCGAGCAGTTCGGCGGCCAGGGTGGTGAGCATCCGGTAGTTGCCGACGGCGTGGTCACAGAGGGTGTGCTGGAGCGCGGGGGTCATGAGGCTGGCGTTGCCGGCGGTGTCGAGCAGGTGTTGCAGGCAGGCTTGGAGTTCGTCGCGGCTGGCGGCTTCGGTGACCAGGCGGGTGCGGATGCGCGAGCCGAGCGGGATGAGTTCCTCGCGGCGCAGCTTTTCGGGCAGGCGGGCGTCGCCGGCGAGGACCACGCACAGGAGGGTCTGGGAGTCGAACCGGGCGCTGGCCATCAGGCGCAGTTCGGACAGGACCGCGGGGCTCATTTCCTGGGCTTCGTCGATCAGGAGCACGGCGCGCCGGCGCGTGGTGTCCAGGTGGGCGAACCAGTTCTCGCGCAGAGCCTTGAAGCCACCCCAGCGGTTGTGCGGGCGCAGGGGCACGCCGAAGAGATCACCCATCTCGCGGTAGAAGTCGGCGAGATGGCTCTGCGGGTGATGGATCGCGGCGACGGTGAGGTCGGGCAGCCGTGCCAGGCGTTCCGCGATCAGGCGCAGGACGGCGCTTTTGCCGGTGCCGGGGTCGCCGTGGACCATGGCGAAGCCACCTTCCCGGATCAGTCCCTGCTCGATGCGCCAGTAGAAGTCCTCGACCCGTGCTGGCACATAGAGTGCCTCGATCGGGATTTCGGTGGCGAACGGGTTCCACTTCAGCCCGTAGAGGGCGAGTAATTTCGGGTTCATGCGTCGTCCTCCTCGGGGATCGGCAGATAGGCTGGCGGCAGACCGGTGGCGGCGTAGTCGGCGAGCAGCTGGCGTAACAATGGCGCCATGCCCGAGGGCGGCAGCGGATCCAGCGGGGGCGTGGCAGGGGGTCGGGTGCGGCGTTGGCCGTGGGCGTGGGCGGACTTGTCGAGCGGCAGCACCGGGCACAGGAGGGTGCCGGTGTGCGGATCGACCAGATCGACGCGACTGCGATCCCAGCGCGCGTAACGCAGGTGCACCCGGTCGAGGTGCTGGTAGCGGGCGGGGATTTCGAAGCGCTGCCCGTCCAGCGAGACGGTGCCGTCGGAGCGCCGCTGGCGGCGGGTGACCTCGATGCGGAAGGCGTCGGCCAGGGCCGCGACCGGCGGGCAGTCCCGGCGTACGTTGGGTCCGGCCAGATAGCGTTGCAGCGGGGTGGTGCCGAGTTCACTGTGGTGAGTGCGGTGGTACTCCTGCTCGGCCCAGGCCTGCGTGGCCTGGTTCAGCACCTCCAGGGTGAGTGGCGTGTGCCCTTCCAGCATCGGCAGCAGACGGCCTTCGATACGTCCCCAGAGGGACTCCTGCTTACCGTTTTGATGCGGAGAATACGGTAGCGTGGTCTGGTGCAGCACGCCCAGGCGTTGCAGTCCGGCGACGGTTTCCTCGGCCAGCATCGCAGCGCCATTGTCGGTCATCAAGGCCCGCGGCAGGCCGCGCTTCATGAACGCCTGCGACAGGCCGTGCACCAGACCCTGGGCGCTCTCGTCCAGGTACCACTGGAGATGGCAGATCAGGCGCGAGCGATCGTCCAGGATGCCGAGCAGATACGGCTTGGCCCAGGTTCCGTCCCGGGTCAGCACCTTGCGCGAGCCGTGATGGAAGTCCAGATGCCACAGGGCCGCGACATGCTCCAGCTCGTAGCTGCGTACCTCGAGCCGTTCGAACCGGTCACGGGCCCGCTCGGCCCCTTCAGTATCCCGGCGCGGACGCGCCTGACGGTGCATCCCGTGCGCCTTCAGGTACCGCCGCACCGTGGCGTACGAGGGCATCCCCTCCGTGCAGCCGGCGAAGGCCGCACACAGGTTGTCGAAGTGCAACTGCGCGGTCCAGCCGGGATGCTCCCGGTACTGCTGCACCAGGGTCTCGATCACTACCGGCGTCAGGGCCATGAAGTGGCCCTTGGGCCGGCGCCGGTTGCGCAAGGCGGCCACCGGATCGGTGGCCGCGCGGGCCGCGTAGTACCAGCGCTCTAGCGTCGACACGCCGAAGCGCACAGGGCCTCCGGTGACCGGATGCCGCCAGTCGCGTTCGGCCAGTGCTGCCAGCGCCGCTTGCAACGCACCCGGCTGGGGTGGCGCCGCGAACAAAGGACCAATGATCGAGAAGCGCAGCCGCGCCCAGCGATCGCGGTGGCGTGGATCGTTGCCTGTGGTCAAAAGCCTTCTCCCAGTGTCGGCGGTACCGGCGGTACCACCCTCCTGAGGAGGCTATTTGTTACGCTCGGCTCTGCCTATTGACATCCTCTGCGGAAACTCAGCGCCCCTCGGGAGCCGTGACCGTGAGCGGCCAGAGCCACGTCAGTAACGCAAGCAACGGTGCCTGCCCCTGGCCCGGGATGCGCTCCAGAAGACCGGCCGGCAACCGTACCACCGCCACCGGCGGCAGGAACCGCGCACCCAGCACCTGCCACACCGCACTCTGCGCAAAGCCTTCGCGCCACCACCGGCGCCACCGCGCCAGAGTCCGCCAGGGAATCGACAACGCTTCACACAGTGCGGATGCCGCCGGGGTCCGCTCGCCCACCCGGGTCGACCCCAACACCACCACCCAGCCCAACCACACCCGCCGCCCCAGGAACCGCACCGACCTCGAGGTGGTCCGGCGCCGACACTGATGACAGCAAAAACTCAGCCGGGTCGAATACTCCACGCGGAACGCACCCGGACAGCCACGCGGCTTGCGCGGATAGTTCGCCTGATGCAAGGCACCGCCACAGTACGGACACCCCGCCGCCTGGACCTCAGCCGCCACGGTCTCATCGATGTAGGTCAGAAAGCGGAAAAACTGGGGATCGGACAACGGAACGTGGCACACTGTGAGCGTCTCTTGGCGTGGTAACCAGAGACTCCCCCGAAGGGCGCGTTTGTTCAAGCTCCCCGAGGGGGATCCCCCCTCAAACCTCACGCTGCCTGATCATTCCAGCCGCAAATCCCATCAGCAGCCATGACCGTGCTCATCTGCGGATGCCGATACGTTGCTGCGTTGGTCCGAGCGTGTGCTCACCGCAGCGACGCTGGACGAGGTGTTCCGATAACCGCTCGAGCGCGTGCAGGGTGGCCGCGGTACCGGGTCGCGCAGGACTTCAGTCCGTTTCCTTCAGTGTTCCCGATGCGTACTGATGGATGATCGAACTCACCAGCGTCTGGTAGGGCATGCCCTTGCGCAGCGCGATGGCCTTGATGCGCTGGATGTCGCGTTCCTGGAGGCGGACGGTGATGGCTCGCTTCCTCGACGTATCGGAGGCGACTGTCTGCCATTCGGCGACCCGTGCGGCGCGGTCGGGGTCCGACTGGAACTCACCGCGTTCTGCGGCCTCGATCACGGTTCGCTCCTCGTCGTCCAGGAACGGCGCGTCATGGCCCGTGTGCTTGGCTTTCTTCATGCTTCTCGTCTCAGCAGGTATTTCTTCTGGTAGATCCGGCTCCGGTAGATGGTCTTCAGGAACCGCCGGTTGCCTTCCTGAACGTAGGGTACGACACAGGCGTAACCGCTGATCTCAACGACCAGTATGCGCTGATGACCGTACCGGGAGGGGTTGGGGTGAGCCTCGTCAGCCAGGATGCGACCGCTTTCGATCGCTTCCAGCACATCCTCGAAGCCGATGCCGCGTTCATCCAGCAGCCTTTGATTCTTCTCGTCGTCCCATTCGATCCTGGCCGGTTCGTACATGCGGCTAGAAAATATCCGATGTACATTCAATGTCAATAAGCGGATGCCATGTCCGGGTTGGATCGCCCAGTCGGTACTGTCCTGGTGGTGCCCACACCTCGGTGGCGAACGTCCTCGCCCGCGGTTATCGCCCCGTGGTGCATCCGAGCGCCGGCTTGGTAAGCTGAAGGCAGGCCTCCAGACGCAGCGGGACCATGCAGATGCAATTTCCACGCAGGGCCACCATGGTTCGTACGCTGCTCGTCCTGGGGCTGATCGGGCTCACGATTGCCGGTTGTGCGACGCTTGGACCCGCTCCGCCGCCCCAGCAGGACAACCTGTGCGAGATCTTTAGCGAGCATCCGCGCTGGTATGACTATGCCCGGGATTCCGCGCGGGAGTGGGGTACGCCGATCGCGATCCAGATGGCCTTCATCCAGCAGGAGTCGTCGTTCCGCAGCCATGTGCGGCCGGATCGCAAGCGTCTGCTCGGGATCATTCCCTGGAGTCGTCCCTCTTCGGCCTACGGGTACGCGCAGGCGCAGGATCCGGTCTGGGGCGAGTATCGCGCGGAGGCCGGCAGCCTGACTGCGCGGCGCACACACATGAAGCATGCCACCGACTTCATCGGCTGGTACAACGTGCGCACGAACCGGATGACCGGGGTGTCGCTGCAAAACGCCGAGCACCTCTATCTCGCCTATCACGAGGGCCAGGGTGGCTACAATCGCGGTACCTGGCGCGGCAAGCCCGGGGTACAGCGGGCGGCACGCCAGGTCGCCCAGCGCGCCGCCCGCTACCGGAGCCAGCTGGATGCCTGCGAATCCGAGTTCCGTTGCCGGCGTTTCTACCAGTTTGCTCCGTTCTGCCGCTAGGGAAACGCTGAACAAAGGGTCCTGTCGTTCCGGGCGATGAATTCGCGACGCGGTTCGGTGTCGGAACCGCATGAACCATCATTCAGGAGGATGACCGATGTCCCATCATGCGAGAGTGCGCCGGCGGCTGGTTCTGGGCGGAGGCGCGGCGCTGCTGTCGCTGCCGCTGGGGGCTGCGCAGCGTGTCCTGACCCCGGGGCAGGCGGCCGGGCCGTTCTACCCGGTGACGCCCCCGTTGCACAAGGACAACGATCTAACCCGGGTCGCCGGCCGGTCCGAGCGGGCTGCGGGCCGGATCAGCGATCTGTCCGGGCGGGTGATGGAGGTGGACGGGCGGCCGCTCGCGGGCGTTCGTGTGGAGATCTGGCAGTGCGATGCGAACGGACGGTATCGGCACCCGCGCGATCGGCACACTGCGCCGGCGGACCCGAACTTCCAGGGCTTCGGCCATACGGTGACGGACGCCGAGGGCCGCTACCGCTTCCGCATCATCCGGCCTGTTCCCTACCCCGGCCGCACGCCGCACATCCACGCGGCGGTCTTCCGGGAGGGTGACTCGCCGTTCGTCACCCAGATCTACGTGGCGGGCGAACCGCGCAACGCGGACGATGCCTTGTTCCGCCAGGTTCCGGAGCACCTGCACCCGCTGCTGTTGGCGGACTTCCAGCCCGTGGAAGACCCCGTCGCGGAACTCGTGGCATCGTTCGACTTCGTGCTGTCGCCATCCCTGGTCGGGTTGTTCGGCGCGCCTGGCGCGTAGGGGAATCAGGCCCGGTCGCGCGGGTCGCACGGATCGCAGCCGACAGGTATGCCTGTTCGGGTGGAGTCAGCCCCAGTCGCGCGGGTCACACATTTCGCTGCCTGGACACGGGTGCCACACCCCGCACAGGCACCGGACGCGTGTCGCGCCGCCAATACGGCGCGGGGGGCACGAGAGGTCGATCGGGCGGCGTTTCAGGTCGTCGAGGTGGACCATTTGCAGGACCTGCGGCAGGTGGCCATGAAGACTGCCAGGCGCGCCACCGGCGTCCGGCACTTCCTTCCGCCCTGCGGAGGCATAGGTGTACCAGCAGTCGCCCGGTTTCAGGCAGGTGAATCCGAAGCCGGGTGCTGGCGCCGAGTACAAGGCGAGACCTGACCCTCTGGTACCTTTCTGGGGCGATCGTCGGGATCAGTGCAGTGTGCTGCCGCCATCGCTGCCTTCTGCTCGATGCGGCAGTAGTGCCGCGAACCTGTCCGCGGACTCGGTGAAGAGCCGGAAGCGCGGCTCGTCGAAGGTCTTCTTCCGCTTCGAGATACCCTTCGGCTTTACTTGGACCTGCGCGACCCAAGATCCCTGGCGGGTTTCCAGCGCGAATGAAACGAGATCGACGGCATAGGGCGACGTCTCGATCGATCCGTACTGTTCCAGGATGGCCTGGTACTTGCCCGCCTTTTCCGGTGGCAGCCCCCAGGCTTCCATGATTGTGAAGACGAAGTCCGCATCCTCCCGGGATGCCGCGCGGCGCACCTGCTCGGCGGAAGTGTCCTGCACGTCGCCATCGGCGGTGTTGAGCACAACGATGCTGATCGTTCGCTTCTCCGACGACCCGACGAAGGCGATGGGGCGAAGGTTCTCGCCATCCTCGAGAAGAACCCGCGCCCGCTCGACGAGCGGCGCAACCATCTTCCAGTAGGCCTCCGGTATCGCGCTCACGGCTGGTCCTCGCCCATCGACAGCGCCATCCGGTACGCGCGCTCAAACCGGGTGCCGGGATCCATTCCCTGAAGGAAATCACCGTGCCCGGTGATTGTGGCAACCTCGAAGGCCTGCGTTCCGGGGATGCAGGCATCCTGCGGAAGCACGGACGCGTCGAAGTCCCAGAGGGAGGGCTGCCGAAATTCTGGTGCGCTTGGTTCTCTCATGGATGATCGCCGCGGTAAGGGGAGCTGAAATGAATGCCCGAGTGTACACGATGAGCCCGGATGCCTGGGGGGCGTGCCTGGGGTCACGCACGTGCCTGGGGTCAGGTCTCGCATGGTGGCATTCCATTGAGTCGGGGGCGTGCCTGGGGTCAGGTCTCGCATGGTGGCATTCCATTGAGTCGTGTGTGGGAATGCTACCGAGAGAGACCTGACCCCATATTCGCTTGTGACCCCATATTCGCTACCGAGAGAGACCTGACCCCATGTTGTGTGTTGTTCGTGCTACCGAGAGAGACCTGACCCCATATTCGTTCTGTGACCCCATGTTCGTTCGCATGTTGTGACCCCATGTTGTGTTCATGTTTCTGTGCATGTTTCTGTGTGGCAAGTCGCTTACCGGGGCCCGCTGCGCCAGCGGTGTACGAGGTACCGGTCAACGATGATGAAGACGGCGGGTGCGGCGAGCATGATCACGGCGATGCGCAGTACCTGCAGCGTCGAGACCATGGCCGTGTCGATCCCCAGCGATAGCGCGATCAGCCCCATCTCGACCAGCCCCCCCGGCATCAGCGCCAGCAGCAGGCCGGCCGGTTCCACGCCCACGCGCTCCGCGAACACGATCGCGGCCAGCCACGATAACGCCATCATGATCGCGGCGGACCCGGTGCCCACCAGCAGGTAGGGCCAGACCCGCCGCACCGACACACCCGCAAAGCGCGCACCCAGCGCGGTGCCCACGACCACCTGGGCCGCGGCGATCAGTTCGAACGGGGGTGTCGCCGCGGTCCAGCCCGCCACGTGCACCGCGGCACTGAGCAGCATCGGGCCCACCAGCGCCGCTGCAGGAAAGCGCAGGAATTTGGCAGCCGCGTAACCGAACACCGCGCAGCCCGCCATCAGCAGGCCGTCGGACAGCGGGGTCTCCAGCAGGCTCGCCGCGGCTGGCGGCAGGGTCGGCACATCGAGTCCCCCGACGATACGGAACTGGAACGGGATCACCGCGACGATGACCACGATCCGGGTTGCGTGCATCAGCGCGATGATGCGGCTGTCGGCGCCGTGGGATTCGCCGGCCAGGGTCATCTCGGTGATCCCGCCGGGCGCACCCGAAAAGTACGCGGTGATCCGGTCCATCCCGAAGCCGAACCGCAGAAAGATCACGGCCAGCGCCATCGTGACCACGAGAAAGCCGAGCAGCACCAGCACCGCGCCGCTCCAGGCAGCGATCTGGTCGGCAATCTCCGGGGTGAACGCGGAACCGAGCATGACCCCGAGCACCGCGACCATCATGGTACGCAGCCGCGCGGGAATGGCGAGCCGGGCGCCGCCGAGGCTCGCGACCGTGACCGCGATCAGAGCCCCCAGCATCCAGGCGAGCGGGGCGCCCGCGAAGGCGAACAGCGCGCCCCCCGTGATGCCGACCCCGAGACCGGCCAGGGTGCGCGCAGCGGTCGCCTGCGACGGGCCGCCGATGTCGTCGGTGAGGGGTGCGAGGGGCCCCAGCAGGCTCGTCCTGCGCATGCGTCTGCCTTTTCGTTGCCGTCCGGTGCCGGGGCCGGCCCCTGGGCCGGCGGTCAGGAGAGGTCGATCGCGTGGCGCTTCAGGTCGTCGAGGTCGACGATTTCCAGGGCCTTGCGGTGGGTGGCCATCAGCACCACCCGCGGCGCGGCGCCGGCGTCCAGCGCCTCCTTCCAGCGCGCTGCGCACAGGCACCAGCGGTCGCCGGGTTTCAGGCCGGGGAAGCCGAATGCCGGCACGGGCGTCGACAGGTCGTTGCCTTGGCGCTTCGAGAACTCCAGGAATTCGCCGGTGACGCGTGCGCAAACGACGTGGCGCCCGAGGTCGTCCGGGCCGGTGGCGCAGTCGCCGTCGCGGTAGAAGCCGGTTACCGGTTCGCCCAGCGAGCAGGGCGCGAGTGGCTGGCCGAGCACGTTCAGGGCCGGGTCTCTGCCGGGTGGTCCGCCGTCCATCGCAGGTTCCTCGCGAGATGGGTGGAGTGCGCAGCGGAGTATACGGGCGCTACCCGGGAGCGGAGAAAAGGCCCGCGGATCGGGTGGCTTCCAGCTGTATGCGGCTGGCGGGGCGCGAACCGCCCCGCCCGGGTGGACCCGTCCGGGTGGGCCCATGCGGGTCGCGTTCCCGGTGCGCCCCGGACCCGGACGGCGCTGATCCTGTCAGCGCAATGTGCCGAAAAGCTCGCGCAGCATCAGCCTCAGCCGTTCCTCGCCCTTCACGTCGATCGTGGATCCGGTGATCGGGTTGCCGGTCAGCGAGAATTCCACCGGCACTCGCTCGCCCGAGGGCGTGATGACCACCGCGTTCCCCGAGCGCTTCCCGCTGAGGAGCCAGCCGTCCATGCCCACCGCCTCGATCTCGACCTGCCGGCTGCGGCCCTCGCTCAGCAGTTCGGTGAGTCCGGCCTTTACGTCTTGGGCCACGAACCATTCGCCGCCGACGTAGAGCCCGGCCACCACCAGTACCGCGACGACGGTTCCGACGAGTCCGCCGCCCATGCTGCGATGGGCATTCAGTCTTCCTGCGTTCATTGTGCTCCCCCGGCCTGTGGTTATGATGATATGGCGACGGGCCGCCATTGTGCGCTGACTCGGCGCCGAAGTGAAAGGCCGACCGGCGGCGGGTGCAACGATCCGGTGCGCGCCGGGTCGTATTCGGCAACACCGGGCGCCGACTGCGCCACCGATGAGGAGACCGTTATGAGCCTGCTGATCCGTGGGAAACTGCAAAGCGACTGGCTCGACGAGGAGACAGAGGACGGCGAGTTCGTGCGTCAGGACTCGCAGTTCCGCCACTGGGTCACGCCCGACGGGTCGCCGGGCCCGGGTGGTGAGGGTGGTTTTCCCGCCGAGGCCGGGCGCTACCACCTGTACGTGTCGCTGGCGTGCCCCTGGGCGCATCGCACGCTGATTTTCCGGGTTCTGAAGGGTCTGGAAGCCCTGGTTTCGGTGTCGGTGGTCAGCCCGTTCATGTTCGAGCCCGGCTGGAGTTTCCACCCGTATCCGGGCAGTACCGAGGATCACGTGAACGGTTTCGAATACCTGCATCAGGCCTACACGCTGGCCGAGCCGGAGTATACCGGTATCGTGACGGTGCCCGTGCTCTGGGACCGCAAGCGCCAGACGATCGTGAACAACGAGTCCTCCGAGATCATCCGGATGTTCAACACTGCCTTCGACGCGCTGACCGGCCGGCGCGAGGACTACTACCCGCCGCCGCTGCGCGCGGAGATCGACGCGGTGAACGAGCGCGTGTACGAGACGCTGAACAACGGCGTCTACCGAGCCGGGTTCGCCTCCGAGCAGGCCGCGTACGACCGTGCCTACGATCGCCTGTTCGAGACGATGGACTGGCTGGAGGAGCGCCTTTCCGGCCGGCGTCACCTGGTCGGCGAGCACCGGACCGAGGCCGACTGGCGGCTGTTCACCACGTTGGTGCGCTTCGATGCAGTGTATTACGGCCACTTCAAGTGCAACCGGCGCCGGCTGATCGACTACCCGAACCTCTGGGCGTACACGCGCGAGTTGTACCAGGTTCCGGGCATCGCGGACACGGTGAACCTCGACCAGATCAAGACCCATTACTACGGCAGCCACCGGAACCTGAACCCGAGCGGTATCGTCCCGCGCGGTCCCGAGCTGGACTTCACCGCCCCGTACGGCCGCTGATCCGGCCGCGCCGGGGCCGATTTCCGGACGTTCGAGCGTGTCGCAGCGGCTGCGTGTGGTGTCATCGTAGCTTGTGCCGACGCAGAAGGCGCTACACCCCTGCGTCGGCGGTCGTGCTGCACCCGCGGGTTCGTGCGACCGGTTGACCCGGCCCGGCGTGCGCCCGGATACTGCGAAGGTCGATGGTGGAGCACCGGGTCCGGATCGCTGCAGGCTTCCAGAACCCCCGGTTCCCGGCCCGCCGAGGATGACCTCGATGCCGCAGCAGACGACCGGCGGGGTACTGCCGGGACCGCTTCCCGAATGGTTTCCCCGAGGCCTGGCGCTGCTGCGCGACCCGGCGCTGAACAAGGGCTCTGCGTTTACCGAGCGGGAACGCGAGGTGCTGGGCCTGCGTGGCCTGCTGCCTCCGCACGTGTCCACCCTGGAGCAACAGGTCGACCGGGTGCTCGAGAATTTCCGGCGGCTCGATTCCCCGCTCGAGCGCTACATCATGCTCGAGAGCCTGCATGACCGGAACGAGGCGCTGTTCTTCCGAGTGATCATGGAGCATCCGGACGAAACCATGCCGGTGATCTACACGCCGACCGTTGGGGTTGCCTGTCAGCAGTACGGACACATCTACCGCAGCCCGCGCGGCCTGTACATCTCCGGCAAGGACCGGGGCCGGGTGGCGGAGATCATGCGCAACTGGCCCTACCGCGATGCCCGCATCATCGTGGTCACCGACGGCGAACGCATTCTCGGGCTGGGCGACCTCGGGGCCAGCGGCATGGGGATTCCGACCGGGAAGCTGGCCCTGTATACCGCCTGCGCCGGGGTACACCCCCGCCGTTGCCTGCCGGTGATGCTCGATGTCGGCACCAACAACGAGTCGCTGCTCGAGGACCCGCTCTATCTCGGACTGCGGCAGCGCCGGCTTACCGGCCCGGCCTACGACGATCTGATGGCCGAGTTCATCGCGGCCAGCCAAGAGGTGTTTCCGGGCATCGTCGTGCAGTTCGAGGACTTCGCGAACCACAATGCTTTCCGCCTGCTGCGTGCCTACCGCGAGCGCATCTGCTGCTTCAACGACGACATCCAGGGCACGGCGTCGGTCACGCTGGCGGGAATCCTTTCGGCGCTGCGGGTGACCGGCCGGCCGCTCCGCGAGCAGACTTTCCTGTTCCTGGGTGCCGGCGAGGCGGCCACGGGAATCGCCGACCTGCTGACCCAGGCGATGGTCGCCGACGGGCTCGACGCGGTCGCGGCGCGCGGGCGCTGCTGGATGGTCGACTCGAAAGGCCTGGTCGTCGGCGAGCGCACGGACCTGATCGAGCACAAGCGCCCGTACGCGCACCCCCACGCGCAGGTCACCGGTTTTGTCGAGGCGGTGCGGACGCTCGAACCCACCGCGATCATCGGCGTGGGCGCCGCCGCACAGGCGTTCAACCGCGAGGTGATCACCGCGATGGCCGAGATCAACGAACGCCCGATCGTGTTCGCGCTGTCCAACCCGACGTCGAAAGCCGAATGCACTGCTGAACAGGCGTACGCCTGGTCCGAAGGCCGCGCGCTGTTCGCCTCCGGCAGCCCGTTCGACCCGGTCGAGGTGGGCGGCCGCCGCTTCGTGGCACGCCAGGGGAACAACTCCTATATTTTTCCCGGCGTCGGCCTGGGGCTGGTCGCGGTGCAGGCGCTGCGGGTCACCGATTCGATGTTCTCGGTCGCGGCCCAAGCCCTTGCCGATGCGGTCGGCGAAGACGATCTCGCACAGGGCAGCCTGTTTCCAGCGTTGTCGCGGGTGCGCGAGGTCTCGGCGGACATCGCCGCCGCGGTGGCCGGGATCGCGTTCTCCGAGGGGCTGGCCGGGATCGACCGCCCGGCGGATTTGCGTGCGTTCATGCAGGAACAGATGTACCAACCGCGGTACGCCAGCTACGTGGACTGAATCGGACCACTGCCTGCCGCGGCCGCGTGCCGGTCTGCAGGACCCGGAGGCCGGGGCCAGGGGTTGCTCGATGGGAAGGGGGTACCTAGAATGCTCGGTTCTGCGTGACCCTCGCCGGAACCAACGGCCGGGTTTGCGTTCCTACCGGTTGGTACAACAGCGGAGTTTTTAGATGCCCTGGAACGAACCAGGAAACAATCAGCGCGACCCCTGGAGCGGTGGGCCGCGCGGTGGCGGCGGTGGCGGTGGTCAGCGGCCGCCCGATCTCGAAGAGATGATGCGCAAGCTTTCCCAGCAGCTGAGCGGGATCTTCGGCGGTGGGGGCAGCGGCGGCTCCGACGGTGGCGGCGGCATGGGCCGTCACTCGAAGGCCGTGGCCAGCCTGGCGGTGATCATCGCGGTGGTGGTGTGGCTGGCGTCGGGTTTCTACATCGTCAGCGAAGGCGATCGCGGGATCGTCTTCCGTTTCGGTGCCTTCCAGAAGGAATCGATGCCCGGGCCGCACTGGCACCTGCCGTATCCGATCGAGCGCGTCGAGATCGAGAACGTCGACAACATTCGCACGCTGCAGAACCGCGCGCTGATGCTGACGGCGGACGAGAACATCATCGACGTCGATATCGCGGTGCAGTACCGCGTGAAGGATCTGCGTGACTTCAAGTTCAACGTCCGCAATCCGGATGCCACGGTGCAGCAGGCGATGGAATCCGCGATCCGCGAGCGTGTGGGCAAGCACAACCTCGACTACATCCTGGGCGAGGGCCGTGGCGAGATCGCGTTGAGTGCCCGCGAGACCCTGCAGCAGGCGCTGGACTCCTACGGGCCGCCCGGTTCGCAGGGCGCCGGTATCATCATCACGGCGACGTCGATGCAGCAGGCGCAGCCGCCCGAGCCGGTGCAGGAGTCCTTCGCCGATGCGATCCGCGCGCGCGAGGACGAGGCCCGGTTCCGCAACGAGGCCGAGGCCTACGCGAACGGTCTGATCCCGCGTGCCCGAGGGCAAGCGGCGCGGGTGTTCGAAGAGGCCGAGGCCTACCGCGACCAGGTGATCGCGAGGGCCGAGGGTGATGCCGCGCGCTTCACCCAGTTGCTGGCCGAGTACCAGGTCGCGCCGAGCGTGACCCGCGACCGCCTGTACCTGGAGATGGTCGAGGCGGTGTTCCAGGGATCGAACAAGGTGCTGCTGGACATCGGCTCCAGCCACAACCTGACGCTGCTGCCGCTGGATCAGTTGCTGAAGGGCACCACTCCCGGCACCGCGCCGGCCGACGCTCCGCAGCCGCTGGATACGACGCGCGGTGTGTTCAGCCCCAGCGTGCCGGGCGGCACGGTCAATCGCCTGGGTACGACCCGGCCTGATCCGCGTGCTCGGGAGGTACGCTGATGTTTCGCATAGCAGCAATAGCCGCGGTCGTCGCGGTGATCGTAGTCGCCTTGTCCACCTACACCGTAGACGAGCGCGAGCGGGTTATCCTGTTCTCGCTGGGTGAGGTGCGCAAGCTCGACCTGGAGCCGGGGCTGCACTTCAAGTTCCCGCTGATCAACAACGTGCGCACCTTCGAGAAGCGCATCATGACGCTGAATATCCCGCCCGACCGGTTCCTGACCAGCGAGGCGAAGAACGTCATCGTCGACTTCTACGCCAAGTGGCAGATTCACGACACCGGCCAGTTCTACCGGGCCACGCGCGGCGACGAGCGCAACGCCGAGGAACGGCTGGCGCAGATCCTGCGTGACGGGATGCGCAACGAGTTCGCGCGTTACGAGCTGGCCGAGGTGGTCTCCGGTGAGCGCACGACGATCATGGGCGCGGTGCGTGACGTGGCCCGGGGAACCGCGCGCGAACTCGGCGTGAACCTGGTCGACGTCCGCATTCGGCGCATCGACCTCCCGGACGAGGTTTCGGAATCGGTGTATGATCGCATGCGCGCCGAGCGGCAACGCGTGGCCCAGGACTTCCGGGCACGTGGTCAGGAGGAAGCCGAGCGCATCCGGTCCCGGGCCGACCGCGACCGGACGGTCATCCTGGCGAATGCCTATCGGGAGTCCGAAGAGATCCGGGGTGCCGGCGATGCGCGGGCTACGGAAATCCTGGGCGAGGCGTTCGGAGCGGACGAGGACTTCTTCCGGTTCTACCGGAGCCTGCTCGCTTACCGCAGTTCGCTGACCGGCGATCGCAACACCTTCGTGCTGGAACCGTCGTCGGAGTTCTTCCGCTATTTCCAGGATCCCCTGGGATCGCGGGATCGCGCGCCGCTGCAGCCCTGACGGCAGCGGTCTGAGCCATGTGGTCGGACCTGGCAGCAGCGCTCGCGCTGCTGCTTGTTCTTGAGGGGCTGCTGCCGTTTCTGGTACCGCGCCGGTACCGGGAGTACTTGCTCGAGATCGCCCGTCTGCCGGAGGGAACGCTCAGGCTGTTCGGGCTGATCTCCATGCTGCTCGGTCTTGCGTTGCTGGCCTGGGTGCGCGGCTGAACCATGATTCACACGGGAAATACGATGGACGAAGTGAACCGGTGGTTGCTGCCGGATGGCCTCGAGGAGGCCCTGCCGGCCGCGGCCCGGCGCCTGGAACATCTGCGCCGTGCCATTCTCGACCAGTTCGATGTCTGGGGCTACGATCTGGTGATGCCGCCGATGGCGGAGTACCTGGACTCCCTGCTGATCGGCACCGGCCGGGAACTGGACCTGCAGACGTTCAAGCTGACCGACCAGCTCACCGGCAAGCTGATGGGCGTGCGCGCGGACCTGACCCCGCAGGTCGCAAGGATCGACGCCCACCGCCTGCGGGAGCCCGGAACGACGCGCTTGTGCTACGTCGGCACGGTGCTGCGCACCCGGGCCGACGAGTGGTCGGGTTCGCGTAGTCCGCTGCAGGCCGGAGCCGAGCTGTTCGGGCACGACGGTCTGGATAGCGATGTCGAGATCATTCGTCTGATGCTGGCCACGCTGGAGCGCTCCGGGGTCCGCGAGCCGAGCATCGATCTCGGTCATGTCGACATCTACCGTTCCCTGGCGCGCATGGCTGGACTCGACCCGGCGCAGGAGGCCGGGTTCTTCGAGTTGCTGCAGCGCAAGGCGCTCCCCGAGATCGAGCAGATGCTGGCCGAATGGCGCCTCGATGCCGAGGTCGCGCGCCAGCTCCGGGCGCTGGTCGATCTGAACGGCGGGCCGGAGGTGCTGACCGAGGCTCGGAGCGTGCTGGCCGCGGCTCCGGTGCAGGTGGCGGCCGCGCTCGAGCACCTTGCCGCCGTGGTCGAACGCTTGCATGCGGCTCGGCCGGGGCTGGACATCCACGTGGATCTCGGCGAACTGCGCGGATACTCCTACCATACCGGGCTGGTGTTCGCCGCGTTCGTGCCGGGTTCCGGGCAGGAGATCGCCCGGGGCGGGCGTTACAATCACATCGGCCGGGTATTCGGCCGCGCGCGGGCGGCTACCGGTTTCAGTACCGATCTCAAGCAGCTGATCCGGCTGGTGCCCGTGCCGGCGGATCGTGCACCCGATCATGTGCTGGCACCGGCGGAGGGGGATGCCGGGCTGGAAGCCGCGATCGCGGAACTGCGCGCCCGGGGGGTCCGGGTGCGCCGTGTGCTTGCGGGTGAATCTACGGATACATTGACCGAGGTCCCGCGCCTGCAGAAGCGCGGCGAGGTCTGGACTGTCGAGGAATCTTAGGTATGGGACGTTTCGTTGTGGTTCTGGGCAGTCAGTGGGGCGACGAGGGCAAGGGGAAGATCGTCGACCTGCTGACCGAGAATGCCGCTGCGGTCGTGCGCTTCCAGGGGGGGCACAACGCTGGACACACGCTGGTGATCGGGGGGCACAAGACCGTGCTGCATTTGATCCCTTCTGGCATCCTGCGTTCCCGGGTCGAATGCATGGTCGGCAACGGGGTCGTGCTGTCACCGTCCGCGCTGCTCGATGAAATCGAGATGCTCGAGGCACGCGGGGTTCCGGTGGCCGAACGGCTCCGGCTGTCCGAGTCCTGCCAGTTGATCTTGCCGCACCACGTGGCACTGGACCATGCCCGCGAGAAAGCGCGTGGCAAGGCCGCAATCGGCACGACCGGCCGGGGGATCGGTCCCGCGTATGAAGACAAAGTGGCCCGCCGCGGGCTGCGGCTGAGCGACCTGTTTCATCGCGAGCGCTTCGCGGCCAAGCTGGGCGAAGTGCTCGACTACCACAACTTCGCGCTGAAGCACTACTTCCACGCCGATACTATCGATTTCCAGTCGGTGCTGGACGAGAGCCTCGCGCAGGCGGAGCGGCTCGCGCCGCTGGTGACCGACGTCGCCGGGCGGTTGCATACGCTGCGCGCCGAGGGCAAGGATGTGATGTTCGAGGGGGCGCAGGGCGCCCTGCTCGACATCGACCACGGAACCTACCCGTTCGTGACCTCCTCGAACACCACCGCCGGTGGGGCATCGACCGGGTCCGGCGTGGGTCCGCGGCACCTCGATTACATCCTCGGGATCACCAAGGCCTACACGACGCGGGTCGGGGCGGGACCGTTCCCGACCGAGCTGTTCGACAGCATGGGCGAGCATCTGGCCACGCGCGGGAACGAGTTCGGATCCACCACCGGCCGCCCGCGCCGCTGTGGCTGGTTCGACGCGGTGGCGCTGCGCAGGGCGGTCGAGATCAACAGTATCAGCGGGCTGTGCATCACCAAGCTGGACGTGCTCGACGGCCTGGAGAACCTGCAGATCTGCATCGGCTACCGTTGCAATGGCGAGGTCATGGAGATTCCTCCGGCAGGGGCCGAGGCCTACTCGGCGTGCGAGCCGATCTACGAGGAGATGCCAGGTTGGCAGGAGTCGACTCTCGGGATCCGGCAGTACGATGATCTTCCGGCCAACGCGCAACGTTACCTGGAACGGCTGAGCAGCGTGGTCGGTGTGCCGATCGACATGATCTCCACCGGGCCGGACCGCGACGAGACCATCGTGCTGCGTGACCCGTTTGCGGTCTGAACCGGCGGCGGTTCTGGGCCCGCGTACGGGGGGAGGGGCACAGGCCATCCGCCGCGCGCAGAGGTATCCCGCGTGCAGATGCTGTGCCTGGCGCTGATGCGGCGAATGACGGCCTCCGGATGTTTCCGCCCCACGAAGGGGAGCCGCGAGGTAGTGCGGAACGGCGCCGTGTCATCCGGCATTCGGCCTGCGGGTTTGCCCCGCGGACGGATTGGCGCCGGTATGGTGGATGCTGGCCTCACACCGTTCCCGTCCGACGGGGGCGGAGACGGCCTGCGCACAATGGACGCGGGCCCCTGCGGGCTGATGACGAAGGTCTTGAAGGGGGGGGTGGTGCCGAGGAGAGGACTTGAACCTCCACGAGCTTACGCCCACTAGCACCTGAAGCTAGCGCGTCTACCAATTCCGCCACCTCGGCACGAGGGTGGATCTTGCGATCCTGCGCTTCAGGAAGGCGAAATATAGAGCCCCCCACGGGGCGTGTCAATCCATACGAGGATTCCGGGGCGCGACCGCGGAAGTCCCGCCGCCGCGACCAGCGGGCGGCCCATGAAAACGAGTGAAGGGAATGCCGAAGAAACGCAGTCAGCAGCCGCAGGTCGATCCGTATTTCGAGCGCGAGGCGCAGAAGTACGACAATCCGATCGCGAGCCGCGAGTTGATCCTGGAACAGCTGGTCGAGGCGGGTAATCCGCTGGGTTTCGACGAGATCGCGGCGCGTCTCGGGATCGACGGCGAGGAGCAGACGGAGGCCCTGCGCCGGCGTCTGCGTGCGATGGAGCGCGATGGCCAAGTGCTCTGCAACCGCCGCGGCTCCTACCTGCCGGTGAGTCAGGCCGACCTGATTCGCGGTCGGGTGATCGGCCATCCCGACGGTTTCGGCTTCCTGGTGCCCGACGATCAGACCGGCGACCTGTTCCTGTCGCCCCGGCAGATGCGCGGAGTGTTGCACGGGGACCGGGTGCTCGGCCGCGTGATGGGTGTCGATCACCGCGGGCGTCGCGAGGGTGGAATCATCGAGATACTCGAACGCGGATCCGAGCAGATCGTCGGGCGCATCCGGGTCGAGGACGGCGTGGGCGTGGTGACGCCGGACAACAAGCGCATCACCCACGACATTCTGATTCCCCCGGACGGGCTCGGCGCAGCCGGCGACGACCAGATCGTCGTCGTCCGGATCCGGCCGCAGGCGTCGCGCAAGGCTCGCCTGCGCGGCGAGGTGATCGAGGTGCTGGGCGAACACATGGCGCCGGGTATGGAGATCGACATCGCGATCCGCGCCCACGGCCTGCCGTTCCAGTGGCCCGACGAGGTGACCGCGGCCGCCGATCGCTTCGGCGCGCAGGTTCCGGCGACCGCCAAGCGCGGGCGCCTGGATCTACGCAAGAAGCCGCTGGTGACCATCGATGGCGAGGACGCGCGCGACTTCGACGATGCGCTGTTCTGCGAGGCGACGGAGACCGGATGGCGCCTGTGGGTCGCGATCGCCGACGTCTCCCATTACGTTGAGAAGGACAGTGCGTTGGACCAGGAAGCACGTACCCGGGGCACCTCGGTGTATTTCCCGAACCAGGTGATCCCGATGCTTCCCGAGGTGCTGTCCAACGGCCTGTGCTCGCTGAATCCGGACGTCGATCGCCTGTGCATGGTATGCGAAATGGAAATCGGCAAGCGCGGTGCCATTCGGGGCTTCCGTTTCCACGAGGGCGTGATGCGCTCGCACGCGCGGCTGACCTACACCCAGGTTGCGGCGATGCTGGTCGATGGCGACGAGGCGTTGCGGGAACGGTACGCGTCGGTGGTTCCGCACCTCGAACGCCTGCACGCGGCGTTCCGTGCGCTGAACGGTGCACGTAACCGGCGTGGCGCGATCGACTTCGATTCCACCGAGACTCGGATCGAGTTCGGCCCCGAGCGCAAGATCGAGCGCATCGTGCCGGTCGAGCGAACCGATGCGCACCGCCTGGTCGAGGAATGCATGATCGCGGCGAACGTGTCGGCCGCGAAGTTCCTGAAAAAGCACAAGGTCCCGGCACTGTACCGGCTGCACGACCGACCGCCGCCGGAGAAGATCGACGCGCTGCGCGACTTTCTGTCCGGCGTCGGGCTGACGCTGGAAGGCGGCGATGAACCGACGCCGGCGCACTACTCGGCGGTGCTGCGGGCCGCTGCCGACCGGCCGGACTGGCAGCTGATCCAGACCGTGCTTCTGCGTTCGCTCAGCCAGGCGAACTATGGGCCGAGTCTGAGCGGCCACTTCGGCCTGGCGCTGGCCGACTATGCCCACTTCACGTCGCCGATCCGGCGGTACCCCGACCTGCTGGTGCATCGCGGCATCCGCCATGTGCTGCGCGATGGCAAGGCCAGGGGCTTCGCGTATTCGCATTCGGACATGGAGCACCTGGGCGAGCATTGTTCGATGACCGAGCGCCGCGCCGACGACGCAACCCGCGACGCGGTCGCATGGCTGAAGGCCGAATACATGCAGGACAAGGTCGGCGATGTCTTCGACGGCGTGGTGTCCGGGGTCACTGGGTTCGGGCTCTTCGTCGAGATCGTCGACGTGTTCATCGATGGTCTGGTGCACGTGACCAGCCTCGACAACGATTACTATCACTTCGATCCGGTTCGCCACCGGCTCACCGGGGAACGCAGCGGCCGCACCTTCCGGATCGGCGACCGGCTGCGGGTGCAGGTGATCCGTGTCAGCCTGGACGATCGCAAGATCGACCTGCGTCTGATGGACGAGGAGCGGCCTGCGCGTCCCGAGAATAAGAGAAGCGCCGGCCGCGCACAGCCGGGCGCGGAGGCCACCGCACCGGAGGCCCCGGCTGCGGAGGAAAAACCGTCCCGCCGCCGCGGTCGCCGCCGGGATCCCGCCGGGGGCGCGGCGGTGCCGGCCGGGGAAGCACCGGCGCGCGCGGCCGGAGATCGAGACGCCGATGCCGAGGCGCTGGAGACGGACGCCCAAACCGGAGGAGAGACCGCAAGGGCGACCCGCAGGAAGCGCAAACCAGCGGCCGCGCCGGCGCCGGACACCCGAGAGCGGCGGGACGAAGGCGCTGCAGCCCCGGGCAGGAAGAAGCGTCCCGGTGGTCGACGGCCCAGTGCGCCGGAGCGCAAAGGCCGCCCGGAAACGGCGCGGCCTGCACCGGTGGAGGCCGGGGCGCCGGCAGAGGCCGCGTCCGACGCCGAAGCCGAGCGCCCGACCGGGCGGCCGCGCCCCCGCCGGCGCCGGCGCAGCGTGCAGCCTGCCGGTGAGGTCGCGCTCTTGATCCAGCCTTCCCGCAAGGCCGGCAGCCAGACGGACGACAGGCCTTCCGATCCGGCCGGCGGCGACGGTGGCGAGGCCAGGGCCAGTGACCCGCCGGCCCAATCCGCCCGGCGGGGCTCGAGGCGCAAGCGGCAGGACGATTCGTGAACACGCCCGAGGTGGTCGGGGGGCTGCATGCGGTGGAGGCGCTGCTGAGCCACGGGGCCGAGCGGGTCAAGCGGATACAGGTGGCGGCAGGCGCCGCTGATGCCCGGGTCGCGGCGGTCGCGACCCGTGCCCGGGCGCTCGGTATCAGCGTGGAGCGGGTCCAGCGCGAGCGGCTCGAGCGCGCCGCCGGCGGGCTGAGGCACCAGGGGGTATTGGCCTGGGTGAAGCCGCGCGACCGCGCGACCGAGGTCGACCTGGCAGATCGGGTCGCGGCGGGGGCTACCCTGCTGCTGGCGCTCGACGGGGTGACCGATCCGCACAACCTGGGTGCCTGCCTGCGCAGTGCCGACGCCGCCGGCGCCGCGGCGGTCATCGTACCGCGCGACCGCAGTGCCCAGTTGACCCCGGCGGCCGCGAAGGCCGCGTCCGGCGCCGCCGAGACCGTGCCGGTGGTGGCGGTCGCGAATCTTGCCCGTACCCTGCGCCAGCTCCGGGACCAGGGCTTCTGGGTGGTCGGTCTGGCCGGCGATACCGGCGGCACGCTGTATGACCTGGACCTGACGGTTCCCACGGTGCTGGTGCTCGGCGCCGAGGGCGAGGGGCTGCGGCGCCTGACCCGCGAGCACTGCGATCATCTCGCGGCAATCCCGATGCTGGGCACCGTCGGCAGCCTCAATGTCTCGGTCGCCACCGGCATCGCGCTGTTCGAAGCCGTGCGGCAGCGCCAGGCCGCCATCCGGCGCGGGAGAGCGCAGTAGGCGCACGGTGCTCGAACCGCCGCGGCGGCGACCTGATGATGCCATGCGTTTCCAGGCTTGCACCGCCGGGGTGACCTGGTTTAAGCTGCCGCGTTTTTCTCGCCGGTATCGGCGACTTCTTGCCTCACTTCCGGGTTCGTCCCTGGCGGGAGGCTGTTACCCGAAAGGAGCGTTACATGCGTCACTATGAAGTGGTGTTCATGGTCCATCCTGACCAGAGCGAGCAGGTGTCGGCGATGGTCGAGCGTTATCGCAGCATGATCGAGGCCCAGGAGGGTGTCGTCCACCGGCTCGAGGACTGGGGCCGCCGCCAACTCGCCTACCCGATCGAGAAGCTGGTCAAGGCGCACTATGTGTTGATGAACGTCGAGGCCGGCGAAGCGGCGCTGGACGAACTGGTCAGCGCGTTCCGGTTCAACGACGCGGTGTTGCGCCATCTGGTGGTCCGGATGGACAAGGCTGAGACCGAGCCCTCGCCGCTGGCCAAGGGCCGCGAGGAAGAGGAGACCGGTAAAGGTCGCGGCCGCCGCGAAGATCGCAGCGATCGTGACGAGGATGAAGAAGATGAAGGCGACGCGCGGCCCCGTGCGCGCGGATAGCCGCGTTCCCATCCCGGTTTCCCTGCTGTCCATCCCATTTCGAGGAGCTCTCCCATGGCCCGTTTTTCCCGCCGTCGCAAGTACTGCCGTTTCACTGCCGAAGGCATCGAGTACATCGACTACAAGGATCTGAATCTGCTCAGGAATTTCATTACCGAGACGGGCAAGATCGTGCCCAGCCGGGTTACCGGGACCAGCGCTCGCTACCAGCGCCAGCTGGCGACTGCAGTGAAGCGTGCCCGTTTCCTGGCTCTGCTGCCGTATACCGACAACCAGTTCTGAACCGCTTCCGGCTCGCGGGAGGCGCCGATGCGCGTACTGGCCGATTTTGCGATGCAGGGCCGGTGGCGGGCCGTCGGATCCGTCGCGGCACTGGGCGCGCTGGGGGTCTTCGTTCCGCCGGTCGCGATCCTCAGCGGCGCGGTGGTCGGGCTGGTCGCGCTGCGCCTGGGGATCGGGCAGGCGCTGTTCGTCGCCGGGTTCGGTTCCCTGTTCCTCGGCGCGGTGGTGTTTGCGCTGACGGGCGGATCACCGCTGGTCGGAGTGTTCGCCGGGCTCGCGCAGTGGCTCCCGGTCGCGGCGATGGGCGAGGTGCTCCGGCAGTCCGTTTCCTGGCGCGTCACGCTGTCGGTGGCGGCGGTGGTGGCCGGAGCGCTGGTGCTGACAGCGCGGCTGGTGGTGCCGGACCTCGAGTCGGCGTGGGTGGCAGTGGGGGTGCAGATGCTCGCGCCGTTCATCGAGGCAAACGGCACCCAGGCAGAGGACCTGGAAGGGGTGCTGGTTCAGGTCGCACCGTTCCTGACCGGCCTGCTTGCCGGGATCTTCCTGCTGAGCATGGTGCTCAGCCTGGTGATCGCACGGTACTGGCAGGCGCTGCTGTATAACCCTGGGGCCTTCGGAACCGAGTTCCGTGCGCTGCAACTGGGCCCCGGACCCGCGCTGGCGATGGTCGGGCTCGCGCTGGCTGGGCAGTTGCTGGCCACGCCGCTGGCGCTGGAACTCGCCTTTATCCTCGCCGTGCTGTTCTTCTTGCAGGGACTCGCGGTGATGCACGGCCTGACCCATGCCCGAAGCATGAACGCGTTCTGGCTGGTGGGGTTGTACGTGTTGCTGGTTCTGGCGCTGCCGCAGATGTTCCTGCTGATCACGGCTCTCGGCGCGGTCGACGGCGTGACGCGGCTGCGGGAGCGCCTGGCGGCACAGGACAAGGGGTCGGGGGACTAAAGGCGCGCGCGACAACCCCCTTCTGCCGGGTGCCGGGGCGCCTGACTGAGCCCCGGCAGTGTCGCGACGATCGTCCGGTGGCCGCTGCGCAAAGGCCGCGGGAACCCGCGCGACGATTCCCGGTTCGGGGCGGTGCCCACGCCGAGCATGCTCGGCCCGGGGTTCGCGTGTACACTTGCGCGGCCGGTGTGGATTCATTCAACGTTTCAGCTTTACAGGAAAACCACGATGGAAGTCATTCTGCTGGAAAAGGTCGACAATCTGGGCGGTCTGGGCGACAAGGTTCGCGTGCGTCCGGGGTATGCCCGTAACTACCTGCTGCCCCGGGGCAAAGCCAAGTTTGCCACGCCCGAGAACATCGCCGAGTTCGAGGCACGCCGTGCGGAACTCGAACGTGCCGCCGCCGAGGCGCTGGCCGCCGCCGAGGCGCGCCGCGAAAGCCTGGATGGCATGGTGGTGGAGATCACCGCGAAGGCAGGTGGCGAAGGTAAACTGTTCGGCTCGATCGGCGCTGCGGACATCGCCGATGCAGTGACGGCTCGGGGGATCGAAGTCGAAAAGCGGGAGGTGCGCCTGCCCGAGGGCCCGCTGCGCCAGGCCGGCGAGTACGAGCTCGAGGTGCACCTGTACACCGACGTAAACGCACAGATCCGCGTGATCGTGATCGGCGAGGAATGATCGACGCGGTCACTCCGCCCGGTCGCGGGCGGAGTGTGCGTTGCTGTTGCCACTAGTCGGCGATGACCTCTGGTATCCGGGTTCCTCCGCATTCGGTCGAGGCGGAACAGTCCGTGCTCGGCGGGCTGATGCTGGACAACGATGCCTGGGACCGCATCGCCGACCGGCTCGGCGCCGACGATTTCTACCGCCACGATCATCGGCTGATCTTCCGGGCGGTGGCGGCGCTGGCGGACCGCAACGCTCCGTTCGACATGGTCACGGTCGCGGAGCAACTACAGACTACCGGCGAACTGCAGGACGCCGGGGGACTGGCCTATCTCGGGCAGCTGGCGTCGCAGACCCCCAGCGCCGCGAATATCCGCGCGTATGCAGACATTGTGCGCGATCGCTCGGTGCTGCGCTCGCTGATCGCGGTAGGCACCGAGATCGCCGATTCGGCGTTTGTCCCTGAGGGCAGGCCGACGCGGGAACTGCTCGACCTGGCCGAACAGAAGGTGTTCGGGATCGCGGAGCACGGGGCCCGCGGAACCCAGGGCTTTCGGGGCATGAAGCCGCTGCTCGCGGCCGCAGTGGAACAGATCGAGTACCTGTTCGAAACCAAGAGCCCGATCACCGGCACCCCGACCGGGTATCAGGATCTGGACGAGCTGACCTCGGGGCTGCATCCGGGTGACCTGGTCGTGGTGGCCGGGCGGCCCTCGATGGGCAAGACGAGCTTCGCGATGAACATCGCCGAGTACGTGGCGATGAAGACGGCGCAGCCGATCGCGGTGTTCAGCATGGAGATGCCCGGCGAGCAGATCGCAATGCGCCTGCTGTCGTCGATGGGGCGGATCAACCAGCAAAAACTGCGCTCGGGCCGCCTCGACGATGGCGATTGGCCGCGGCTGACCAGTGCGGTGTCGATGCTGTCGGAAGCCCCGCTCTACATCGATGATACCCCGGCGCTGTCGCCGACCGAGCTGCGCGCCCGTTCGCGGCGCCTGATGCGCGAGCACAAGGGGCTGGGCCTGATCGTCGTCGACTACCTGCAGCTGATGCAGTCGCCGGGCGGGCGCGAGAACCGCGCGACCGAGATCTCCGAGATCTCGCGCTCGCTGAAGGCGCTGGCCAAGGAACTGAGTGTTCCCATGATCGCGCTCTCGCAGCTGAACCGCTCGCTGGAGCAGCGCCCCAACAAGCGCCCGGTGATGTCCGACCTGCGCGAATCGGGCGCGATCGAACAGGACGCGGACCTGATCGTCTTCGTTTATCGTGACGAGGTCTATAACGAGGAAAGCCCGGACAAGGGCACCGCGGAGATCATCGTGGCGAAGCAGCGCAACGGCCCGATCGGGACGGTGCGCCTGACGTTCCGGGGCCAGTACACGCGTTTCGAGAATTATCACCCCGACGTCTACGGTGTCGGCGCCGAGGCGTGAAGCGTGCCGCCGTCATCCATCGAAGTCCGCGGGCGCTGCGCCACAATCTGGCACTGGCGCGCTCGCTGGCACCCGGCCGCCATGTCTGGACGGTGATCAAGGCCGATGCCTACGGGCACGGGATGGAGTGGGCGGCCGGCGTGCTGGAGGACGTAGCCGACGGGCTGTCGGTGTCCTGCCTGGAAGAGGCGCGGGCGTTGCGCGACGTCGGTATCGGCGCACCGATCCTGGTGCTGCAGGGGCCGCGCAGCGCGGCCGAATGGCGGCTCTGTGCATCGCACGACCTACAGCCGGTGCTGCACGAGGAGGCACAGCTTCCGGGACTGGAGGCGCTGCGTGAGCCGCTGCCCGGGTTGTGGATCAAGCTCGATACGGGCATGCACCGGCTCGGTTTCGTGCCGTTGAAGGCGCAGTCGCTGTACGCCCAGCTGCACCGCCATCCGGCTGCCCGAAACGGCCTGCACTGGATGACGCACCTGGCCTGTGCCGACCAGCCTGAACACCCGCAGAACGCGGTGCAGCTGGAGGCCTTCTCGCATGCAGTAGCGGAACTTCCTGGAAAGCGCAGTTTCGCGAATTCCGCCGCCGTGGTCTCGGGGCTTGCCAGCGCGACGAAGCTCGGCGAGTGGCTCCGCCCGGGGATCATGCTCTACGGCGCGAGCCCGCTTGACGGCGAGAACGGCCCGGAACGCGGGCTGCGTCCGGCAATGACGGTGACCGCGCCGCTGATCGCGTTGAAGTCCCTCGAGCCCGGGGCCAGCGTGGGCTATGGTGCGACCTGGACCGCGGAGCGGCCGACGCGGGCCGGAGTGGTCGCGATCGGTTACGCGGACGGCTATCCTCGGCACGCACCTTCCGGAACGCCCGTGCGGGTGCACGGGCGTGAATGCCCGCTGATCGGTCGGGTGTCGATGGATATGCTCGAGATTGATCTGACCGGCGTTCCAGAGGCCAGGGTCGGGGATAGCGTCACGCTCTGGGGGCAGGGGCTGCCGGTCGCACGCATCGCCCGCGCGGCCGGCACGATCAGCTACGAACTGCTGACCCGTGTCGCCGAGCGCCTGCGCGTCGCCGAATCCTGACGCGCTCCTCGTTTCCGCGGCATCGATATCGCGAGTCCCATCCATCCGGCCGGAGGCGAAGCGCCAAGAAAGAACCCCGCCGCATGGCGGGGTTCCGGTCCTGTGCCGAGCGTGCCCGGCGAGGTCAGGTCTTCGCGGTCGGCACGTAGCCGAGGTTGTCCTCGCCGACCCCCTTGACCACGGGTTCGTTCAGGTCGTCGATGCGCACGGTCTTGCGGTCGCGCAGGTAGTCGGTGACCACGTCCCAGATCTTGCGCCCGGTGTCGCCCGCCGGCTGTTCCTGCACGCTGGCCCAGCCCGCCACCACGTATTCCTTGTCGGGATCCAGCGGCTTGCCGTCGAACTCCATCTCGAGGATGCGCTCGCCAATACTGTTGCCCGGGTTGATCGCGTACTTCAGGCCGCCGACGCGGACCATGTCGCCGCCCTGCTGGAAGAACGGATCCTCGTGGAACAGGTTGTCGGCGACGTCCTCGAGGATGGTCTTGATCTGTGCGCCGGTCATCACGTTTCGGGTCACAGCCGGGTAGGTCAGGCCGGTCTGGTCCATCACGTGTTCGAAGGTGATCGGCATTCCCGGCAGCACCGAGGTGCCCCAGCGGAAGCCCGGCGAGAACGCGATCTGCGCATCGATCTGTTCGTTCAACGCGTCGACGATCAACTGGTCGAAGGTGCCGTTGAAGTTGCCGCGACGGAACAGCAGGCTCTCGGTGACCGCCAGTTCCTCGGATAGTTTCTGCTCCATGTTGAAGGTCTCGCCGTCGAAGGTGACCTCCTGGTTGCGCATCGTGGTGATGTAGTCCTGCATCTCGGCGTCGCCCTCGATCAGGTTCGAGAACACCGGCAGCAGGTTGTACTTCCAGCCCTGGATCTTGCCGTCGCGGAAGTCGAAGTCCATCACGCCGAGGAACTTCGCGTTGGAACCCGCGTTGGTCACCAAGCAGGTGCCGCCGTTCGGGGTTTTCACCGGGGTCGGTGCCGGCACGCCATCGTGCGTGTGGCCGCCGAAGATCGCGTCGATGCCGTCGACCATGCTGGCCATCTTCAGGTCCACGTCCATGCCGTTGTGCGACAGCACCACGACGATCTCGGCGCCCTCGGCACGGGCTGCATTGACCTGGCGCTGCATGTCGTCCGGGCGGATGCCGAAGGTCCACTGCTCGACCATGAAGCGCGGGTTCGCGATCGGGGTGTACGGGAACGCCTGGCCGACGATGGCCACGTTCACGCCGTTGATCTCGCGGATCACGTAGGGCTTGAAGATCTGGTCGCCCCAGTCGACGTCGGTCACGTTCTGCGCAACGAAGTCGATCCCCGCATCGGCGAAGTCGTTCTCGACGATCTCCGATACGCGGTCGGCGCCGTAGGTGAATTCCCAGTGCCCGGTCATGACGTCGACGCCCAGCAGCTTCTGTGCATCGACCATGTCCTGCGCGTAGGTCCAGACGCCGGTGCCGGTGCCGCCGCCCCAGGTGTCGCCGCCGTCCAGCAGCAGTGCGCCCGGCCGCGAAGCTTTCATCTGTTTCACCAGTGTGGACAGGTGCGCGAAACCGCCGACGCGGCCGTACTGCTCGGCTGCCTTGACGAAGTCCAGGTAGGTGAACGCATGCGACAGCTTGCCACCGCCGTCGATGCCGAAGTGCTTCAGCAGTGCCTCGCCAACCAGGTGCGGGGGCTGGTTGCGCATCCCTGCAACGCCGATGTTGATGTTGGGCTCTCGGAAGTAGACCGGGTTCAGCTGTCCGTGGCAGTCCGTGTAATGGAGCAGGCTGACGTTGCCGTAGCGGGGCAGATCGTACAGCGAGCGGCCGTTGCTGCCGGCGAAACTGTGCAGCGGGAAGCCCGCGACGCTGGCGGCGGCCAGGATCTGCAGGAATTGGCGACGGTTCATGAGCATCGGTGTTCAACCTCCAGTTGAGTGGGTAGGGTTCCAGCGGCTCCGTACGACACGACAGGGAGCAAACAATCTACAGGACGCGTGGCCACAGGCCTTCATTCCCCATGGTGGTGCCCGCCGCTGCTCAGCGTGGCATGTCCTGCGCGACCTGGCGGGCCGTGTCCCGCTTGTGTTCGATCCGTTCGATGTCCCGCGGGCTGGCGTCCCGCGCCGCCAGTGCATCATCGAACTGGCGCACGGCCTCCGTGTACTGGCCTCGGTGGAAGAAATACTCGGCCATCGCTTCACGGCTGACCGCGATGCGGCCGCCGGCGTCGGCGGCCTCGGCCTTCAGGCGCAGCAGGGCGGGGTCCGGGGTGATCTGGTTGCGCAGCAGTCGATCCACGACCCGTACCGCGTCTCCGTGCCTGCCGGATTCGTGCAGCACCCGGGCCTGCAGCTGCCGAACCACCGGGTTGCCGGGATAGATCGAGTCGAGTTCATCGAGCCGTTCGAGTGCCGCAGGATGGTCGTTCCGGCGCCGCATCTGTGCGACCTCGGCAAGCGTCAGCGTAAGGGTCGGCGCTTCGAGCGGGGGAATACGGTCAAGTAGTCTCGCCGCCTCGCGGGTCTGGCCCAGCTCGAGATATGCGACAGCGGCCTCGTAGAGCTGAACCGGATCGTGGTCGCTGGTGGCCGTGAAGCGTCGCACGCTGCGCTGGGGGTCTCCCAGTGCTCGCACCCGGGCCTGCACCCACGGGAAGGCACCGGTTTCGTCGCGGGTGAAGCTGCCCTGAATCTGTTCGGCACGGCCGCGCGCGTCACTGATGCGGCCCAGGGTCACCGGGTGCGTTCGCAGGTACTCGGGCACCGCGTCTTCGGCCCCGCGGGTCAGTTCCTGCAGGCGCTCGAAGAAGTCTGCCATCGCATGCGGATCGAACCCCGTCGATGCCAGCACCTGGATGCCGACACGGTCGGCTTCGGCCTCGTTGGCGCGGGTGTAGTCGATCTGGGACTGGATGCCAGCAGCCATCCCCCCGGTAATCGCGGCCTGGGCCAGTTGCGGATCGATGCTGGCAGCCAGGATCCCGGCCAGTACCGCCAGCCCGGTGGCGAAGTTGATGTCGCGCCCGCGCGCGAACATGCGGGCGATGTGGCGTTGCGTGACATGGGCGATTTCGTGCGCCATCACCGCAGCAAGCTCGGCCTCGTCCCGCGTTTCCAGGATCAGGCCGCTGTGCATGCCCACGATCCCTCCGGGCATCGCGAAGGCGTTGATCTGGCGGTTGTCGACCGCCAGGAAGTGAAAGGCGCCGGTGGTGTCGGGCGCGTTCGAAACCAGCCGCTGCCCCAACGCGTCGAGGTAGAAGTTGATCTCCGGGTCGTCGACCAGCGGCATTGCACGCCGGATCTCGCGTAGCAGCGATCGTCCCAGTTCAAGCTCCTCGGTGGTGGTCAGCAGACCGCCCGAGGCATCGCCGAGGCTGGGCAGTCGGGGTGACTGGGCGAGCGTGCCGGTGCCCAGCGCCAGTGTCGCGAGGAACAGCAGAACGGTGAGGGGGCTTTTCATCGATCGAGAGTCCGTGGTGGCGGACACTCGCAACCCGGTCCTCCAGGGGCCAGGCTACTTGCCCAGGCCGGGTGCCGAGGAATACGTCCGCATGCTGTCGCGCGATTCCCACAGGCTCGGTTTCAGCATTGCTTCCGGAAGCATGAAGCGCTTGCGATCCAGTACCGGGTGGGTCCGCACGATTCTGACCACGTCATCATAGCGAAGTTTGACCAACAGGCCGATGTGCTGCCCCGAGGTGTGTCGGGCGATCATGTAATCGTCCTCGGTCCGGTGCACGTAGAGGTTGGCCGGACGCAGCCGTCCGTCGCGGTTGCGGAGGGTCACGGCATAATGGCCGTCGGGCCTGAACGCACTTTTCTCCACGGGATGCGCCCTCCTGGGTCTGGTCATTCCAAACCCTGACACACTACCATGGTAGCTGCCCGCTGCGGCAAGGCCACACTGCGGGCGGCGTGTATATTGGCATTCGCTTATATATGGACTATGCTTCCTGGCTACGCGTTTCCGGGCGCTTGCCCTGTGGCGGCATCCGGAATCCGACATGTCCCCGCTTCCGGCGGCGAGGTCCCTCCCGAGTCTGCTGGGGACGGTCGTTGCGGAGCGGGCTGGATCCGACGGGAGGAGTGCCGTGTTCGGAATATCGATCTCAGAAGTAACGCCTCAGACCCTTGAGGAATGGGACGCCGAAGGCCGCCCCTACCGCCTGGTGGACGTGCGTTCGATGGCGGAAACGGAGCGGGGCGTGTTGCCTGGTGCGGAACTCGTTCCGCTGCACCTGATCCCGTTGCGCAAGGACGAACTGTCCGGTGACCGGCCGGTCGTGCTGTACTGCCAGACCGGGGCCCGTTCGGGGCAGGCGTGCGCGTTTCTCGCCCAGCAGGGAATCACGAACGTGCACAACCTGGTTGGCGGGATCGCGGGCTGGGCTCGGTCCGGGAAGCCCATTGTCGCACCAGATTAGTACTTTCTTGTATTAGCGCCCGTGTTCGTCTATCAGTTTCGCGACCATTCTGCGATGCTGTACCGGTCTCGCGCATGCCGACTGCGGCGGACATTCACTTAGACCTGCTGAGAAATGGAGAGGAGAAACGAGTAATGGCCAATTTCGACCAAGAACTGGACGCCTCCGGACTGAATTGTCCGCTGCCGATCCTGCGCGCCAAGAAGACGCTGGCCGCGATGGAGGCTGGCCAGGTTCTGCACATCATCGCAACCGATCCCGGTGCCGTGAAGGACTTTCAGGCATTCGCGAAGCAGACTGGGAACGAGTTGCTGGAACACCGGGAGGAAGGAGGCAAGTTCTTCTTTCTGATGAAGAAGGGCTGAATCCTGGCAAGCCCCGAATGGCCGGTCCCCGAGGGATCGGCCATTTTTTTTCGTGAATGCCTGAGTACAGCGGGCGGGAAATCCGGCGTTCACCCTGAGGGAAATGGAGGTCCGGCTTAGACCGAGTCTAACCTAGGATTTCCGGGTTCCCGGTGCCCCGCACAGCGAAGAAGAGGTGCGAGATGGCGACGTATGCCGAGATGCAGCAGATCTTCGACGACATCCGTGGCGACTTCCGCTACGACCATGAACTGAACGGCTGCCTGAACTGCGGCATCTGCACCGCGACCTGCCCGTCGGCGCAGTTCTACGACTATTCTCCGCGCGAGATCGTGCAGCTGCTCTGGACCGAGAACGTCGAGCAGATCTACGACGCGATGCAGGAGAAGATCTGGGCCTGCGCGCAGTGCATGACCTGCGCCGCCCGGTGCCCGTTCAAGAATTCCCCCGGTGGCCTCGTCGCGATCATGCGTGAGGTCGCGATCAAGCACGAGATGCAGTCGGCCAAGGACGTGCTGCGCCCGTTCGGTCGCGTGATGCTGAAGCTGATCACCACCGGCAACCAGCTCTCGCCGGACATGATCCAGCCGGACCATTTCCCCGACTGGGGCCCGAACATCCAGAAGGTGGAGGGTGACCTGCGGATCCTTCGCAAGGCGATCCCGGTCAAAACCCTGCAGACCGTGGAGACCGCGTGGGAGGTCTCGCTGAAGACCTCGGTCGAGATGTACACGATCTGGGAGATGACCGGGGTTCTGAAGTCCCTCGAGCTCATGGACGAAAACCTCTTCGACGTCATCGAAGACTTCATCGACGAGAAGCGTGAAGACTACGAGGAATGGCTCGAAGAGCAGGAAGAAGACGACGGCGCCTGAGCACCCGCCGTCCGAACCGTCCGCCCGCACCAGGAGCACAGACGATGAGCGACCACACCCCAGGCAACCACAACCAGACCGCGCAGGGTGCCGGTCCCGGCACGATGAAACCCGGCTTCCACAACACCGACGGCCAGGGCATCGCCGGTCACGGCTCGTTCTTCCAGGCCACCGATCTCGCGCGCGAGGACGCGATCAAGGCGACCGACTGGGTGCGCAAGCACGTCGACCGCCGTACCATCGATCTTGGCGACCGGATGGACGATGCCCGTGAGCACATGTACGAGCTCGAGAAGGACGGCCAGATCATCATCCACCGGATCGGCGAGCAGCACGAACCGGTGACCGTGAAGACCCTGTTCGGCTGGGACAAGCAGATCCCGACCAAGCAGCTCTGGCATCACAAGTCCTGCGGGCAGTGCGGCAACATTCCCGGCTACCCGACCTCGCTGCTGTGGCTGATGAACGGGTTCGGTTTCGTGCCCGGTAAGGATTACCTCGACGAGACCGACCAGACCTCGTGTACCGCATGGAACTACCACGGCTCAGGGATCGGCAATGTCGAGTCGCTGGCCGCGGTGTTTTTGCGCAACTTCCACCAGGCCTATGTCTCCGGAAAGCAGCACGGCCACGAGCTCGGCCACTTCTTCCCGCTGGTGCACTGCGGCACCTCCTTCGGGAATTACAAGGAGATCAGAAAGTACCTGATCGAATCGGCCGAACTCCGCGAGAAGGTCACGAAGATCCTCGGCAAGCTGGGCCGCCTGGTCGACGGCAAGCTGGTGATACCGGAGGAGATCATCCACTACTCCGAGTGGGTGCACGTGATGCGCAACCGGATCGCCTCCGAGCTGCAGACGATCGACGTATCGAACATCCGCACGACGGCACATGTCGCCTGCCACTACTACAAGATGGTGCACGAGGACGCGATCTACGATCCGGATGTGCTCGGTGGCAACCGCACCGCGATCATCACCTCGACCGCGAAGGCGCTGGGCGCCCAGGTGATCGACTACTCGACCTGGTACGACTGTTGCGGTTTCGGATTCCGGCACATCATCTCCGAGCGCGAGTTCACCCGCTCGTTCACGATGGACCGCAAGATTCGGGTCGTGCGCGAGGAGGCCAACGCCGACGTGTTGCTCACCAACGACACCGGCTGCGTGACGACGATGGACAAGAACCAGTGGATCGGCAAGGCGCACGAGCAGAACTTCCAGGTGCCGATCATGGCCGAGGTGCAGTTCGCCGCACTGGCCTGCGGTGCCGATCCATTGAAGATCGTGCAGCTGCAGTGGCACGCCTCGCCCTGCGAGGATCTGGTCGAAAAGATGGGCATCTCCTGGTCCGAGGCCAAGAAGCACTTCCAGGCCTACTTGAAGGAGGTCGAGGCCGGGAACATCGAGTACCTGTACAACCCCGAGCTCGCGTATGGAGGCAAGGTATGAGTCAGGACACGGTGTTGATCGTCGGCGCGGGTCCGTCCGGGCTCTCGGCCGCGGCCAATGTGTCCGCGGCCGGTTACAAGGCGGTGATGGTCGAGAAGGAGGACGTGCTCGGCGGCGCGCCGATCCTTTCCGGCTACGCGAAGCTGGTGCCGTCCGGCGAGTGGGCGAAAGACGCGATCGGGCGCATGGTCCAGCGTGTCGAGGACGACGGCCGCGTGACCGTCCACAAGGGCACGAAGGTCACGACGCTCGACGGCGACGCCGGTGATTTCACCGCGACGCTGGGCAACGGCGAGACCGTGAGCGCCGGCGCCGTGGTGCTGGCTACCGGGTTTACCCACTTCGACTCGATCAACAAGCCGGAATGGGGGTTCGGGACCTTCGAGGACGTGCTGACGACGACGCAGATGGAGCAGATGGTCGCCGCGGGCAAGGTCGCCTGCCCGTCCGACGGGCGCGTGCCCGAGCGCGTCTGCATCCTGCTGTGCGTCGGTTCTCGGGACCGCCAGATCGGCCGCGAATGGTGCTCCAAGGTCTGTTGCACCGTGTCGGCGAACCTGGCGATGGAGATCAAGGAAATCTCGCCCGAGACCGACGTGTTCATCTACTACATGGACATCCGCACCTACGGACTCTATGAGGACAAGTTCTACTGGAAATCCCAGGAGGAGTTCAAGACCAAGTTTGTGAAGGCGCGGATCGCCGAGGTGACTGCCTCCGGCGACGGACGCCTGCTGGTGAAGGGCGAAGACACGCTGGTCAAACGCCCGATCGTGATACCGTTCGACATCGTGGTGCACGCGATCGGCATGGACCCGAACCTAGATAACCCGGAGCTCTCGCAGGTGTTCGGCGTCGGACTCGAGAAACACGGTTTCATCGAGCACGCCGAGATCTACACCAATACCTGTGGCACTACCCGCCGCGGGATCTATTCCTGCGGCGCTGCGTACGGCCCCGAGTCGATCGACGACTCGATCGCGCAAGGTGCGGCGGCCGCGGGGCGTGCTGTCGGTGATCTCTATGCGCTGGTTCGCAAGGCAGGCTAACCCCGGCGGCGCGGAGGTGTCGCCCGAGCCGCTCCAGGTGACCTTCGACCGCGAAATCCTGGCGGCGAAGCTCGCGCATCTGCGCGCGGCGATCCGGGAGGCCGGTGGGGTCGACGGGCTGGCGACCTTCATCGAGGCACTGCGCAGCAAGCACGAGGTATTCGCGGGCATTGCCGCGAAGGGAGACGCGCTCGACGGTGCGGACCTGCGCACCCTCGGCGGGCTGGTGTTCTCGGTGCGGCGCCGGCTCGCCCCGGTACTGGCCGAGCGCGAGGGTGCGCTGACCCGGGGCGTGCGCGAGCTTCTGGCGTCCGGCTTGTCGGCGGACGACCGCCTGCACGCCCTCGCGGCACTGGCCGGCGAGGACCGGAAGCTGCGCCGGGGGCTGTGGGACTTCGGTGCGGAGATCCTGCACTTCAGCGCTCCCGAACAGGTGCCGCCCGGGAGCCGCTGGGTCTGGGATACCGGTACCGCGACCGGCGCCCTGCGCGAGTTTATCCGCGGCAATGACACGCTGCGCCAGGTTCCGATCGGCGACGGACTCGCCGCGATCGAGGGCGCACGGCAGTGGTTCTACGCGGCGCTTTCCGACGAGGGTTTCTACCGGGATCTGCCGTTTGTGACCGACCTGGTCTGGGCACAGGCGTATTCGGACTATGCACGGTCGCTGTCGATGCACCTGGGCCTGATCGACGCGCAGTTCGGCGCCAGGCAGGATCCGCTGGAGCTCGTGGTGAAGATCCTCGGCATCGATGCGCCGGGCGGGCGCTTGAAGGCGGTACGTGACGAGCCGCTGCACTGACTGCCGGTGGCCAGCCGCCGCTGCCGAACCGTGTACGGGCGAGCCACGGAAAGCACGGGAACACAGCGAATGGCTGACCGATCCATTTCATTGCGTGGCTGATTTTCGCGTCACCGTAGGCTGAGCCCGGTACTCCGGGTTCCGGGAGAAGGAAGGTCATGGCGATACACGAGAAGTCACTGATCGAAACGGAACGGCTGCTGGAGCACGATTCGCTCGTCGTCGACGGCGTCGATGTCTCCGGCCAATGGAATACGATGATTACCCCTCGGACGATCGTCGACTACGACGATGACTTCGAGGCGAAGATCCAGTCCTACGTCGGCGGGGAGTACGTGCACCGCTGCTGGCAGTGCGGTTCCTGCACCAATTCCTGCACGATGTACGCCCAGAACGTCCAGTTCAATCCCCGGTACTGGATCTACCTGACCCGGCTCGGTCTGACGGACGAACTGATCAAGGACAAGGACATCATCTGGCAGTGCGTCTCGTGCAACAAGTGCACCAACATCTGCCCGAAGGACGTAAAGCCCGAGGGCGTGATGAAGGCGCTCTCGCACTGGCTGGAAGAGGAGGGCATTACCGAGAAGTCGCCGTCGCGCATCTTCGACGAGGAGTTCACCGACCAGGTCTACGACTACGGGCGGATCGAGGACTCCAAGGTGATGAAGAACTTTTTCAAGGAGAGCGGGCAGCCGCTGGTGCAGGGCTGGCTCGTCGAGTTCACGAAGCGGATGATCAAGAGGCTGCCGGTCGCGCACCTGGTCCGCCTCGGTACGAACGTGGTCTTCACCCCGAAGACGAAGAGTTGGGGCAAGACCGGCGAGGTGCTGAAGGCCTACGTCCGCGAGCAGAAGGAGGCCGCACATGGCTAAGGTTGCATACTACCCCGGCTGCGCGCTGGAGGGGTCCGGCGGCCCTTACGACCGCTCGACCCGGCACCTGGTGAAGGCGCTGGGCCTGGAGATGGAGAACCTGCGCGACTACAACTGCTGCGGCGCGATGGAGGTGAAGAACGTCCACCCGATGCTGCAGACGTACCTGTCCGCGCGCAACCTGGCGATCGCCTCCGAACAGATGGGGCTCGACACCGTGATGGCGCCCTGCAACGGCTGCTACCACAACCTGAAGAAGGCCGAGTTCGAGACCGCGACTTCGCAGCAGGTGATGGACACGGTGCAGGATCTCGCGCGCAAGGCAGACGACCCGGTGTACACGGGCGACGTGCGCACGCTGCACCTGCTCGAGTGGCTGATGGAGGAGCTGGGACCGGACGGCATCAAGCAGAGGATGACCAGGAGCCTGAACGGGATCCGGATCGCGAACTACTACGGCTGCATGTATACGCGGCCGCGGCAGATTTTCCCCGAGAAGGACCAGGGTCCCGGCTCCGAGTCCAGCTACCAGCCGCATTTCATGGACGACCTGCTCGCCGCGGCCGGCGCGGTGAACGTTGAGTACCCGCTGAAGACGGCCTGCTGCGGCGGTGCGCACACGCTGTCGGACTCCGACACCTCGACCCAGCTGGTGCTGAACCTGCTGCAGTCGGCGGAGGATTCCGGCGCTGAGGTCATCGCGACCGAGTGTCCGACCTGTCACTCGGGCCTCGAAATGCACCAGGTGCGTGCCGAGACCGAGTTCGGGATCAGGACTGGCGTCAAGGTGCTGTACTTCACCCAGCTGCTGGGTCTGGCGCTGGGTCTGTCCCCGCGCAAGCTCGGCATCCACGAGAACGTCAGCGACTCGATCGGCCTGCTGAAGGAGAAGGGCGTCATTTGAGGAAGCGCCCCGGTGGGCGATTGGGTCGCGGTTCTCCGGTGACGGGTGGGGCGGAAGGGCGAATCGTCGTTCGCCAAGTCACGCGAACTGGCCGGCGCTGGCGTTGCGTACGTTCGGGTTTGCCCGGGCGCCGAGCGGCGGATCACGGGCTCTGGCCTGTTGCGCCCTGCAATGCGTCGGAGTGGGGAGGACGAGCGCGGCGTTTACCCGCCGCCGGGCGTGTTCGCCGCGACGGGCCGCAGGTCCGACAGGAGGCCATCGATGGAATGCAACGGCTGCGAGTTTCACCCGGAACTGTTTTATGACGACGAGTTCCAGGTCTGGCTCCGGCGCGAGGACGACGACACCCTGACCGTGGGTATGACCGACCTTGCACAGACTATCGCGGGCAAGATCATTCATGTGCGGGTCCGCCGGCCTGGTACGCGTCGCCCGCCGGGCAAGCCGGTGGCCACGATCGAGAGCGGAAAGTGGGCTGGCCCGGTCCCGAACTTCATCGACTGCACGATCGTCGAAGCCAATTCGCAGGTGCTGGAGAATCCGGTCCTGCTGAATTCGGACCCGTACAATGCCTGGATCGCGCGCGTCGAGGCCGTGGAGGGTGCCGACGCCGCGCTGCGCGCATTTCTTACGGGCGACGAGGCCGAAGACGGCTATTGCCACCGTGTGCGCGACGAGGACATCCATTGCCAGCGCAGCACGCGCTGAGTTCGAGGGTCATGTTGATGACGGCGGAACACTATCTCGACAACGAGGGACAAAAGGTCGTGATCATTATGACTTCGGGGCCCTCCGAGCCGGCACGCTGTGCGACACCGTTCTATCTTGGTTCGGTGCTAGCCGCGATGGACAACGAGGTGCGGATTTTTTTCACGATGGAGGGTGTGCGCCTGATGCAGACCGGCGTTGCAGAGGGCATGGCGGCCATGGAGGGCGGAAAACCGATTATCGATTTCATTCGCGATGCAAAGCGTGCGGGTGTCGCGCTGCATGTTTGCCACCCCGCTTTGCCGGGGTATAAAATCGAGCCATCCACCGACCTCATTCCCGAGGTCGATGAGGTGAACCGGGCCAGCGAGCTTGCCGACCTGCTTTTGCAAAGCGACAAGACACTTACCTTTTAGTTCCATCTCATTTCTTGATTTCTGGAGGGCATCATGGGCGTAGTGCGGGGCTGTGAGGTTCCTGAGGACCTGCTTTACAACATTGACAATAATGTCTGGATCCGCAAGGAGAGCGACGGAACCGCTACCGTGGGTTTGACCTCCTATGCGTGCTCGCTGGCCGGGCAGATCGTTTCCTATACGCCGAAGAAGGTCGGCAAGGCGGTCAAGAAGGACAAGTCCTGCGCCACCGTCGAGTCGGGCAAATGGGTCGGGCCGGCGAAGACGCCGGTCTCCGGTGAGGTGGTCGCGACCAACGACGCGGTGGCCGCGAAGCCCGGGTTGATCAACGAGGATCCCTACGGCGAGGGCTGGCTCGTGAAGATCAAGCCGGATGACTGGGATGGCGAGACCGGAGACCTGAAGACCGGCGGCGATGCGCTGGCCGCGTTCGAGGCAAAGATGGACAGCGACGGCTTCGGCGGCTGCTGAGACCTGGTGACCCTCTCCCGCAAGCGGGAGAGGGTAGAAAAGCCCCGCCCCCGATCGCGAGGGAGGGGGTGGGGAGGGTGCAGTGCGCGGCCCTGCCGCAACGCAACGACACTTACCCTGACCCCGAATGAGCGCTCAGTGCCTGATGCCCGCCGTCAGAACTCCGCGTACCAGGTCAGCCCGATGCTGCGACCGGGCGCCCGCAGATCCTGGACGCCATTGGCAGGGTCGATCCGGTCTTGCGTCATTTCGTTCACGTGTTCGCGGTAATCGCGGTCGAACAGGTTGGTGACCGACAACGTCAGCTCTTGGCCCTTCAGTCCGGTGGACGGACCGAAGCGGTAGCCGACCGCTGCATCGACGGTCGTGAAGCCGGGGGTCTTGCGTTCGGATCCCCCGCTGAACCGATCCGCGGTGCGATCCTGTTTCGCCACGGTACGGACCTGTCCCCGCCACTGCCATGCACGGGGAGATTGCTGCGCAAGACCCACGCTCAATTCGGAAGGCGGCATCTGGTACAGGGGTTCGCGGAACGCCGGATCCCGGTTGTCGCCGCGCAGCCAGGTTCCCCAAGCAAAGGCCGACAGACCGTCGCCGAGGTCGTGATCGACACTGAACTCGGCGCCCCGGATCCTCGCGCTGTCCAGGTTCACGGTCTGTTTCACGGTCGGGGCGATCACCTGTCCGCCGATGTAGTCGCGCACGCGGCTCTCGTAGGCCGCGACGGTGTAGCGGGTGTTTCCGATCTGGCCCCGTGCCCCGACCTCTACGCTGCGGTTGCGCTCGGGCTCGAGTTGCGGATTGCTGAACCAGGTGAAGCCGTCGCTGTAGGGGTAGGTCAGGTAGCGCTCCAGCAGCCCTGCCGAGCGGTACCCCTCGGCTACGCTGGCAAAGGGACTGAAACCGCGATCGAGCTCCCAGATCACGCCGGCGGACCACGACAGGTTGTAGTCCGTCTTGTCCAGCGGCGCGGTTACGCCCAGCGCGCGGTCGGCGCTGCCCTCGACCTCGTCGTAGCGGGCGCCGAGGGTCACGGTGAAGTCGTGCAGGTAGATGTCGTCCTGCACGAACACCCCGCGGGACTCCAGGCGTCCGTTGTCGATCAGCTGCATCCGGACGTCGGGTTGAAAATCGGGTGCGAAGCCCACGAAGGAGACGGGGGAGGCTTTGAGTTGCCAGCCCTCGACGCCGGCCAACACCACGTGGCGCGGATGCGGCGACAGTTCGACCTGCAGGCGGCCGCCCCGGGTGTCGAAATCGGTGTCCGATGTTCGGTAGTCCTGGGCGCGCTCACGGTTCCAGTCGTAGTTGCCGCGCTCCAGATCCTGACGATAGAGCGACGCCGTCAGGCGCGCGCCCCACGGGCCGCCGAGCTCGCCCTCGTAACGGCCTTCGACCAGATCCCGCTGCTGGCGTGGGGTGTAATGCGTGTTCAGGCCGTCCGGCTGGTGCAGCCCGGTTCCGGGCGGTGGCACGATCGGATCTTCGAGAAAGCGCCTCGAGGCGAGGTACCACACATCCTCGCGCCGGTCGCGCTGGGTACGCAACTGCACCTCGTGCCCGGGTGCAAGCCGCGCGCGGTAACGCAGATGCAGGGCCCCCTGGTCGGTGCCACTGTCGTCCAGGCGTTCGCCCGCGCCGGTCTTGTAGTCGCCGACATCCAGCCACGCAGCGGACAGGTCGAGCAGCTGGGTGGCGTTCGACAGCGAGGTGCCTACCGCGCCCCGAAAGCCGTCGTCCACCGAGGTATAGCCCAGGCGGGTCCAGCCGCTCACGTCGGGTTCGTCGGTGAAGCGGCCACCGCGGGTGATGATGTTGATCACCCCGCCCATCGCGCCGGCCCCATAGAGGACCGACCCCGGGCCGCGAATCACCTCGATGCGTTCGACCAGGTCGACGTTTACGTACGACGCGAGCGAGCCCCGGGCGGGGGGCTGCATGGCATTCACGCGTACGCCATCGATCAATACCAGCACCTGGTCCCGCTTCAGGCCGCGGATGATCGGATCTACCCCGACCGAACCGTCCACCGCCAGCGATACTCCCGGTTCGCCTCGGAGCAGGTCGCCCAGCGTCCGGGCCTCGCGGCGACGGATCTCGTCGGCCTCGATCACGTTCACCGATGCCGCGGTTTCGGACACGAGGGCCTCGTAGCCCTTCGCGGTAACAGTGACGGGTTCCAGCACAAGCGCCTCGTCGGCGTGTGCAACGGCCGCGGCAATGGCCGCGGTCAGGCTCAAAACAGCGGTTGCGTTACGGCGCATCTGCATCCCCCCTGGGATTCTGCGGTCGGTGGACACCCCCCGGTGAAGCCGGTCGCGTAAGACTCCCGGGCGGGCAGCACTTGCATCGAAACGAAGCGGCGGGCTTGCCCCTGTTCCCGGCAGGCCAACGCCGTGGATCCTGTGTGCCACCTGGAACCTGTGGTGACACAACCATTGTTTCACAATATAAGCACGCTGAACCCATGGTACCGGACGAAATATGCGGACCGCACGGCCGACGGCTCGATAACGCCTGCCTTCGGCCTCGGAATCGGGTTTTGACGCCGGCCGGAAAAGGGCCTAGATTCCGGCCCATGGTCACCTGCACGCAGAAGCCCCGTCGCCAAGCGGGGCTTCTGCGTGCTGGTCATCGGTACAGGGCGGCCGATGGTGCTGGCCGCAATCAGAATGCCCGGAAAATCGCCGTGCGCGGCGGCGTTTCCCGCGCGCCCGGCCCGAACCGTTTCGCAACCACTGTTCGCAACCACTGGGAGAACGCCATGCCGATTTCGATCCTGACCCGTGGGGTGCTGGTCCTGCTGTTGCTGGGGGTCGCAAGCGTCGTGCACGCCGACTACCTGCGGCCGATGGTGCTGGCGTATGCCAAGCCCGGTACCGATGTCGAGGCGGAAGTCGCGACGGTACGGGAGCGCCTGGGCGAAGCGGGTTTCCGGATTCTCGGCGACTACTCGGTGACGGATTCGTCCCATGTGCTGGTGGCGACCTCCCCGGCGCTGTTGGAAGTGGCGGCCAGCATGCCTCGGGCGGCCTATATCGCGCCCCTGCGGGTGGCGGTGACGCGCGTCGATGGCGAGGTGCAGGTGAGCTACAACCACCTCGAATACTTCCGCCACGCCTACCGGATCGACCGATCGCTGGAGCCAGTGATGGCCGTGCTGGCCGATGCCCTGGGCGCACTGGAGAGCTTCGGGGCCGAGGGGCTGAGCCCGTCGGTACTGTCCCGCTACCGGTACGCGTTCGGGATGGAGCGTTTCAACGATCCTTACGAGCTCGCGCATTACCCGGATCGCGAGGCGGCACTGGCCGCGCTTGGTGCCAACCTCGGGGAGAGCCGGGGTGGCGTGCGCGAGGTCTACCGGGTGGATATGCCGGGCCGTGACGCGACGCTGATCGGCGTCGCGATCCGCGAAGACGCCGGGGCGGAGCGCAATGCAGCCGATGCCCACCAGCTGGCCACCGTGGATGTCGGGGACCGGCGCCACACGGCTTATGTACCGTACGAAATCCTGGTGGAAGGTGGCCGCGTCGAGGCTCTGCACATGCGTTTCCGGATGGCGTTGCACTTTCCGGATCTGCGCATGGTGGGCGAAAATTCCTTCGTGCAGTTGCGGCGCTCGCCGGCTGCGGTGGAACGGGCCTTGAGCCTGGCCGCCGGGGGCTAGGGCATGAAGCCCGGCCGTGCCAGGCGGCAACCGCAGGGATCCGTGTCCACGGGAGGGCCTACCCCATGACCGACATCGCGTCCCGGTTGCGGCCCATCCGCGCCGGGCTGGCCGATCTTCAACGGGAATTGACCGAGGCCGGGCAGCCATCCCTGGCCCAGCGCGCGCAGGATCTGTTGCGGGAGCTGGACACGTTGACCGGTTCTTCCGGCTCCGTGCCCCGACCTGCCCGCCGGCGGAAGCCGGCGCGTCGCAGGGACGAGGTGGAGAAGTGCCCGCGGTGTACGATCCGCAGCCTGCATCCGGTGCCGGAGCAGGTGCGGGAAGGCGCGGACGGAGCCGAGGAGATCCTCTGGCACTGCTCGAGTTGCGGCTTCGAGGAGTGGCGCGACGATGCCTGAAAACCCCGCCGCGCCGCCTGCGGCACGCGTGGTCCCCGGCCACGCGGACGCGTTGATGCACGCGCGTAGGTAACGTGAAAATCCAGCCGCGGAAGAACACGGAAATCGCGGAAGGTGAAGCGGATTGAACCCTTTCCCGTGTCTGTCCGTGCTTTCCGTGGCTCGCCTTTCCATCTTGCAGGGTGGCCGCTGGCTATGAAAGTTAGCGTGAAAGTCACGGCCTGTCTCGTGTCCCTGGCGACCCGTAGGGCGGAAGAGCGCAGAGACTGTGAAAGTATTCGCCCCGAGTCTCGGTTCGGGGGTGGGGGCTTGGTAGAATTGGCGCACGCTGTGATGCCCCCCCCCACGTGCATGGGGCGATTGAGGAAAGCCGATGCTGAGCGAGCCTGAGTCTGCACCACCGGAAGCGTTGACCCTGTGGCCGTCCCCGGAGGACGGTGGACCCCCGGCGGCGGCCGGTCCGGAGCCGCGCCCGCCGTTGCCCCGGTCGCGGCGGTACAAGGAAGGGCCGTCGGGAGAGCAGCCGCTGCTGCTGCCGGCGTGCGTGGACGACTACGTGGCGGCGAACCATCCGGTGCGGGCGATCGCGGCCTACGTGGAGATGCTGGACCTGGAGCGGTTGGGCTTTCGGCATGCCGGGGTGCGCTCACGGTGGGGCAGCCGGCGTACGCGCCCGGCGATCTGCTGAAGTTGTATCTCTATGGCTATCAGGAGCGGGTGCATTCCAGCCGGCGTCTGGAGGCCGAGTGCCGCCGCAACCTCGAGGTGATGTGGTTGCTGAACGGGCTGCGCCCAAACTATCACACGATCGCTGATTTTCGTAAGAACAACGCCGCGGCACTGAAGGCGGCGAACCGGGAGTTTGTGCTGCTGTGCCGGGAGCTGGGGCTGATCAGCGGGACCCGGGTGGGGTGGACGGGAGCTTCTTCCACGGCAATGCGAGTGCCGCCAGCGTCAAGACCAAGAAGCAGTTGGAAGCGGAGCTGGCCGCACTGGAACAGGACATCGACGGCTACTTGGCAGCGCTGGAGCGAGGGGACGCCGACGCAGCGGCGGCCGAAGCGACAACGGTGCGGGCGATCGCGGCCTACGTGGAGATGCTGGACCTGGAGCGGTTGGGCTTTCGGCATGCCGGGGGTGCGCTCACGGTGGGGCAGCCGGCGTACGCGCCCGGCGATCTGCTGAAGTTGTATCTCTATGGCTATCAGGAGCGGGTGCATTCCAGCCGGCGTCTGGAGGCCGAGTGCCGCCGCAACCTCGAGGTGATGTGGTTGCTGAACGGGCTGCGCCCAAACTATCACACGATCGCTGATTTTCGTAAGAACAACGCCGCGGCACTGAAGGCGGCGAACCGGGAGTTTGTGCTGCTGTGCCGGGAGCTGGGGCTGATCAGCGGGACCCGGGTGGGGGTGGACGGGAGCTTCTTCCACGGCAATGCGAGTGCCGCCAGCGTCAAGACCAAGAAGCAGTTGGAAGCGGAGCTGGCCGCACTGGAACAGGACATCGACGGCTACTTGGCAGCGCTGGAGCGAGGGGACGCCGACGCAGCGGCGGCCGAAGCGACAACGGTCAGCGCGCAGCAGCTTGCGGATCTGCAGGCGCGCGCGCAGCGCCGGCGAGAGCAACTCGAGGAGTTGGCCCGGACCGGCGAGACCCAGATCTCGCGGACCGATCCGGACGCCCGGCGCCTGAGCAAGAACGGGCAGAAAGTGACCGGCTACAACGTGCAGAGCGTGGTCGATGACCAGCACCACCTGATCCTGACCCACGAGGTCACCAACGCCGGAAACGACCTGGGCCAACTGGTGCCGATGGCGGAACAGGCCCGGCAGATGCTGCTCGATGGGCAGACCACGGAAGCCGCACAGCCGCTCGAGGTGTTGGCGGATGCCGGTTATTTCACCGAGTCCGACATCGCGGCCTGCGCGTCGCGGGGCATCGTGCCGTATGTGCCGGTTCCGGAGAAGACCGGTGCGGCCGAGCGGGCCGGCCGTCTGAGCGCCCGGGAGTTTGTCTACGACGCCGAGCAGGACCGGTACCGCTGTCCGGGTGGGGAAGCCCTGCATCCGTACGGCCAGCCGGATACCCGTAACGGCGTGAACTACCGGCGCTATCGCAGCCGCGCGTCGGTCTGCCAGTCCTGTCCTCTGAAGGCGCAGTGCCTGCCGCCGGCCGGCAAGCGTCGGGAGATTCTCCGCTCCGAGCACGCCGAGGCGGTGGAGCGGCATCGGGAACGGATGGCGGCGGCGCCGCAGGTGATGCGCCAGCGCGCGGCGCTCTGCGAACACCCGTTCGGAACCCTGAAGCGCTGGCTGGGGTGGGACCACTTCCTGGTACGGGGGTTTGACAAGGTGCGCGGTGAGATGGCGATGATCGTGCACAGTTACAACTTCCGCCGCGTGCTCAGCATCCTGGGGGTTGCGGCCTTCATCGCCTACTGCCAGGCGCGGGGCGTTGCGCGCGGCTTTCTTGCGGCTTGGTACGGGCTCCTCGAGCGCCTCTGCCAGCCGTTCTGGGGTCGCGATGACCCGTGGCCCATGGCCGGGACCGTTAGCGGCTCGCACCGTCCACGCGCGGCTCCGTTCGTCCCAGTGCGTTTCACGCCTGCTCCCTAGCATCGGTGCCCATTCTTTCACGGTCTCGCAGCGTCATCCGCCACATGGCGTTCGCAGTGCCCAGGCGCCCGCAGCATCCCCAGCGCCGGCTGGCGGATGACGGCCTTCGGCCTCTTCCGCCCTACGCCTCTTTCATCATCGGGGGTGCCGCGCGCCCGGCGGCATGACAGTTAGCGTGAAAATACGCCGCCCGAGAATCGTATGTCTCTGATTCATAATCGTAGTTTCATCCTTCGGGGTGCCTCGCGGCCGAGGGCATGAAAGTTAGCGTGAAAATGCAGCCACGGAAGGACACGGAAATCACGGAAGATGAGACGGATCCAACCCCTTGTCCGTGTCTTTCCGTGCTTTCCGTGGCTCGTCTTTTCATCTTGCGGGGTGGCCGCTGGCCATGAAAGTTAGCGTGAGTCGCGTGTGCCGTGCGTTCCTTGCCCGGGCTTGAGCCGCGGCGGATGCGTGGTCCGTGCAGTGCCGGTCTCGCGCGCATGCTCTCGCCGGGTATCGCGCCGGGCCGGATTCCGAAGGTATTTCCCCGCACAGCGCAGGCTATGCGGCGTCGTTGCGGTGCCCACTACCCCGGTTCCCCGGGGCCATTTAGGGTGGCCACGGCCGCTTTTGTATGCTCTTTCGGATTGCCGCAGCAGGGCCGTGTGCATGAAATCCCAGAAGATCACCCACATCGGTGAGATCCGCAACGAATTGAACAAGTACCGGCGGGGCAGAAAGCTCGACATCCACCAGTTCAATCAGGTCGCGAGGCTGGCTTGGCTCGGACGGGTCGTGATGCAGCCTCTGGACCCGCAGGATCCGGACTGTACGTCGTTTCTGGTCTATGTCCAGGAGCCGGATGAACTCGCGGCGCATATCCTGGACACGGATCAGGAACTGGTCGGGGCGATGCATATCGTCGACGGGAAGCAGGCGCAGGCATTGGTCCGGATCCTCCGCGGTGGCGTGGAGGAGCGCGCCAAACTCTACCAAGACCTGTCCCGCAGCGACTTCTACTTCCGCTACTTCTACCGTCCGGACGACGCTCAGAACCCGTCGGATGAGCGGTCGAGCGGTCCCCAGGGCGACCACGAGGGCTGATTTCTTGATCCGTCCTCCGGCGCTCGCTTTTCTGGATGCGGGCAGCCTCTCTGCCCCTGCGATGCATGCCTTGTACACCGGCATGACCGCCTGCACTGGCGAGGCGGATCCGATGCGGGTGTTGTGGCTGGTCAGCGCCGAGGCCCATGTGTCCGTGGGTGCGAGCCAGAATGCCGCTGCCGACCTGGATCTCGCGGGTTGTGTTGCCCAGGGTATCCCGGTGGTGCGGCGGTCCCTCGGGGGCGGTGCGGTGTGGATCGACTCCGACCAGCCCTGTTTTTTCCTGGTGCTGCCGCGCAGGGCCCTCGCGCGCGGTCATCGGCACCTGTTCTCACTCGGCATGGGGCTCGCGGTGGCTGTGCTGCGACAACTCGGGCTCGAGGATGTCGAAATGCGCAGCCAGGATATCTGGGTCCATGGCCGCAAGATCATGGGGACCGGCGCGGCGACGCTGGAGAATGGCTGCGTGTTCGGTGCGAGTTTTCTCCAGCATTTCCCGGCCGAGCGCTTCCTCGCCTGCATCCACGAGCCCAGCGAGGGGTACCGGGACTGGATCCTGCCGGCCCTGCGCGAGGGCGTCACCGACTGCGAGCACGAACTGGCGCTGACGCCAGACGTCGAGGCTTTCCGCGCGGCCCTGCACACCGCGCTGTTGCAGCGATTCGGCGTGACACCCCAGGTCGAGACCCTGGCTCCGGCCGCCCGCGATCACTGGATTGCCCGGGGGCGGGAAGAACTGGACGAGATGGAGCAGGCCGAGACCCGGCCCGCGGTTCCCGGCGGCATCCGCATCAACCGTGCGAACCACGTATTCGAGACTCGTTCGCGCTGCGGCCGCCTGCGCTTGCACGTGACAGGCACCCGGATCCGCCGCATCTGGTGCGAGGAACCCCGAATCGACCGCGTGCTCCAGGAAAACGTGATCGGTCTTGCACCGGAGCGGCTGGTGCTGCGCGCGGGTCTCGGCTCCCGGCTCGACCCCGGACTGGTCGACGAGATCAGCTGCCGGATCGACGCGCTCTACCGCGGCATCCGCAACCCCTAGTGGGCCATGCGGAAGAGCCCCCACCCGGTCATGGGGGAGGCTTGGAGGACGGGGTTGTTGCCCTTGCCGTGCCCCGGAGCCACCACGACCGTACACAAACCAGGAGCTCCGTCATGACCGAACCGACCATCGCACGCCGTCTCGAACGCCGCCTGATCCTGATGACCCGAGACCCCGGGATGATCCGTGCGGTCGAGGCACTGGTGGAACCACCGTGGCAGATCGTCACGACCACCGATCTCGACGCACTGGGTGCCTGGAACGAACTGTTGCTGTACCGGTTCCTGCTCCTCGACCTCGACGAGGTCGAGGCTTTCGACCCGCTGGACGTGATCCGCATTCTGCGCATGGAGTACCAGATCAACCTGCCGGTGTTCTGTTTCGGCGGCGACGAGGACATTCAGGACGAGATGCGCCTGTCGCGCGCCGACCGTTTTTTCGACCGCGAGGAGATGCTCGCACGCCTGCCCGAGTTCCTGCGCCAGTACGGTTGGTAGCAACGCGTGATGCCGCTGGCGGTAGGTGGCACGAGCCGGCCACGCCGAACGCCTGCCGTGCCGGGGGGGGGCTGAGAGTCGCGATGCCTGCGAAGCGACCGACTCAGCCCACTGGCGCGTGTTCCAGCACGTCGATGCGGATCTTCTCGCGGTACTGTCCAGCGTTGCCGTCGACCTCGATCATGCCCACCCGTGTGCCCGGGGTGTCGAAGCTGAACCTGCAGTCGAAGGTGCCGGGCAGGGTGATGGTGTTCTCGCAAAGCGCCTCGTCACCCACGGTGAAGGTGGCCTTCGCCTCGCCCGTTCCGTTCAGCACCACCTGGAGCCGGAACTCCGTGTTCACCGGGCGGCGGTAGAACGCGGGATCGCGGTTCGCGTTGTACTGCAGGTTGTTCAGCTTCACGAGTTTCACAAGCTTCATGCCGGTTCCCCTCAGGCGCATGCATCCGCGGTGACAAGGCAGGTGTTCGAGAAGATCCCAAGGATACCGGAATCCTGCACGCATCCACGGATTCCGAGGGGCCGAGTGGGGGCACCGCACCCCGAGGCGCTGCTGCGGAGCTGGCAGGACACCGTTTCGCTGCCGCTGCGACGTGATCGGGATGTTGCAGGGGTCAGTAAGAGTAGGTCCACCGTGCCGCCTCGCGTTTCGGGCTGCCCTGCGCCCACCGCAGTTCGCACGTGGGCTCGCGAAGCACGACATCGGTTTCGGTCTGTCGGGCGGGTCTCGGGTAGTGGGGGTCTCCCTGAAACAGGGGGCGCATTTTTACGGTGCCCCCTGCGTCGCGTAGCATGCGGATTCCATAGTCGGGGTTGCTGATGGAGCCGCAACGAGCACGGATTCCGGGCTACGCGAACGCGAAGGCGACGCGCGCTTATGCCGAACGGCACGTCAAGGCCGGGGATGGCGCCGAGGGGCATTACAGCGAATACACCCGATCGAAGCTGCGCCTGTCGAGCCTCGGCGTCGGTACCTTTGGCGGCGCGGCCACGCCCGAGGTGGACGGCCGAATGGCCGCAATCGTCGCCCGGGCGCTGTGCTCGGGTATCAACGTGATCGATACCGCGGCCCATTACCGCTACGGGCGTTCGCTGGCGGCGGTTGGCACGGGAGTGCGCGTGGCGCTGAACGCGGGGGTGCCGCGCGAGGCGATGTTCCTGATCGGAAAAGGCGGTTTCCTGGCGTTTCCGGGTGGGCCGCCGGCGGACTTCGACCGCTGGTTCGAGCGCGAGATTGCCGCGCAGAGGCTCGGGAGCCGGCAGCACCTCGCGAAGGGTGCGCACCTGTTGACCCCGGAGTACATCGACCACCAACTGGATCTGTCGCGCCGCCTGATGGGGGTCGAGACCCTGGACGTGTTCCTGGTCGACCAGCCCGAGGTGCATATCCCGCAGATCGGCAAGGAGGAAACCAGCCGGAAGCTGGAACCCGTGTTTGCGCTGCTGGAGCGGGCGGTGCGCGAGAACCGCATTCGCGGCTACGGGATCTCGACCTTCGACGGCTTCCGGGTGGAGACCGACGCGCCGCTGTTCCAGTCGCTGACCTCGATGCAGGCGCTGGCCGAGCGCGCTGCCCGGGCCGTGACCGGCGACGAGCGCGCGCGGCACCATTTCAGGCTGGCGATGCTGCCGTTCAACCAAGTGATGCCGGAGGGGTTTGCCCGCTTCAATACCGCGACCGGCCAGGGCAACGTGGCGTCGCCGCTGCAGGCTGCGCACCAGCTCGAGGTGTACGTGATGGCCTCGCACACGCTGCTGAAGGGGCACCTGGCGCGGCAATCGGTCGACGTGGTCGCCGAACGCCTGGCGGACTATCCCAATCCGGCACAGAGGGCACTGCAGTTCAACCGCTCGACGCCGGGGCTTGGCACTTCGCTGGTCGGGCTGAGCGCCCCCGAGCATCTCGACGACCTGCTGGCGGTCGCGGGTCGCCCGTTGCTGGAGCGCAGGGATTACCTGGGGATGTACCGGAGGGCCGAGTGATGCCGGTGGATCCGGCAGCCTGTGCAGGGATGCGTGCCCTGCCGTTGTGCACTCACCCTCACCTCTGCCCCTCTCCCGCCTGCGGGAGAGGGGATCCGAGCACGACCCGCCGCAATGCATTCTCCTGCGCCGGGCCTATGCTCAGCGTCGTTCAGCAATGGCCAATATTCGTTCATCACGGAACCGTGAAAGTGAAGCCATTTCGTATTACGATGTGTAGCCATTTTTGACCCGATGTCCGCGTTCCAACACGATCGCGCCGTTGACCCCTCAGGAATCATCGAAGCCATGTCCGAGACCTCTGCGAAGCCCACCGCCATCACCGGCGCCGAAATCTTTGTCCGCTGCCTTCAGGAGGAGGGTGTCGAGGTCGTATTCGGTTACCCGGGCGGTGCGGTCCTGCACATCTACGATGCGCTGTACAGGCAGGACAAGGTTTCGCACATCCTGGTACGCCACGAGCAGGGCGCGGTGCACGCCGCGGAGGGCTACGCGAAGTCCTCGAATCAGTGCGGCGTCGCGCTGGTGACCTCGGGCCCGGGTGCGACCAACGCGGTGACCGGCATCGCCGACGCCTACATGGACTCGGTGCCGCTGGTCGTGTTCACCGGGCAGGTGCCGACCAACCTGATCGGCAACGACGCGTTCCAGGAAGTCGACACGGTCGGCATCACCCGCCCCTGCGTGAAGCACAATTTCCTGGTCAAGGACGTGAACGACCTCGCGACGACGATCAAGAAGGCGTTCTATGTCGCGACGACCGGCCGACCCGGCCCCGTGGTGGTCGACATCCCGAAGGACGTGACCGCGCAAACCGCGGTGTTCGAGTATCCGAAGCAGATTCGGATGCGTTCCTATAACCCGACCACGCGTGGGCACGGCGGCCAGATCCGCAAGGCGCTCGACCTGATCCTGTCGGCGCAGAAGCCGATGCTCTACACCGGCGGCGGCATCATCCTGGGACAGGCGTCCGACGCACTGACCGAGTTCACCCGCCGGCTGGGCTACCCGATCACCAACACGCTGATGGGCCTGGGCGGTTTTCCGGCGTCGGATCCGCTGTTCCTCGGGATGCTGGGGATGCACGGCACCTACGAGGCGAACATGGCGATGCACTACGCCGATGTCGTGATCGCGATCGGTGCACGTTTCGACGACCGGGTGACCGGCAACATCGAGAAGTTCTGTCCCTACGCGAAGATCGTCCACATCGACGTCGATCCGGCGTCGATCTCGAAGAACGTGAAGGTCGACGTGCCGATCGTCGGCCAGGTCGAGCCGGTGCTGCGCGAGATGCTCCGGGAACTGGAGTCGATGAACCGCGAGCCCGACGCGGAGGATCTGGCGGCCTGGTGGCGCCAGATCGAGGAATGGCGGGCGAAGGACTGCCTGAAGTTCGACCGAGCCTCGCCGATCATCAAGCCGCAGTTGGTCGTGCAGAAGCTCTGGGAACTGACCGGCGGCGACGCGATCGTGACCTCGGACGTCGGCCAGCACCAGATGTGGGCAGCGCAGTTCTACCGCTTCGACAAGCCGAATCGCTGGATCAACTCCGGCGGGCTCGGGACCATGGGTGTCGGTCTGCCGTTCGCGATGGGCGCGCAGTTTGCGAACCCCGACGCGACGGTTGCCTGCATCACCGGCGAGGCCAGCATCCAGATGTGCATCCAGGAACTGTCGACCTGCCTGCAGTACCAGCTGCCGATCAAGATCGTGAACCTGAACAACCGCTACCTGGGCATGGTGCGGCAATGGCAGGAGTTCTTCTACCAGGGCCGCTATGCGATGTCGTACATGGACGCGCTGCCCGATTTCGTGAAGCTCGCCGAGAGCTACGGGCATGTCGGCATGCGCATCGAACAGCCGGGCGACGTCGAGGGGGCATTGCGCGAGGCGCTGGCGATGAAGGACCGGCTGGTGTTTCTGGACTTCATCACCGACCAATCCGAGAACGTCTACCCAATGATTCCGGCGGGCGCCGGCCAGAACGAAATGATCCTGGTGTAGGGGAAAGGGACCAGCATGCGACACATCATCAGTCTGTTACTCGAGAACGAATCGGGCGCGCTGTCGCGCGTGTCCGGCCTGTTCTCGGCCCGCGGCTACAACATCGAGTCGCTGACCGTCGCCCCCACCGACGATCCCAGCCTGTCGCGGATGACGATCGTGACCAGCGGTTCCGAGGAAATCATCGAGCAGATCACCAAGCAGCTGAACAAGCTGATCGACGTGGTGCGCCTGATCGACCTGACGCCCTACCGGCACATCGAGCGCGAAATGATGATGGTGAAGGTCAAGGTGGCCGAGTCCGGTGACCGCGAAGAGGCGAAGCGCCTGACCGACATCTTCCGCGGCAGCATCATCGACGTCTCGCAGGAAACCTATGTGATCGAACTCACTGGCCACGGGAGCAAGCTGGATTCGTTCCTGGAGGCGCTTCAGGGTTTTCCGGTGATGGAGGTCGTGCGCTCGGGCGTGATGGGCATCGCCCGCGGCGAGGTGGCGTTGCACCTCTAACCGGGTGCCGCGCAGGGCGGAAAAGCAGCGTAGGGCGGAAAAGGCCGAAGGCCGTCATCCGCCATTCGGCGCGAGGCCAGGCCCGGACGCATGGCTTCCACGGACGCCGCAGGGCGGATGACGCCGCGCGCTTCCTCCCTGCCGGGGGATGCCCCGGCAGGGAGGCGATCCGCCACCCCGGCTGCTGATCTCGGCACGCGTGCGACAAAGCCCTATACTGGCGCGCGACCGGGCTGGACTGGACGAATCTCACGGCCACCGCTGCGGCGGCCGTGTTCATTTTGGGCGACAAGGAAACACGAACATGAATCTCTACTACGACAAAGACGCCGACCTCTCGATCATCCAGGGCAAGAAGGTCGCGATCATCGGCTACGGCTCGCAGGGCCACGCCCACGCGAACAACCTGAAGGATTCCGGTGTCGACGTCACCGTCGGCCTGCGCCCCGGATCCGGCTCCCGCGCCAAGGCCGAGCAGTCGGGCCTGAAAGTCGCCGACGTCCCCGAGGCAGTGGCCGCGGCCGACCTGGTGATGATCCTGACCCCCGACGAGTTCCAGGCCCGGCTGTACAAGACCGAGATCGAGCTCAACCTGAAGCAGGGCGCGACCATGGCGTTCGCGCACGGGTTCGCGATCCACTACAACCAGATCGTGCCGCGCGCCGATCTCGACGTGATCATGATCGCGCCGAAGGCCCCCGGCCATACCGTGCGCAGCGAGTTCGTGAAGGGCGGCGGCATCCCGGACCTGATCGCGGTGTTCCAGGATGCCTCCGGGCGCGCCCGCGACACCGCGCTGTCGTATGCCTCGGCCATCGGCGGCGGCCGCACCGGCATCATCGAGACCACCTTCAAGGACGAGACCGAGACCGACCTGTTCGGCGAGCAGGCGGTGCTCTGCGGCGGCGCGGTGGAGCTGGTGAAGGCGGGTTTCGAGACGCTGGTCGAGGCCGGGTACGCGCCGGAGATGGCCTATTTCGAGTGCCTGCACGAGCTGAAACTGATCGTCGACCTGATGTACGAAGGCGGCATCGCGAACATGAACTACTCGATCTCGAACAACGCCGAGTACGGCGAGTACGTGACCGGGCCGAAGGTCATCAACGAGGAGTCGCGCTACGCGATGCGCGAGGCATTGCACCGGATCCAGACCGGCGAGTACGCGAAGGCATTCATCCAGGAAGGCGCGGCCAACTATCCGTCGATGACCGCGTACCGGCGGCTGAATGCGGCGCACCCAATCGAACAGGTCGGCGAGCGGCTGCGCGCGATGATGCCCTGGATCACCGCGAACAAGCTCGTCGACAAGAGCCGCAACTGATCCGCGGCGGCCCGGCCGCCCCGGCATGTCGGGGCGGTTCCGTTCCCGCCGCTTCCAGCCGCGAATCCGAACCGAGTTTCCGATGTTTCCGATAGCGCCCGAAGGAAGGCTGTTCGTCGTCGGCACCGCATGGCTTGCGGTGATCACGCTGCTGTTCGGCTACACCGAGCCCGGGGCGTTTCTCGTGACGCTGGCGGTGGCCTTGCTGCTGGTGTTCCGCGATTTCGTGCGCCGGGATCCGCCGGTACAGGCACTCGGACTGGTGGCCCCGGTGGACGGTGTCGTGCAGTCGCTCGATCAGGGCACCGATCCGTTCACCGGCAAGCCGGCGCAGCGGATCGTGATCCGCCAGCGGGCGTTGGGCGAGTACCATCTGCATGCCCCGCAGGAGGCGAAGCTGCTGCGCCGCGCGTGGCCCGGCAGGGACACCGGCGATCCGGTCGATCCCCAGCTGAACGGTCAACTCGGGTTTGCCTTCGAGACCGACGAGGGGCAAGGCTTTTCGCTGGCGTTCGACCTGCGCCGCTGGCCGCGCTTCGTTCGTGTCGGCGCGGTGACCGGCAGCCGCATCGGGCGCGGCAAGCGGCTTGGGTTCGCGGGATTCGGCAGCACCGTGACCCTGTGGGTTCCGGCCAAGTCGGCGCTGACGGCGAGGCCCGGGCAACGCGTGTTCGCCGGAATGGATCGAATCGGTGATCTGCCCGGACACGCGGCGCGACCAACCGGGGAACCCGGCGGATGAGCGCCGAGTTGCCTGGCGGACCGGAATCCGACGCGCGGCGTCGGCGCGGGGTCTTCCTGCTGCCCAACCTGTTCACCACCGGGGTGCTTTTCTCCGGGTTTTTCGCGATCGTCTCGGCGATCAACGGCGACTTCATGACCGCGGCGATCGCCGTCTACGTCGCGATGGTGCTGGACGGGCTCGACGGACGGGTGGCACGGCTGACCAACACCCAGAGCGAATTCGGTGCCCAGTACGACTCGCTGTCGGACCTGGTCGCGTTCGGTCTCGCTCCGGCGCTGGTCGTCTACCTCTGGCAGTTGCACGAACTCGGGAATCTGGGCTGGGTCGCGGCGTTCTTCTACGCCACGGCCGCCGCGCTCAGGCTTGCACGGTTCAACAGCCGTCTCGCGGTCGCCGACAAGCGTTTCTTCCAGGGGCTGCCGAGCCCGGCGAGTGCGGCCTTCGTGGTCGGTACGGTCTGGGTGATCGAGGACATGGGGGCGTTCGCCGAAAATCCGGCGGTGCTGATGGCGCTGGCGCTGCTGGTGGCGGTGCTGGCCGGTGTACTGATGGTCAGCAACCTGGCCTATTTCAGTTTCAAGGACATGGACTTCCGCCACCGGGTGCCGTTCTTCGTGATGCTCGCCGTGGTCGGCGTGCTGATGCTGGCTGCGCTGGACCCGCCGAAGGTATTGCTCGCGGGCTTTACGCTGTACGCATTGTCGGGGCCGCTGCTCACCTTGGAGCGCTGGCGGCGCCACCGCAGCCGCAAGTCGTCCTGAGCCGTGCGTCAGCGCCCCGGCCCCGGCGGGCAGGACGTCGGCCGCGAACCCGACCGGGGCAGTGTCCGACACTCGGTCCGTGTGGCCACCCCCGATGCTGAAAGAGGCGTAGGGCGGAAGAGGCCGAAGGCCGTCATCCGCCAGCCGGCGCCTGGGGTGCCGCGGGCGCCGGGGATGCGCGAACGCCGAGCGGCGGATGACGCTGCGCTATTCCGCCCTACGGGTCGCCAGGGACACGAGACAGGCCGTGACTTTCACGCTAGCTGGCATGGCTCCGGGCCACCCCGAACGATGAAAAAGGTTAGCCACGGATGCACACGGATGAGCACGGATAGGGTTTCAACCAAGAAACATCCGTGTGCATCCGTGGCAAAGAACGCCTTCGGCCCTTGTCCGTGCCTTCCGTGGTTGTATTTTCACGTTAAGCTACGCGGGTGTGGAAACGATCCCTCGAGTGGCGGAATAGCGAGACATGACCCAAGACCGACTGATCATCTTCGATACCACCCTGCGTGACGGCGAACAAAGCCCCGGCGCGTCGATGACGCGCGAGGAGAAGCTGCGCATCGCACACTTGCTCGAGAAGCTCCGGGTGGACGTGATCGAGGCCGGTTTCCCGGCCGCAAGCCCCGGCGACTTCGAGGCGGTGCGTGCGGTCGCGCGCGCGGTGAAGGACAGCCGCGTTTGCGGGCTGACGCGTGCCCGCGCCCCGGACATCGATCGCGCCGCCGAGGCGTTGAAGGACGCGGCCGCTCCGCGCATCCACACCTTCATCGCGACCAGCTCGATCCATATGCAGCACAAGCTGCGCATGACCCCGGAACAGGTCATCGAGCACGCGATCGCCGCGGTGCGCCACGCGCGCAACTACACCGACGACGTCGAATTCTCGGCCGAGGACGCCGGCCGTTCCGAGATCGATTTTCTGTGCCGGGTGATCGAGGCGGCGATCGACGCGGGCGCGCGCACGATCAACATCCCGGACACGGTGGGCTATGCGATTCCGCAACAGTTCGGGGCGACCATTGCGACCCTGCTGGAACGTGTTCCGAATTCGGACAAGGCGGTGTTCTCGGTGCACTGCCACAACGACCTCGGGCTGGCGGTCGCCAACTCCTTGGCTGCGGTGCTGAACGGCGCGCGCCAGGTCGAGTGCACGATCAACGCCCTGGGTGAACGCGCGGGCAATGCGTCGCTGGAGGAGATCGTGATGGCGGTGCGCACGCGGCAGGACATTTTCCCGGTCGAGACCCGCATCGACGCCACGCAGATCGTGCCCTGCTCGCGGCTGGTGTCCAACGTGACCGGCTTTCCAGTGCAGCCGAACAAGGCGATCGTCGGTGCGAACGCTTTCGCGCACGAATCCGGCATCCACCAGGACGGTGTGCTGAAGCACCGCGATACCTACGAGATCATGCGTGCCGAGGACGTGGGCTGGAGCGCGAACCGGATCGTGTTGGGCAAGCACTCCGGTCGCAACGCGCTGCGCACCCGGCTGCTCGAACTCGGGGTCGAATTCGACAGCGCCCAGCTGGACGATATTTTTTTACGATTCAAGGATTTGGCGGACAAGAAGCACGAGGTCTTCGACGAGGACTTGCAGGCACTGGTATCGGAGGCGGCCCCCGAGGAATCCGACCGCTACCGCCTGCGCTCGCTGCACGTCTGTTCCGAAACGGGCGTCACCCCGCGCGCCGAGATTCAACTCGAGATCGACGATCAGCTGCGGTCCGGGGCTGCGGAAGGCAGCGGCCCGGTCGACGCGTCGTTCCAGGCGGTGGAGTCGATCGTGAACAGCGGCACCGAGTTGCTGCTCTACTCGGTGAACAACATTACCTCGGGCACCGACGCGCAGGGCGAAGTCACCGTGCGCCTGTCCCGGGCCGGGCGCATCGTGAACGGGCTGGGGGCGGATACAGACATTGTGATCGCGTCGGTGAAGGCCTACCTGCACGCGTTGAACCGGCTGACCGTGCCGGCCGAGCGGGCGCATCCCCAGCACGACGGCGTCTAGGACCTGACCGGATGCCGCTGAGCCGGCGACAGCGCGAGGTTCTGCAGGAGCTGGGGATCCCCGTCTGGGTGCCGCGCGAGCGCCCGGTCCCGCCGCCGGCACCGGGCGCCGACACCGACCCTGCGAATGAGCGCGGCAACGCGATGCCGCGGCAGGCGGTGGCGCCGCCGGAACCGCCCGCGGCAGACACCAGGAGGGAACCGGCGCCACGCTCGCCGGTCTCCCCGGTGCCAGTGTCTCCTTCGGCCGAAACCGTGCCGCCCGTGGCACAGCTGGACTGGGAGGCTCTGCGCGCGCGGGTCGCGGAATGCGCGGCCTGCGCGGAACTGGCGGCGCGGCGCACGCAGACCGTGTTCGGCGTGGGCGACCCGGACGCCGACTGGCTGTTCATCGGCGAGGCACCCGGGGCCGAGGAGGACCGCTGCGGGGAGCCCTTCGTGGGACGCGCGGGGCTGCTGCTCGACAACATGCTGGCCGCGCTGGGGCTGCGCCGGGGCGAGAACGTCTATATTGCCAACATCCTGAAGTGCCGCCCGCCGGGAAACCGCGATCCGAAGACTGAGGAGGCTGCCGCCTGCCGGGGATACCTGGACCGGCAGATCGAACTGATCCGCCCGCGGGTGATCGTCGCCGTCGGCCGGGTGCCGGCGCAGGCATTGCTGGATACCGATGCGCCACTGGGCCGGCTGCGCGGTCGCGATCTGCAGTATCGGGGTGTACCGCTGGTGGTGACCTATCATCCTGCCTACCTGCTGCGTTCGCCGACCGAGAAGGCCAGGGCCTGGCAGGATCTGCTGCGTGCCCGGGCATGTCTGGCTGCAGGCTGAGCATTGCCGACTCTCGCCTGCGCGCTGGCTGTTGTGGCCCGGGGAGCGTGGAAACCGTCGGGCGATGAACGCGCGCGTCGAACCCCAGCCTGTGGTGCGCCCGATGCGGCCCGAAGATGTCGACCGGGTCATGGAGATCGAGCGTCGTGCTTACCCGTTTCCCTGGACTGAGGGCATCTTCCGCGATTGCCTGCGTGTCGGCTACGACTGTCGGGTACTGGAACTCGATCGCGACCTGGTAGGGCATGCGGTGCTGACGCTGGCGGCCGGCGAGGCACACCTGCTGAACCTGTCGGTCGACGTGCGCCGGCAGCGCCAGGGGTTGGGCCGCTTCCTGTTGCGGCGCTTGATCGCCGACGTGCGGCGCCGGGGGGGCGAGACCGTGTTCCTCGAGGTGCGTCCGTCCAACGTGGCGGCCGTAGCACTGTATCGTTCCGAAGGTTTCGCACACATTGGCACGCGTCCCCGCTATTATCCTGGGGAACAGGGCCGCGAGGCTGCCTGGGTGTTCTCGTTGCGGACGGTGCCTTGAACGGATCCCCCTGCCGTGGTGGGAGCGTGGGCCCAGGTCCTGAGTGGATCCGGGTGCGGGGTTGTCCCGGCAGCGCTGCACCCGAGCCGGATGATGGCTTTGCGGTCGGCCCGGTTTGCGGCTAGTCTTTGCCGATCAGTCAGTGGGTTGGTGAACGAATCCAGAACGACATTCAGGAAGGTGCAGGCATGAGCAATACGATTCCCGGGATACTGGCGCTGGCCCTTTTCCTCGCCATCGGCTTCGCTTCGCCGGTGCTTGCGCAGGCACCCAGTGCGGAGGAGCGGCAGCAGGAGCTGCTGCGCATCTGGTACGAAATCCGCGAGGGGGCTGCGTCGAAGGGCGAGGTCGAGGCCAAGTACGATGTCGGCGTGGCCAACTACCTGGGACGAGGGACGGCCCAGGATCGCGCGAAAGCTGTGCACTGGTTCCAGCGTGCCGCCGACCGTAACCATGCAAGCGCGCATCATTATCTCGGCTACATGTACGCGGTGGGCGTGGGTGTCGAAGCCAACCCGCAGAAGAGCCTCGAGCATTACCGCCTCGCAGCGGAGCTCGGGAACCAGGATGCGCAGTATTCCGTGGGCCAGGCCTACGAGTACGGGCGCGGGGTCCGCCCGGATCTACGCGCCGCGGTGCGCTGGTATCGGGCGGCCGCGGAACAGGGTGAGCCGCAGGCGCAGACCCGCCTGGGCGATCTGTACCTGGTCGGGCGCGGTGTGGACAGGGACGCCGAGGAGGCCTACCTCTGGTACGGGCTCGCACGCAACGAGGAACGCATGGCCGAGGCCCGCCAGCGTTTGACCCGCAGCCAGATCGCCGCAGCCGACGAGCGCGTGCGCGCCCTCAGCGCAGCTCGCTGACCGGCCGGCCGGTCAGCGGCGGTGCCGATTGCCGTCTCCAGCCCGCTGTAGAGCAACCAACAGGGAGCCGATGGCCGCTTCACCGGGGCCGCCAGCGCCAGAAGGCAGTGGCGGCCCGTCCGGTTGCAGTGAATGCGTTGGCGCTTTCCCGTGCTGTCAGTCGTCGTCCTTGTCGCTCTTGCCGCCAGGGGTGACCGCGCCGATGACGCGGCCGGTGGTCTTGACCGTGCCCTTGGTCACACTGGCCGCCGCACTCGCCGTGGTCCCGGCGACCTTGACCGCGGTACAGCCGCTAGTCAGCGCGGCAAGCAACACGGGCAGTACCAGAAGCATCAGGGAGCGGAGGTGCATGGTCGTGCTCAGGTTCGCGTACTTCCGGGTTAAGCGGACGGTGGTGGTCGTAAGTACGTGCGGTGGTTGGCGGGGATGTGGCGGTGCCACCAACCCCTCGCCGCGAGGCTTGGGTTGGTAATGGTGCAGGATAGGGCGGAAAGGGGCAATCGACGTCCGGAGTTCGAGGGGCGGATTAAACCTGCGCAAGGTCTGTTTCGCCGGTATAATACAACGTTTTTCCCGCTCGAGCCCCCCGATGTCGTTCCCCCAGGAAACCGCCCGCCGCCGCACGTTCGCGATCATCTCGCATCCCGACGCCGGCAAGACCACGATCACCGAGAAGCTGCTGCTGTTCGGCGGTGCGATCCAGCTCGCCGGGACCGTCAAGGGGCGCAAGAGCGCGCGCCACGCGACCTCCGACTGGATGGAGATGGAGAAACAACGCGGGATCTCGGTGACTTCGTCGGTGATGCAGTTCCCGTACCGCGACCGGATCGTGAACCTGCTCGACACGCCGGGTCACGAGGACTTCTCCGAGGATACCTACCGCACGCTGACCGCGGTGGACTCGGCGCTGATGGTCATCGACGCGGCCAAGGGCGTCGAGGAGCGCACGATCAAGTTGATGGAGGTCTGCCGGCTGCGCGATACGCCGATCATGACCTTCGTGAACAAGCTCGACCGCGAGGGGCGCGACCCGATCGAGTTGCTCGACGAGGTCGAGGGCGTGCTGAAGATCCAGTGCGCGCCGGTGACCTGGCCGATCGGCATGGGCAAGCGCTTTCGCGGCGTTTACCACATGGCTCGGGATGCGGTGCATATGTATTCGCCGACCCACGGCGGCAAGATCCTGCGGGGCGAGGTGATCCAGGGGCTCGACAATCCGCGCCTGGACGAGGTGCTGGGTTCCCAGGCACAGGATCTGCGTGAGGAGTTGGAACTGGTGCAGGGGGCGTCGCACGCATTCGATCTGGACGCGTATCTCGCAGGAACCCAGACGCCGGTGTTTTTCGGTTCGGCGATCAACAACTTCGGCGTGCAGGAGCTGCTGGATGACTTCGTCGAGTACGCTCCTGCGCCGCAGCCGCGCGCAGCGCGCTCGCGGGTGGTCGAAGCGTCCGAGACGGCGTTCAGCGGCTTCGTGTTCAAGATCCAGGCGAACATGGACCCGAACCACCGTGACCGCATCGCGTTCCTGCGCATCTGCTCCGGCACCTTCACGAAGGGGGCGAAACTGCGCCACGTGCGTTTGGGCCGAGACGTGAAGATCCCCGATGCGCTGACGTTCATGGCGTCGGATCGCGAGCACGTGGAGACGGCATACCCCGGCGACATCATCGGACTGCACAATCATGGCACGATCCGCATCGGGGATACCTTCACCGAGGGCGAGGCCCTGAACTTCTCGGGGATTCCGAACTTCGCGCCCGAGCTCTTCCGGCGCGCGCAGCTGCGCGATCCGCTGAAGATGAAGCAGCTTGCGAAGGGGCTGCAGGAACTCTGCGAGGAGGGTGCCACGCAGCTCTACCGCCCGCTGACCAATAACGACCTGATTCTGGGCGCGGTCGGCGTGCTCCAGTTCGACGTGGTCGCCGAGCGCCTGCGCACCGAGTACAAGGTCGACTGCCGGTTCGAGAACGTGAACGTACAGACCGCGCGCTGGGTCAGTTCCAACGACCCGAAGCGGTTCGAGGAGTTCAAGGACAAGGCGGCGAGCAACCTAGCGATCGACCACGGAGGCGACCTCGTGTACATCGCGCCGACGCGCGTAAACCTGCAGATGGCGATGGAGCGATGGCCGGAGGTCGAATTCCATTCCACGCGAGAGCACGGCGTCGCCGCCTGAGGAAACGCTGGGCGAAACGCTGAACGAAGGGCTCTGTCGTTGCGAGCGAAGCGCGGCAATCCAGGTGACTCCGACGACCACCTGGGCTTGATGCGCTGCGGACGGCGTTCGGCCCCCGTAGTGGACGCTGGCACCTGGCTGGCCTGTTCCCAGGCTCTCCGATAGACTCCCCGGGGACCGGTGCACGGGCGCCAGCCCGTCGCCTGCACCTTGGAGAACCGAGATGAAGCCCCATGCCTGGATCCTGCTTCTGCTGCTGTCGCTCGCCGCGGTTCCGGGTTGTGCGATGAACGAGACCCGGGAACTTCCGGAACCGCGCGCCGGCGTGGTGGCCGACATGGCCGAGTTCGAAGCGTTCCTCGCGTTGGTGCCGACGCCCGACGAGTTCCAGGAGGTCTACCCGGACGTGGTCTTGATCCTTCCCGGTGACATCGCCACCCGCGAGTACCGCACCGACAACAGCCGCTACTTCGCCGACCTCGACGAGGAAGGACGGATCACCGGGGGCAGTTTCCAGTAGGGGGGTCATCAGTAAGGCCTCTCGGGACCTGCTCGTGTGCAGGAGGCGAACCCTCTCGCGGATCGCCACCGGGTAGTCAGGAACGGTTCCTGCAGGGGCATCGTTGCGCGATCCGGCTCGTGGAACCCGCGCGCGGAGGTGGGCCATGAAGCGAGGCAGGTGGCGTTGGAAAAAGACGAAGGTTCTGGTGGAGGCCGCCATCATTGGCCTGACCGCCGGGCTGCTGATCATCCTGTTCACCGAGAGTGGCGTCGATCGGCAGCGCAGCGCGGTCGGCGCGGCGATGGAGTGCCACGGCACGCGTTCCTGCTGACTGCGCGCGCCGACTCCGGACCCGATCGGATCGATCCCTGGCAGGGGCTGACCGCACGTGCGTCTTCGCGCTGGCCGCCGTCAAGGCGGTCCGCTCGGCTGCACCCGATCGGGGCGCAGTTCTCGTGCAACGCCCGAAAATGGGGCAGGGGAATTCCCAAGCGGCCGGTGTTCGCCTAAAGTCGGGTCAGACGACGACGGAGACGGAGCATGAGCCAGCGCGATTCCTCACGGCTGGATGCGATCGTGGCCAAGGCCCAGCGCGAGAAGGCCGAACGCGAGCAGGGCTACCGCGAGCGGGCCCTGAAGATGTATCCCTGGGTCTGCGGGCGCTGCGGGCGCGAGTTCAACGCCGCGAACGTGCGTGAACTCACGGTGCACCACCGCGACCACAACCACGACAACAACCCGCTGGACGGCAGCAACTGGGAACTGCTGTGCGTCTACTGTCACGACAACGAGCACCAGCGTTACGTGGACGCGACCCCGGGTAGCGACAAGGCATCGGGTAAAGGCGCGACTCACAACCCGTTCGCGGGCCTGGGCGACCTGCTGAAGCGCGACTGAGCTGTGCGCGGCTGTCCGGCCGGGATCCCTGCTGGGCGGCGGGCGGCCCCGAGGCCAAAAGGACTGCCGGACCGACGGGCTCCAAAGGGGCGCCATGGAGTGCGAGCTTGCCCGCCCTTTCGCTCCCGCACCTTGTCGCGGGCGGTGCGCAGAGCGCCCTTCTCGCCGACACCGTTCGGGCGGTGCCGCCTTGCGATTGCCGGCGCAAGCCCCGTTCCGATCCGTCCGCCATCGCCGCATCCCGGTTTCCCTCGTACGCTCACGGACCGCGCCCGGGTTCGGGCGCCGGTTCGTGGTGGGGATCGAAATCCCGGGCCGTGCTGCTCCCGCGCGGTGACCCGCTCTCGTGCTGGTGTTCCCAGAGGCGCCGATAGGCGCCGTCTTGTTCTAGCAGCTGCAGGTGGGTGCCCTGTTCGATCACGCGGCCATTCTCGAGCACGACGATGTTGTCGGCATCCATCACGGTGGAAAGTCGGTGCGCGATCACCAGCGTGGTACGCCGTGATGCGACCTCGTTGAGCGCGGCCAGGATCGCCTTCTCCGATCCCGAATCCAGCGACGAGGTGGCCTCGTCGAAGACCAGGATCGGCGGATCCTTCAACAGCATTCGCGCAATCGCGATACGCTGTTTCTCGCCGCCCGAAACCTTGAGCCCACGCTCGCCGACGACGGTATCGAGCCCGTTCGGCAGCCGTGACACGAAGTCCTCGAGGTGGGCGAGGCGCACCGCCTCGCGGATTTCCTCGGGCGTCGCGTCCGGGCGCCCGTAGGCGATGTTGTAGGCGATGCTCTCGTTGAACAGCACCGTGTCCTGAGGGACCACGCCGATTGCGCGGCGCAGGCTGTCCTGGGTCACCTCGCGGATGTCCTGCCCGTCGATCGTGATCCGGCCTCGATCGGCGTCGTAGAAGCGGAACAACAGCCGCGAAAGCGTCGACTTGCCAGCCCCGCTGGGTCCGACCACCGCGACCTTCTGGCCCGCCGGAATTTCCAGCGAAACGCCTTCAAGGATCGGACGGTCCGGGTGGTAGCGGAAACGCACGTTTTCGAAGCGTACCGTGCCGGCGGTGACGTGCAGATCCGGTGCGCCCGGGCGGTCTTCGACCTTCACCGGCTTTTCGAGCAACCCGAACAGCCGCTCGATGTTGGCCAGCGACTGCCGGATCTCGCGGTAGACGAAACCCAGGAAGTTCAGGGGGATGAACAGCTGGATCATGTAGGCGTTCACCATCACCAGATCGCCGAGTGTCATCGTGCCCGCCGCGACCTGGTAGGCCGCCAACACCATCATCACCGTGATCGCGGTGGCGATGATCAGCGCCTGGCCGCTGTTCAGCAGTACCAGCGACAGCACGTTTTTCATTCTGGCGGTTTCCCAGGCGGCGAGTCCCCGGTCGTAGCGCTCAGCCTCGAAGCGCTCGTTGCCAAAGTATTTCACGGTCTCGTAGTTCAGCAGGCTGTCGATCGCTCGGGTGTTGGACTCGTTGTCGCGCAGATTGGCCTCGCGCACGAAACGGGTGCGCCACTCGGTAACCCAGACGGAGAAGGCAACGTACACCACGATCGCCGCGAACACGGTGAACGTGAAAATCGGCCCGACCGCGACCAGCAGGATCACCGCGACCAGCAGGATCTCGACCATCGTCGGCAGGATGTTGAACACCATGAAGCGCAGCAGGAAGCTGATTCCGGCGGTGCCTCGCTCGATGTCGCGCGACAGCCCTCCCGTCTGCCGCGACAGGTGGAACCCGAGTTCCAGCCGGTGGAGGTGCTGGAACACCCGCAGCGCGGCACGGCGCATCGCCCGTTCCGCGACGCGCACGAACACAGCGTCGCGCAGTTCCCCGAAGAATGTCGCGGAGAATCGCAGCAGGCCATAGGCGATCAGCAGGGCCAGCGGGACGGTGACCAGTGCCTCGGCGGTGCCGGCGCCCTCGAAGTGGTCGACGATGTACTTCAGCGCCAGCGGCACGGTGACGTTCGCGAGCTTGGCCAGCCCCATCAGGCCCATGGCCAGGAACAGGCGTCCGCGAAACTCGGACAGGTACGGCAGCAGGCTGCGGATGATGCGCCAGTTCACGGCCCCGTCGGGCGCGTCAACGAGCGATGCGTGCCCACGCATGGCAGAATTCCCGGTTCATTGAGGGTGGATGCAGGGCGGCCACTCTAGGCGCGGTGCGCAGCGCGGTCCAGTGTGCCCGGCGGGAAGCGCGGTTTGCATCGCCCCCGGAGGTCGATCCGACTGCCCACGGACGGGAGAGAACGGGATGTGGAACGTGGATGATGAACCGTTGCCTGAATCTGAGCGCGCCGTGAGCCTCACTGCCCAGGCCGGCGGCGATACGGAGCCCTCCGGGGCGGGGCAAAGATCCCCGGATCCCGTGCGGATCCTGTCCGAGGTCTTCGGCTATTCCGGTTTCCGCGGCCGCCAGCGCGAGATCATCGACTGCGTCGCCGGGGGTGGGGATGCCCTGGTCCTGATGCCGACCGGCGGCGGCAAGTCGCTCTGCTACCAGATTCCGGCACTGATTCGCCCGGGCTGCGGGGTGGTCATCTCGCCGCTGATCGCACTGATGCAGGACCAGGTGGCTGCCCTGAGGCAAAGTGGTGTCCGCGCGGCTGCACTGAATTCCGCGGAATCGCTCGCACGGAACCAGGAGGCTGAACGGGCGCTGCTCGATGGCCGACTCGACCTGCTGTACATCGCCCCGGAGCGCCTGATGCTGCCGCGTACGCTGGATCTGCTGGCGCGTGCGCGGGTCGCGCTGTTCGCGATCGACGAGGCACACTGCGTGTCACAGTGGGGCCACGATTTCCGCCCCGAGTACATCCAGCTCTCGCTGCTGGCGGAGCGCTTTCCGGGCGTGCCGCGCCTGGCACTGACCGCCACCGCCGATGCCCCGACGCGGCGGGAGATCGTCACCCGACTGGGGCTGGAACGGGCCCGGCAGTTTGTCAGCCGTTTCGACCGTCCCAACATTCGCTACCGCATCTCGCAGTCCGATGCCGGCGGCGGGAGCGCGCGTGACCGGCTGCTGCGTTTCATCCGCCAGGAACACCCGGGAGAGGCCGGGATCGTCTATTGCCTGAGCCGCAAGCGCGTGGAGGCGATCGCAGATTGGCTCGCGGCTCAGGGGCTGGAGGCGCTGCCGTATCATGCCGGCCTGAGTGTGGCGGAGCGCGACCGCAACCAGAAGCGGTTTCTGACTGGGGAAGGCGTGATCATGGTCGCCACCATCGCCTTCGGCATGGGAATCGACAAGCCCAACGTCCGTTTCGTGGCCCACCTGAACCTGCCCAAGAGCATCGAGGCTTACTACCAGGAGACCGGGCGCGCCGGACGCGATGGACTGCCAGCGGACGCCTGGATGCTGTATGGCCTGCAGGACGTGATCACCCTGCGCCAGATGCTCGACCAATCCAATGCGGACGACGGCCACAAGCGCGTCGAACGGCAGAAGCTCGAGGCGATGCTGGGGCTCTGCGAACTCACCAGCTGCCGGCGCCAGGCGCTGCTCGCCTATTTCGGCGACGATCTCGACTCGCCCTGCGGGAACTGCGACACCTGCCTGGAGCCGCCCGCGACCTGGGATGCCACCGAGCCCGCGCGCAAGGCGCTGTCCTGCGTCTATCGCACGGGCGAGCGTTTCGGGGTGAACTACCTGATCGACGTCCTGCGGGGCCGCGAGACCGACCGCCTGCGGGCGTTGGGGCACCATCACCTGAGTACCTTCGGGATCGGTACCGAACTCGAGCCCGCCGAGTGGCGCGTGCTGTTCCGGCAGCTGATCGCGCGCGGCCTGTTGCGGACGGATCTCGATGGCCACGGTGGACTGAGCCTGGACGAGTCCTGCCGTCCGCTGCTGCGCGGCGAGACCACGGTGGAGCTGCGCCGCGATCAGCGTCCGGCGAGGTCACCGCGCGAACGCGGCAGCCGGGCGGCCAGGCCCGCTGCCGACCTGGCCCCCGAGGATCAGGCGCTGTGGGATGCGTTGCGCGCCTGCCGACGCCGACTCGCGGATGCCCAGGGCGTGCCGCCCTATGTCATCTTCCACGACGTGACGCTGGCCGAGATGCTGCACGAGGCTCCAGTCACGCTGGACCAGATGGCGGGGATATCGGGTGTCGGCATCAGCAAGCTCGATCGCTATGGAGACGAGTTCCTGAGGGTCATCCGGGGTCATTTGGGGCTATAGTGCACGGGTTCCGACCACTTGCCCGGGGAAAAATGGTGACCGACGGTTCCTTTCTGCAATCCTTCCATGCCCTGCGCGATGGGCTCGTGTACATCGAGCCCGAGCAGGCCAGCCGCTTCGCCAAGGAGATTGCCGGGGATTTCAACCCGATCCACGATCCGGGCTCGCGGCGCTTCTGCGTCCCCGGAGACCTGCTGTTCGCGCTGGTGCTCGCACGTTACGGCGTCAGCGCAAGGATGCATTGCCGCTTTGTCGGCATGGTCGGGGCCGGAGTGGCGCTGGTGTTTCCCGAGGATCCCGGCACATCGTTCGCCGTGATGGACAGCCAGGGCAAGAAGTACCTCGAAGTGGAGCGGGATGGGCCGGTGGTCACGGACGCCTACACAATCGAGGCCCTGACGCGAAGCTATGTCGCGTTCTCCGGCGAGAATTTCCCCCACGTGCTCGTGCCGCTGATGGAGCGGCACGAGGTGATGGTGAATCCCGCACGCCCGCTGGTGATGTACGACCGGATGTCGCTGTCGCTGCGCGAACCGGTCGGCAGTCTCACCGAGACCGTGCAGCCGCACCTGAAGGAAGCCGACATGCGGGTCGACGGCAAGCGCGGGGAGGCGCGGCTCGATTACGCGCTATGCGTCGACGGCGAGCCCTTCGCGGCCGGCAGCAAGCACCTGGTGTTGAGCGGGCTGCGCGCCTACGATGCCGAGGCGGTGCGGAAACTGGTGGACGAGTACGCGGGGTGGAAAGCGCGCTACGCCGGGGCCACCGCCTGAACCTCCGATCGCGCTGCCGGCGGCACCGGGAGGGTCCATCGTGGCCGCCGGGGTGCGGGTTCTGCACCGTGCGGGTGCATCGCTGAACCAGAGAATGGGGCCGGGAGCCCGGTTGGGCGTGGTCCGTGTCCTGCAGGCCACTGCTCAGGCCCGAAAGCCGAGGAAGGTGACCCATGCGGATCCTGCGCCGGTGGCCGCGATCGACCGGAGCGATCCGGGGCACTGGACGGGCGGGGACGCGATGCAGGAGACCCGCTTGTCACCCGGGCGGCCCCGTGCGCACCATGATACATCCGAACAATGACAGGGGAGGACCGCCCAGATGATCGCAGGGCATCGTTCAGGCAAGGGACGCGGCTGCTGCACACGGGCAGTCGCGGAGTCATTCGGTCCGGCGGAGCGGCTGGGTGCGAGTTCTGACCGATCCCGGGATCCCGGCAGCCAGCGCCGGTCCGCCCGCCGGGTGGTACCAGGGTCCGCGGCGAGCATGTGGCTGACGCCGGCCGTCGCCTGGTTCCTGCTGGTGATCCTTGCTGGCCCGACAGCGGCGGCGTCATCGTTCACGCTGCTGCCCGAACCCCTGCAACAGGCCATACGCGGGCAGAACCTGCCGGCCGATGCCGTCGGCCTGTGGGTGCAACGCGTGGGTGACCCGCAGCCACTGGTGCAGTTGCACGCCGACCGGCTGTTCAACCCGGCCTCGACGATCAAGCTGGCGACGACCCTCGCGGCACTGTCGCAGCTGGGTCCGCATCATGTCTGGGAGACGGAAATTTACGGCACCGGCCCTGTACGTGACGGCGTGCTCCACGGGGACCTGATCCTGCGCGGCGTCGGCGATCCGGGCATGGTCAGCGAGGAGCACTGGCGCATGCTGGCGGCCCTGCGGCGGACCGGGCTGCGCCGCATCAACGGTGACGTGCTGCTCGATACCAGCCAGTTCCGTCTGCCGGCCGAGGATCCGGGGGCCTTCGACGGGCAGCCGCTGCGCGCCTACAACCAGCCGCCGCACGCATTGCATGTGAACGCCAACGCGCTGCGTTTCCACGTGCTGCCCGAGCCCGACGGGCGTAGCATCCGCGTCGAGGCCGATCCGCCGCTGCCCGGTCTGCCGATCGAGAATCGCCTGCGGGTATCCAACGGCAGCTGCGGTACCTGGCAGCGGGGCATCCGCTACGAGGTCGTCGACAATAGCGCGGGCGGGCCGCGGGTCCGCTTTTCCGGGGACTACCCGGTGAATTGCGGCAGTTTCGAGCTCCTGAGGACCGCGGTGGCGCCCGAGATCTACAATCGCGAGCTGTTCCGGCTCCACTGGGGCCAGTGGGGCGGGGAGTTGACCGGCGAGGTTCGCTATGGCACGGGCCCGGACGCCGTCGGTGAGCCGCTGTCGGTGCACGCGTCACGACCGCTCGGGGAAATCCTCCGCGTGGCCAACAAGTGGAGTTCGAACGTGGCGACCCGGCAGCTGGCGCTCACGCTGGGTGCCGAGCGGTTCGGTCCGCCGGCGACGGTCGACAAGGCCCGCCAGGCCCTGTACCAGGCGCTGGGCGAACACGGCGTCGCGGTTGGCGGCATGGTGATCGATAACGGCTCCGGGCTCAGCCGGCACACGCGGATCACGCCGTTGCAGCTGGCTCAGGTGCTGCAGGCAGGATGGGACAGCCCTTGGCGCCCCGAATTCGTGTCGTCGATGGCGATTGCGGGTCTCGACGGCACCCTACGCCGGCGTTTCCAGGACGGGCCCGAGCGTGGGCGCATGCACCTGAAGACCGGGCACCTGAACCAGGTTTCGGCGGTCGCCGGATTCGTGCGGACCCGCAGCAACGAGGACGTGATGGTCGTGTTGCTGGTGAACCACGAGAACGCCCATACCGGTGCCGGCGTTCGCCTGCAGGACGCCGTGCTGCGCTGGGTGCATGCTCTCTGAGCGGAGCCGGTCGGATGTCGTCCGTATCGGTTCCGCTTGCGGAAACCGGGTTCGTTCTGCCGTGCCTGCGGCGTCTCCTGCCGGCAAGGCCGGCACCGGCCCTGGGCTTCGAGAACCTCTGGGGCTTCGAGAACCTCTGGGCCTTCGAGAACGCGGCGGGCTGTGCCTCGCGCGGGCATGCGGCGGTGCCGAACCGGATCGCGGCGGACCGCGGCGGCGTTGCGTTCAGTGTCGCTCGAGTTTGCCCAGTTCGGTCAGCAGCGACAGCACCAGGGATTCTCCCTGTGCACCCATTCCGCGGCACAGCGTGTCGGGATCCCGTTCTCCGTCCACCAGGCGCTTGGTGATTCCTCCGATGCGCGCCATGTCCCCGCCGGCCCGGGTCATCTGCTCGGCCATCTGCGACAGCCAGTGCAGTGCCTGGGCGTCGCCGCGGCTGGCCGCATGGATCACCTGCGCGAGACCCGGTGCCGCCTGGCTCGGATCTGGACCCGATTCTGGATCCGGGAGCGTAGACGGGTCCTGAAGTCCGGCGAGGATCGCGCTCACGATCACGGTGTCTTCGTCGTCCAGGCCGCGCAGCAGCGCGGGGTCGCGGTCCCCGTTCAGGATCTTGCGGATCCGCGCGACCAGGTCGGCCCATCCGCCCTGTTCGGCCTGGGTGAGCACGGGTCCGAGTTCCGCACGTGCATCCGGATTCTGGGCCGCCTGTACCACCAGCCGGATCAGGTCTGCATGGGTAAGGCGGATCTGTTCATCACGGGGGGACAGGGCCATGGCGGTACCGACGGGCTGGCGAGGGTGGCCCCAGACGATAGCGCAGTTGCCAGGGCGGGGCGAGCCCCTGACAGGGGCTTCCTGTACCTCGCGGTCCGCCGTCGGGCACAATAGGTTTCAGGGATACGCGCTGAGGAACGAAGCGGTGGAAGAGCAGATGACGATGGGTCTCTGGTTGCTCCTGATCCTGTTGGCGGTGGCGCTGGCGGGAGTGCTGGGGTTCTGGATCGGCCGGACGACCAGCCATGAGCGGCGCCTGATCCGCGAACTGGAGAGCGAACTCGACAGCCGCATGCAGGAACTCAACCGCTACCGCAGCGCGGTGAACCAGCATTTCGATCGAACCGCGACGCTGTTTGCCGGGATGGCCGGGGCGTACCGCGATCTGTACCACCACCTCGCCGAGAGTTGCGAGGAGCTGGCCGACAAGCCCACCCGGCAGCGGCTCGAAGAACGCGCGGGCCGGTTGCTCGCCAACGTGCCGGTGCGCGAAGGCCGCGAAGGACGGTCCGAGCCGACGCAGTCGCGCAGCTCGGACGCCCGCGAACGCGAGATCGATCTCAAACCCCCGCGCCCCGATTGAACGACCCGCACCCTTGGGAGCGAGCGTGCTCGCGAACGCGCCGCAGACACGGTAAACGTTGGTGCCTTGGCGATCGCCGATTCGCGTGCGAGGCGTGCTCCTGCACGGTTGAAACGGCGGCCTTTGCAGGGACGCGCCAAAGGCACGGCGGCGTTGGCGCGTGACCGATCCCTCGTTCTTGCGGGAGGCACGGTCCTACAGGCGGCGGATGCGCTCGAGCTGGGCGCCGAGGTCGCTGCGGGCCGCGCGGAGCTCGGCGACCCGGGCCCGTTCCTTTGCGACCACCTCCGCGGGTGCGCGGGCGACGAAGCTCTCGTTGGCCAGGCGCGATTCGCTTTGTTCCAGGTTCCGGTCCAACTTGCCGATCTCCTTGGTGAGGCGCGCGATCTCGGCATCCTTGTCGATCAGCCCGGCGAGAGGAATCAGCAGGCGCATCTCGCCGACCAGCGACAGCGCCGATTCTGGCGCCTCTTCGCCCGGGTTCAGCCAGGTGACCGACTCGGGTTTCGCCAGGAAGTCCAGCAATGTGCGGTGGCGCAGGAAACGCTCCTGGTCGGGTTCGGTCCAGTTCTGCACCAGTACCGGTAACAGCTTGCCCGGCGCGATGTCCATCTCGGCCCGGATCCGGCGCAGGCCGGTGATGAAGCCTTTGACCCACTCGAGTTCGGTACCGGCGGCGGCATCGGCCGGGAAATCCTCCGTTTCGACCCAGGGCCGTTCGACCAGGAAGCGGGCGTCGACGCCGACGGCGGGTTTCACGTCGTTCCAGATCGCCTCGGTGATGAACGGCATCATCGGGTGCAGCAGCCGCAGCAGTGCTTCCAGTACCTGCACCAGCGTGTGCCGCGTCGCGCGCTTCACCGAGGCATCCGCATCGCCGTTCAGCACCGGCTTGGTCAGTTCGAGGTACCAGTCGCAGTAGTCGTGCCAGGTGAAGTCGTACAGCGTCTGCGCGGCCAGGTCGAAGCGGTAGGCGTCGTAGTGGGCCGTCACCGCGGTGGCGGTTGCGCGCAGCCGGTCCTGGATCCAGCGGTCGGCCAGTGTCGGCATGCGCGCGTCGGGACCGAGCCCGGTGTCATGCCCGTCCACGTTCATCAGCACGAAGCGCGCGGCGTTCCAGAGTTTGTTGCAGAAGTTGCGATAGCCCTCGATGCGCCCGAGGTCGAACTTGATGTCGCGTCCGGTGGTCGCGAGCGCCGACAGCGTGAAACGCAGCGCGTCGGTGCCGAACGCGGGGATGCCCTCGGGGAATTGTCCGCGCGTGGCCTTGGCGATCTTCTTCGCCATCTGCGGCTGCATCAGCCCGGCGGTGCGCTTCTCGACCAGCGCGTCGAGCGTGATGCCGTCGATCAGGTCGATCGGGTCGAGCACGTTGCCCTTGGACTTGGACATCTTCTGGCCTTCCGCGTCGCGGATCAGCCCGGTGATGTAGATCTCGCGAAAGGGAACGTCGTCCATGAATTTCAGGCCCATCATGATCATCCGGGCGACCCAGAAGAAGATGATGTCGAAGCCGGTGACCAGTACGCTGGTGGGGTAAAAGCGACCCAGTTCATGTGTCTGCTCCGGCCAGCCGAGCGTCGAGAACGGCCACAACGCCGAGCTGAACCAGGTATCGAGCACGTCCTCGTCCTGCGCGAGCGCGACCGCCGGCCCCAGACCGTGGCGTTCGCGCACCTCGGCTTCCGAGCGTCCGACGTAGACTTTCCCTTCGGCGTCGTACCAGGCCGGGATCCGGTGGCCCCACCAGATCTGGCGCGAGATGCACCAGTCCTCGATGTTGCGCATCCACTCGAAGTAGGTCTTCGACCAGTTCTCGGGCACGAAGCGGATACGCCCGTCCTCGACCGCCCGGATCGCGGGCTCTGCCAGCGGGCCGGCCTTCACGTACCACTGGTCGGTCAGGAAGGGCTCGATCACCGCACCGCTGCGGTCCCCGCGCGGGACCATCAGCCGGTGGTCAGCCACTTTCTCCAGCAGGCCGAGGGCCTCGAGATCCGCGACGACCCGCTTGCGTGCCTCGAAGCGGTCCAGGCCCCGGTAGGCCTCGGGCGCATTCTCGTTCAGGCGTGCGTCGATGGTGAACAGGTTGATCAGCGGCAGGTTGTGGCGCATGCCCACCGCGTGGTCGTTGAAGTCGTGCGCCGGCGTGATCTTCACGCAGCCGGTACCGAATTCAGGATCGACGTAGTCGTCCGCAATCACCGGGATGGTCCGCCCGGTCAGCGGCAGTTCGACCTGCTGCCCGATCAGGTGCCGGTAGCGCTCGTCGTCCGGGTGCACCGCCACCGCGGTGTCACCGAGCATCGTCTCGGGCCGGGTGGTGGCGACCACCAGGTGCCCGGTGCCGTCGGTCAGCGGGTAGCGGAAGTGCCAGAGCGAACCCTGCTCTTCCTCGGACAACACCTCGAGATCGGAGACCGCGGTGTGCAGCACCGGGTCCCAGTTCACCAGCCGCTTGCCGCGGTAGATCAGCCCTTCGTCGTACAGGCGAACGAAGACATCGGTGACCGCGTTGGACAGTCCTGCATCCATCGTGAAGCGCTCGCGCGACCAGTCGATCGAGTTGCCGAGTCGGCGCATCTGCGCGGAGATCGTGCCGCCGGATTGCTCCTTCCAGTCCCAGACCGCCTTCAGGAATTCCTCGCGCCCGAGGTCGTGGCGGCTCTTGCCGTCGGCCGCGAGCCGGCGCTCGACGACCATCTGCGTCGCGATGCCGGCGTGGTCGGTGCCGCCCTGCCACAGCACCGCGTCGCCGCGCATGCGCCGGTGCCGGATCAGTGCGTCCATCAGCGTGTGCTGGAACGCGTGCCCCATGTGCAGCGTTCCGGTGACGTTCGGCGGCGGCAGCAGGATGCAGTAGGGCGGGGCATTGGCGTCGCGCACCGCGAAGCAGCCGCTTTCCTCCCACTGACGGTACAGATCCTGCTCGATCGTGCGCGGGTCGAAGCTCTTGTCCATGACGGGCCGGGGGCTTGGAATCAGCGGCGCATTATAGCGGGTGGCGGGCAGCGAGCGGTGCGCCGATGGTCGCACGGACACCGCGGTTGGCGGCGGGCCGGGGCGGATCAGGGGATCCGCGGGCGGTCAGTCGTCGTCGCGGCGCAAAACCTCGCCCGCGCGCCGGGCGCAGTCGAGGAAGGCGTCGAGCAGATCGAACAACGCTGCGTGCATGGTCGGATAGGCAGCGCGTTCGGCGCGGAGCCGGGCGGCATCCTGCATCCATGGCCCCGGAATCAGGTAGTCGGCGTCGTGGGTGCAACAGGCGTCGATCCATTGCGGTGTCGCTTCCAAGTGGCATTGCAGGCCGAGGCCAAGACCATCGCCGGTAACGAAGATCTGGTTCCGGCAGGCATCGCTGGCTGCGAGCCGATACGCGTCCTCGGGCAGATCGAAGGTGTCGCCATGCCAGTGCAGGGCCGTCGTCTCAGCGGGCAGCGGCAGGGCGTCGCCGACGCGCCGGATCGGCCAGAAGCCCACTTCGCGCACCGGGTTCGGAACGACCCGGGCACCCAGTGCATGAGCGAGCTGCTGGGCGCCGAGGCAGATGCCGATCACGGGAATCCGCTCGGCCATGGCCGCACGGATCAGCACGCGTTCGGGCTCGATCCACGCGTGGATACCGGTGTCGTGAACACTCATGCCGCCACCGAGAACCACCAGGCACTCGAACGCGGCGGGTGCGGGCAGTGCCTGGCCCTGGTACAGGGGGTAATCGGTCTTTTCGTGGCCGCGGGCGCGGGTCCATTCGTCGAGGGCCGCGGGACCCTCGTGGGGTACGTGCTGGAGTATCGCGATGCGCATCGATTGGTGGTCGGGCTGGGTCGCGGTCAGGGGTCGATCTCGTGGTGCTCCAGCGGGTAGCCGCGTTCCTTGAAGAAGCGGTAGCGCTCGCGGCCCCGTGCCCGTGCCGTCGCGTCGCCGCCGACCAGATCGGCGACGCGCTCGAAACGCCCGAAGTACTCCGGCACTTCGGGCGCGAGGTTGATCAGCACGTCGCAGCGGTCTGCGGGAGCCGCCTGGTCGTGCACCGTGACCGGGCTGTCGGGATCGTTGACATCGGTGCCATGTGGCAGGAACGCGATGTCCTCGAAGGTCCACAGCAGCCGGTCCATCTCGTCTGTGCTGCCCGCGTCCGGCGTATGGATGTGCACGTGGTGGCCCATCCTGCTGACCTTGCGCGCGAGGCGGCAGGCAAACAGGCGCCGCGCTTGCTCATCGCGGGCCGCGAGCAGGTAGAAGGCGACGCGCGTCATCAGGGTTCCGAGCGCCTACTGAGCAGCCTGGTCCAGCAGGTAGTGCATCAATAGCGGTACCGGGCGCCCGGTTGCGCCCTTTTCCTTGCCGCTCTTCCATGCCACCCCGGCGATGTCCAGGTGCGCCCAGGGATACTTTTCCGCGAAGCGCGCCAGGAAACAGGCAGCGGTGATGGTGCCGGCAGGGCGGCCGCCGATATTGGCCATGTCCGCGAAATTGCTCTTCAGCTGCTCCTGGTATTCGTCCCACAGTGGCAGTTCCCAGGTGCGGTCGTGGCTGCTCTCGCCGGCCTGCTTCAACGCAGCCACCAGATCCTCGTCGTTGCCGAGCACCGCGCTGGCCTGGTGCCCCAACGCGATGATGCAGGCGCCGGTCAGCGTCGCGATGTCGATCACGGCCTTGGGCTTGAAGCGCTCGACCCAGGTGAGCGCGTCGCAGAGCACCAGGCGCCCCTCGGCGTCGGTGTTCAGGATCTCGACCGTCCTGCCGGACAGGGTCTTCACGATGTCGCCGGGGCGTGTGGCACGACCGTCGGGCATGTTCTCGGCGCTGGTGATCACGCCCACCACGTTCAGCGGCAGCTTGAGTTGACTGACGGCCTTCATCACGCCAAGCACGGTTGCGGCGCCGCACATGTCGTACTTCATTTCGTCCATGGCCTCGCCCGGTTTCAGCGAGATGCCCCCGGTGTCGAAGGTGATGCCCTTGCCGACCAGCACGATTGGCGCCGCGTCCTTCGGCCCGCCGCCGTACTCCAGCGCGATCAGGCGCGGCGGGCGCTCGGAGCCCCGGCCGACAGCCAGGATCGCATTGGCGCCGAGTTTTTCGAGTTCCTGTTCGTCGAGCACGGTGGCCTCGAGCTTCTTGTGTTCCTTCGCGAGCGCCCGTGCCGCCTCGGCCAGCGTCTCCGGGTAGAGGTCGTTGGGCGGGGTGTTGCCGAGATCGCGGGTGTGATTCGAACCAGCGAGGATCGCGGCAGCCTCGATGCAGGCCTTCTCCGCATCGACCGCCTGATCTTCGGCCACGCAGAAGATCACCCGCTGCAGCCGGATAGGCTTGACCTCCTCCTTGCCCTTGTAGTCGTTGAACCGGTAGGCCGCGTCGCCAATCCCGGCGACCAGCGTCCGTATCAGCCAGCCGATGTCCTGTCCGGTCGGCAGCAGATCTCCGGCGGCGATGGCCACTGTGGCGGCCGGGCGTTCGGCGAGCAGTTTCGCGACCGCCGTGCAGGCCTTGCGCGCGGACCCAGCAGCGAACTCCTTCGGTTTGCCGAGCCCGGCCAGCACCGTGCCCGCGGCGCCCTTCGCGCTGGCGGGGATCAGCAGCGTGCTGCCGGCCTCGCCATCCATCTCCCCCGCCTTGAGCACGTTCCCGATGCCACCTTCCAACGCGGCGTCCAGGGCCGTGGCAGTGGTGCCGAGCTTGCGTTTCTGGAACACCCCCACCACGCGCAGGCCGGCCCTGGGTTTGTCGATCGGATCGGTAGTGACCGAGAATTGCATTCGAAACCTCGCGCGACGGGAAAGGGTTTGGACGCTAATCTTAGCAGTGTGTGTAAAGAAACGACCAAGGATGCGGAATGGCCGGTGGGGCCGTCGTGCTGGCGGTTCCGCGAACCCGGGGCGGTCGCCGCGTGATTCGTCCGCTGCTGATCGAGCGTTTTCTTGCCCGCGACTTCCTGGTGACCCAGGCCGCGGTCACCGCGGTGCTGCTGCTGGTTATCATCGGCGGTGTGCTGGGCCGTGTCTTGCGCGACGTCGCGGAAGGCCGGATTCCTCTCGACGTACTGCCGGCGCTGGTGGCGTTCGGGTCGTTCAAGGGGCTGATGCTCCTGTGGCCGGTCGCGCTGTTCCTGTCGTTCCTGTTGGTGCTGGGCAGGATGCAGCGCGACAGCGAACTGATCGCGATGCAGGCCGGCGGCGTATCTTTCGCTCGTCTGTATCGGGCGATCTACCTGGTCGCGATTCCTGCGGCGCTGGTCCTGTTGTTCCTGATGTCGTTCGTGGTGCCCCGGGTGGAAGCGATGGTGGATCAGCTTCGGGACCGGGCGGACCAGCGATCCGACCTGGTGGGGATCACGCCGGGCAGATTTCTGCGCTCGCGTGTGGGTGACCAGGTGTTCTTCGCGGAAAGTCTGACGCCCGACCGTCAGGCGCTGCTCGGCGTGTTCATCTACCACGAGCGTGCCGATGGTATCGCCGAGGTCACGGTGGCGACGCGGGCCATCGCGGAGCTGCACGCCAGCGCGCGCTATCTGGTTCTGGAGGACGGCCACCGTTACGTCGGCGTTCCGGGCGAGGGCTCCTTTCAGATGCTGGATTTCGATCGCCTGCGCATGCGCGTGCCGGATCCAACATTGGCGGAGCCTAGGCGCAGTCTCGACGGGGTTCCGATCGCGGAGCTCTGGGAACAGCGGCACCAGCCGGTGTTCCGTGGGGAACTCGAGTGGCGGCTGGCGATGCCGGTGTCGGTGCTGATGCTGGCTCTGGTCGCGCTGCCGCTGGGGCTGGTGCCCCCGCGCAGCGGGCGATACGCGGCGGTGCCGCTGGCGATCGTCGTGTATGCCCTGTATGCAAACCTGCTGATCATGGGCAAGTCCTGGGTGATCGTCGGGCAGGTGCCGATGTGGCTCGGGCTGTGGTGGGTGCACCTGCTGCCATTGTCGGTCTGGCTGGTGCTGTCGTGGCGCCGGTGCCTGTGGCCGGTCCTGCTCCGGCCGATGAGGGACGGTTCGAGATGACGACGGTACTCGGCCGCTATGTGATCGCCCAGGTGCTGATCGGAACCCTGTTCGCGCTGTTGCTGCTGGTGACCCTGGACGGCGTGTTCGCGCTGATCGGCGAACTGGGTGACATCGGGCGCGGCCAGTATGGGCTCTGGGAGGCGGTCGTCTACGTCCTGTTGACTCTGCCACGTCGCGTCTACGAACTGGTGCCGACGGCGGCCTTGCTGGGGAGTCTGCTGTGGCTCGGCAACCTGGCGTCGAACAGCGAGTTGACGGCGATGCGCGCCGCCGGCGTAACGCGGGTGCGACTCGTGAGCTGGGTGATGCAGGGCGGCCTGGTGGTGGTGGTGGGCATGGTCGGCCTGGGCGAACTGCTGGCGCCCGAGGCCGAGGCGCGTGCGCAGCACCTGAAGGCTTTCGCATTTGACGAGCGGATGACGGTCGGCCGGATCGGTCTCTGGGCCCGCGACGGCAATCGGATCGTCCATGCCGATGCGGTCCTGCCCGGGGACCGGCTGGCCGGAGTGCGTGTGATCGAGTTGGGTCCCACCGGGGGGGTGCGGTCGATCACGAAGGTGGACCGGGCCGAGTTCGAAGGAGACCGCTGGCGGTTGTTGGAGGTCGCCCGATCACGGGTATCACCGTTCGGCGTGATTCCGGAAAGGCAGTCCGAGGAGATCTCGGACCGGCTGCTGGCCCCGGAATATTTCGGTGTGCTGGTGGTGGAGCCGCGCCAGATGGCCGCTGGCGACCTGGCGCGATATATCCGGTACCTGCAGGAGAACCATCTCGAGTCCGCCGCCTACGAAGTGGCCTTCTGGCAGCGTGTCATTCTGCCGGCCAGCACCTGGGTGATGCTGCTGCTGGCGATCCCGTTCCTGTTCGGACACCAGCGCGAGGGCGGCGCCGGGCGACGCCTGTTCATTGGGCTGGTGCTCGGTGTGGGTTTCGTGATCGTGATGCGAACGATGACGCACATGGGACTGGTCTACGACCTCCCGCCCTGGGTCGCCGCCAGTGCGCCGCTCTGGCTGTTCCTGCTGATCGCGCTGGTGGCGCTGGCCAGGGTACGGGGTTGACGCAGGTATCCCGTCGGACGCATCGGCATGCAGCCGTAGCCTTTCTCCCGCGAGGCAGACCTGCGCAAGGATCCTGGCGTGAAAGAACGCGCCTGGCGTGCGAGCCGGTGCGCTGCGCGGGACTGACCCAAATCGGGTACTCCAGTGCCGGGTGCGGCTGCCCGGGGAACGCGCATGGCGGCGTTGCCGGAACCTTGAGGCGCCGGCCGGTGATGCGGGGGATTGCGACCGCGCCGTGTCGGGAACGCGCAGGGCCGCATCGGCTGTGCGGCCGGGGGCGTCGTCACGGGCGCCGGGCGCGGCCCGGGAGGGCCTCGGAGTACTCTCTGGACCGTACCCCGGCACACGCACGGCGCACCGGGGTACGGCTTGTCACGGCAGGATCAGGGTCGTTCCGGGCCAGACCTGGTCCGGGGTTTCCAGGATGTGGCGGTTGGCCTCGTAGATCTCCTGGACCTGGGGCCAGGTGTTGCCTTCGCCATAGAACCGGGCCGCGATCATGCCAAGTGTTTCCCCGGGCTTCACCTGGTACAGCGTTCCCCCTTGGGCGCGGACCACCAGTGCCTGCTCGCGGCGCAGTTGCTCGGCGGCTGCCTCGATGGCTTCCAGCTGTCGTGGTTCGGCGCTGCTGCCCGGCCGCAGTGCGCGGTTGGCAGCGCGCAGCTCGCGAGCATGCTGGGCGGCCTGTGCGCGGACGGCTTCCAGATCCAGCGAGCCTCCCTCGTCCGGCGGCAGCATCGCACGCAGGCGGGCGAGTTCGCGTTCGCTCTCGGCCTGGGCCTCGGTGCGTGCCTGTTGCACAGCGGCCAGTTCTTCCTGCAGGGCGGCCTGGTTGGATTGTGCGCGGGTCAGTTCCGCCTGTGACTCGTCCAGTCGCGCCCTGAGATCGTCCATGCTGGTTTGTAGCGTGGCGAGTTCATCGCGGGCCGCCTGTTGTTCCTGCCGGAGGTCTTCGTTCGCGTTGCGGACTTCGCTCAGTTCGGTCCGGGCGGACGTCAGCTGGTTCTCGAGGTCGGTGATCTCGGCGCGGAGCAGGGCGCGTTCCTCGCCCTGGGCGGCGAGTTCGGTACGGGCCTGGGAGAGCTCGGCCTCGAGGATCTCCTTGGCGGCCTGCAGGTCCGCGGCGGCGTCCTCGGCCTGTTCGCGGCCCTGGCGGGCGTCGCTGGCGACGGCCTGTGTCTCGGTCAGCTGGTTCTCGAGGTCGGTGATCTCGGCGCGGAGCAGGGCGCGTTCCTCGCCCTGGGCGGCGAGTTCGGTACGGGCCTGGGAGAGCTCGGCCTCGAGGATCTCCTTGGCGGCCTGCAGGTCCGCGGCGGCGGCCTCGGCCTGTTCGCGGCCCTGGCGGGCATCGCTGGCGACGGCCTGTGTCTCGGTCAGCTGGTTCTCGAGGTCGGTGATCTCGGCGCGGAGCAGGGCGCGTTCCTCGCCCTGGGCGGCGAGTTCGGTACGGGCCTGGGAGAGCTCGGCCTGGAGTATTTCGTGGGCTGCGCGCAGGTTGGCCAGCTCGTTCCGCGCATCCTCGGATTCTGCCCAGGCCTGGTCGGCCGTGGCTTGGAGCTCGGATAGCGTCCGGTTGGTGGCCTCGAGTTCGCCTTCCAGCGAGGCGATGTCGGCGCGGAATAGCGCGCGTTCCTCTCCGTGGGCTGCGAGTTCGGTCCGGGCGGTCGACAGCTCTGCAGAGAGCATCTCGTTCTCGTCGCGCAGGTTGCCGAGCATGCCCTCCATGGAATGGATCCGTTCCAGCAGGGCGTCGGGCCCGGTCTCCGAGGCAGCGTTTTCAGCGGCGGTCTCGGCCTGGCCCGTGCCGGAAAGGCTCAGGGCCAGGAACAGCGCGCCCGCGACCAGTACAGGTCGCGGGAACCCCGGTCGTCGGGCCCGTGGCTGCAGCGGGGGTTGCGAGTCGTTCATGGTGCGGTCTCCTTGGGGCGGTGGTTGGTCCGGTGCGGTATCGTGTTGGCCCGGAAATCGTTCTTCTCGTTGACCGTGGGAGGTTGTCCGTCGGCGAACCTGAATGGCTTCAGTTCGGGGCGGTTGTCCTCCACAGTGTAGTCAGCGTGCCGCGTATCGGCTCAAGTCTCAAGGTTTCGGGCTGCCCCGGTGCCGAAGTGGGTTCCCACGCGGCAGTCGGACGGACGTTTTGACTCGGAGGTATCGGATTCGATGATGGACCTGGTTCATGGCGGCGAGGTTGAGGTTGATGCGCGAGCACGGCCGTTACGCGAGCGAAAACGACCCGGTCGCGCGCGGGGAGTGGCCGCGGCGCACCTCGCGATTGCCGCAATCGTGATTGCGGGGCTGCTGGTGGCCGGCTGCACGGAGCCCCCGCGCGAGGCAGAACGACGGGATGCGGAGACCGGCCGGTGGTATACGGTCGAGCAGGTCATGCAGGGCGCTCCGCTGTATGTTGCGTACTGCGCATCGTGCCATGGTGGGCAGGCCGAAGGCGCCGAGGAATGGCGACGGCGCCTGCCGGATGGCCGCTGGCGGCCGCCGCCGCTGAACGGCACGGCGCACACCTGGCACCACCCGCTCTGGCAGCTGCGGCAGCAGATCCGGGAGGGCTCCGATCCCGAGCACGGCGACATGCCGCCGTTTGCGGATATCCTGTCGGCTGCGGAGATCGATGCCGTGATCGCCTGGTTTCAGAGCCACTGGCCGGACCGGATCTACGCCGCATGGCTGGACTATGACGCCAATTTCCCTGCGCCCTGAGGGCTGGTCAGCGCGGGAGGGTCAGAACTCCTGCCGCTGGGGCGCCGGCGACCGCCGGCGCCGTTGCCTTCAGTGTCTCGAGGTCTTGCGGGTGGCGGTCGATCTGCGCCAGGGCACGCCGGAATACCGGCCGCAGGGCCGCCTTCAGGTGCCTGCGCGCCTGCCCCGCCGGGATGTCCTTCAGCCTGCAGAAGAGGGCTAGCGCATAGGTCAGGTCGGCCCGCGAAAGGTAGCCGCTGCGTTCGGCTGCCGGCCCCTGGCAGGAACCACAGCGGTTGACCCGCACGCTGAAGGCGGTGTTCGCCAGCATCAGCCCGAAGCCCATGAAGACGCTGACTAGTTCGGTGACGTGTGGCCAGTTTTCTCGGCCCCCGGGCGGGGCCTCGGGGGCGGAAGCGGCGACATGCTGCGCGAAATCACGCGCGAAGGTCGCGATCAGCGCTTCGGGGTTTCCGACCAGTTCCGGTGAATAGCTGAACAGGGCGGTGGAAACCGCCCCGTCTGTCGCCTGGGCCGGTTCCTTGCGGGCGCGGTATGCGGGACCCGGTGCATGGCGGGGGTAGGGCTGCGCGGTCAGCGCACCCGGTTCCAGCAGGTGGCAAGGCCAGTGGTCGAGGCCGGCGTGCCTGCGGACCGACTCGAACATCAGCTGCGCCATGCCGTGCACGCTGCTGGCGCGGCCCGGAAAGTACTCAGGAGTCGGCAGCACCAGGTCGGTCTTGCGGAAGAATACCCCGGGACCCTGGTGGCGCAGCGCCCACGCGAAGACTTCGTGGATCCACTGCCGGGTCGTTTCATCCAGCAGGGGGTCGCGGCGGAACAGGTTCAGGAACATCGGCTCGCGCCTCCGGCGTTACGGGTTGGCGTTTGCGGGTCCGGCCCGCGGAAGATCACATCCATGGGTTCAGACTACACCGTCGACCGCACACGCTGCGACTGGCATGGACGCGAGTCACGCGCGGGGGGCGAGGGCCGTGCCGGTTAGAGGTACGGCGTCAGGAGCCGTGCGGCCCCGTCGCGCAGGCGCATCGGGATCGGCCGTTTCTGGATCTCGGCGAGATCCAGCCGCCGCGAGCGTGCGCGCAGCTCGGATGCCCAGCGGCCCAGCCGGCGGCCCAGTTCGGCGTCGTAGCATTCGACGTTGAACTCGAAATTCAGCCGCAGGCTGCGTGGATCCCAGTTGCCCGACCCGAACAGTACCCAGCACTCGTCGACCAGCATCAGCTTGCTGTGGTTGAACGGCGGCGGGGTGAGCCACAACCGGCAGCCACGTTCCACTAGTTCCGTGTGCAGCGGGTTTCCGGCCCACTGCACCAGGCGCAGATTGCTGCGTTCCGGAAGCAGGATGTCCACCTGTACCCCGCGCAGCGCTGCGGTCTTCAACGCGCCGAGCAGGCCGACATCGGGCAGGAAGTAGGGCGTCACGATGGTGACCCGCTCCCGGGCCTCGGCCAGCGCCGCCAGCAGCGTGAACTGCAGAACCTCGAAGTCTTCGTCGGGGCCGTCGGGAAGCCCCCGGCACGGTGTGTGGCCGGGCGGCGGACCGGCCGGCCGGTCCGATCCCGGTGCGGTCGTGACCCGTTCCCGCGTACTGAAGTGCCAGTCCTCGCAGAAGATCGCCTCGAGCTGCTCCACCACAGGCCCTTCGATTTCGAAGTGGAGATCGTGAATCGGGTGCTTGCCGGGGGCGGTCCGGCAGTGACCGCGCCGGATGTTCATGCCGCCGGTGAATCCGATCGTGCCGTCGACGACCAGCAGCTTGCGGTGATTCCGGAGATTGAATACCGCGACGGTGCGCGGCAGCTGTACTGGCAGGAACGCCGCGGTACGGACCCCGAGCCGGCGCAGATGCCGCAGCATGCTGCGGCGGCTGTAGCGGGCGCCGATGCCGTCGATCAGCACCCGCACGTCGACGCCACGGTCCCGGGCGGCCTTCAGCCGCTCGGCGAAATGCAGGCCGATGGGGTCGGCGTCGAAGATATAGGTCGCGAGGGTCACGCGCCGCTGCGCCCCGTCGATCGCGTAGAGCATCGCCTGGTAGGCCCGGTCGCCATCGAACAGCGGGGTCACGCGGTTACCCGGCGCAACGGTGAACGGGCTCAGCGCGTCGCCGGAGCCGAGCAGCCCGCGCCAGCGCGCGCTCAGGTCGGGGTCCACGTCGAGGCTGCGGTGAGCGGCCGGGGCGGGGCTGTGGCCCTCGCGCAGCGCCCGGGCGCGCCTGCGGATGCGGTTTATTCCGAACAGCCAATACAGGATCGAACCGGCCAGCGGCAACAGGAAGATCAGGCCGACCCAGGCGATCACCGCCCCGGTCTCCCGGCGCTGCAGCAGCGCATGTACCGCGGTGGCGACGGCCAGCAGGAATACGGCGGCCGCGATGCCGCTGGCGATCCAGCCTGTCTCCAGGTCCAAACCGGTCCCCCGTGCCGCGAAATTGCGTTGGAATGCGCGATCCGAACTGGCTACAGTACGGCCGCGCCCGGCGCCGGGCAAATCGGCGCTGGGGGCCATCCCTCTGCCCTGCAGCCCCCGAACCGGAGCGCAACGCAATGCCCGAGAACCTGACGCTGGACTTCGCGGATGCCGAGCGTCTGCCGCTGAAGGATTTCACCGAGAAGGCGTACCTGGACTATTCCATGTACGTGATCCTGGACCGGGCCCTGCCTCATGTGGGCGACGGCCTGAAGCCGGTGCAGCGGCGGATTATCTACGCGATGAGCGAGCTGGGACTGACCGCGACTGCGAAGTACAAGAAATCCGCGCGTACTGTCGGGGATGTGCTCGGCAAGTTCCATCCGCACGGCGACAGCGCCTGCTACGAGGCGATGGTGCTGATGGCGCAGCCGTTTTCCTACCGCTACCCGTTTGTCGACGGGCAGGGCAACTGGGGCTCGCCGGACGACCCGAAGAGCTTCGCGGCGATGCGCTACACCGAGTCGCGGTTGTCGCGCTACGCCCAGCTGCTGCTGTCCGAACTCGACCAGGGGACGGTGGACTGGGCGCCGAACTTCGACGGCACGTTGGAAGAACCGAAGGTGCTGCCTGCGCGGCTTCCGAACGTGCTTCTCAATGGTGCGACCGGGATCGCGGTGGGCATGGCGACCGACATCCTGCCGCACAACCTGCGCGAGGTCGCGGCTGCTTGCGTGCACCTGCTGAAACACCCGGATGCGACCGTGGACGACCTGATCGAGCACATCCCCGGCCCCGACTTCCCCTGCGAGTCGGAGATCATCACCTCGCGCGGAGACCTGCGAAAGATGTACGCGAGCGGGCATGGAGCGGTGCGCGCGCGGGCCCGCTACGAGCGCGAGAACGGCGATATCGTGATCACCGCGCTGCCCTACCAGGCCTCGGGGGCGCGGGTGCTGGAACAGATCGCGGGCCAGATCAACGCGAAGAAGTTGCCGATGGTCGAGGATCTGCGCGACGAGTCCGACCACGAACACCCGACCCGGCTGGTGATCACCCCACGCAGCCAGCGCGTCGACATCGAGGGTCTGATGGTCCACTTGTTCGCGACAACCGACCTCGAGAAGAGCTACCGCGTCAACATGAACCTGATCGGTCTCGACGGTCGCCCGCGGGTGAAAAACCTGCGCGAACTCCTGATCGAGTGGCTGGGGTTTCGCGTGGCGACCGTGCGCCGGCGGCTGCAGTGGCGGCTCGACAAGGTGCTCGCGCGGCTGCACGTGCTGGCCGGCCTGCTGATCGCTTATCTGAACATCGACGAGGTGATCCGGATCATCCGGGAGAACGACAAGCCCAAACCGGTGCTGATGGAGCGCTTTGGCCTCAGCGATATCCAGGCCGAGGCGATCCTGGAACTGAAGCTGCGGCACCTGGCGAAGCTCGAGGAAATGAAGATCCGCGGCGAGCAGGATGAACTTGCCGCCGAGCGCGAACAACTGGAGAAGACCCTGGCGTCGGAGCGGCGCCTGAAGCGCCTGGTCGCGGACGAGATTCGCACCGATGCCGAGAACTTCGGCGACGACCGCCGGTCGCCGCTGGTCGAGCGCTCGGCCGCGCAGGCGCTCGAAGAAACCGCGCTGGTGCCGACCGAGCCGCTGACCATCGTGCTGTCGAAAATGGGCTGGGTGCGTGCGGCGAAAGGCCACGAGGTGGACCCGGCCGCACTGAACTACAAAGCGGGGGATGGTTTCCTGGCCGCGCTCGCCGGACGCAGCAATCAGCCGGTTGCGTTCCTGGATTCGACCGGCCGCGCCTACACGCTGCCGGCGCACACGCTGCCGTCGGCGCGCGGGCAGGGCGAACCGCTTTCCGGACGCGTGACGCTGGCAGACGGCGGCCACTTCGTCGGACTTGCAACCGGGGCGTCGGATGAGCGCTGGGCGCTGGCCACCGATCACGGTTATGGATTCGTGGTCCGGCTCGGCGACCTGTTCAGCCGCCAGAAGGCCGGCAAGGCCGTGCTGAACGTGTCTGCCGGGGCGGGTGTGCTGGCGCCACAGCGGCTGCGCGAGGCCGAGACCGATCGGATCGCGCTGGCAACCTCCGAGGGTCACCTGCTGGTGATTCGTGCGGCCGATCTGCCGGAGATGGCGCGCGGCAAGGGCAACAAGATCATCGGTATCCCTGCGGCCCGCCTGAAAGAAGGCAAGGAGCGGGTGGTGGCGATCGCAGTGCTGCCCGAAGGCGCGACGCTGGTGGTGCACGCCGGGCGCAGGTTCAAAGGCATGGGCCCGTCCGAGTGGGCCGAGTACGAGGGCGAGCGGGGCCGGCGGGGTCTGAAGCTGCCGCGCGGCTACCAGAAGGTGGACCGGCTGGAGGTGCAGCTGTGAGGCAGGTGCACAAGGCTTGAATTTCTCGGGTTCCGCCCCATCTATAATGCCCGGTCAATCCTGAATTTCTGGTCAATCGCTCGGAGTCACCATGAAACGTATCATGCTGTTTTTGGGTACGAACCTCGCCATCATCGTGGTGCTGAGCATCACGCTGCGCATCCTCGGGGTGGAACGCATCCTGGACGAGCAGGGCGTGGGTTTGAACTTGAATGCGCTGCTGGTCTTCGCGGCGGTGTTCGGTTTCGGCGGCTCGTTCATCTCGCTGGCCATTTCCAAGTGGATGGCCAAGAAGACGATGAACGTCCACGTGATCGAGGAGCCCCGCAACGCCACCGAGCAATGGCTGCTCGAGACCGTCCGACGCCAGGCTCGGGCAGCTGGCATCGGGATGCCCGAGGTTGGCATTTACGACTCACCCGACCCCAATGCGTTCGCCACCGGCATGAGCCGGAACAACGCGCTGGTCGCGGTCAGCAGCGGGCTGATGCGCAGCATGAGCCAGGGCGAGGTCGAGGCGGTGCTCGGTCACGAGGTGGGGCACGTCGCCAACGGGGACATGGTGACCCTGGCGCTGATCCAGGGGGTGGTGAACACCTTCGTGATTTTCCTGGCACGGGTACTGGGCCATTTCGTGGACCGGGTCGTGTTCAAGAACGAGCAGGGGCACGGACCGGCGTTCTGGATCACCACCATCGTCGCCGAGATTCTGCTCGCGATCTTGGCATCGATCATCGTGATGTGGTTCTCGCGCCAGCGCGAGTTCCGGGCCGACGAGGCAGGTGCGAAGCTCGCGGGCCGCGACCAGATGATCGGTGCGCTCGAGTCGCTGGCGCGCGCCTCCGGCCGGCCGGTCGACATGCCCGATCAGATGGCGGCCTTCGGGATCCGTGGCGGCGTGCCGCAGGGGATCAAGCGTCTGTTCATGACCCACCCGCCGATCGAGGAGCGGATCATGGCGCTGAAGGGAATGCGCGGCTGACTGCCATGGCCCTGCGCCATCGCTGGCGATGAAGAACTTCCTCCCCCACTTGCTGGGGGAGGGTGTTGAGGGCGGTCGGCACGCGGGTGTGAGGCACCCCGAAGGATGAAAGCAGGCCACTGAGCGTCAGTCAGCCTCGCTGCGCCGCGATCGCCTGGTCGCTGACGAAGGGGTTGTGCCGGCGTTCCTCCCCGAAGGTGGACATCGGTCCGTGGCCGGGAATGAAGCGGGTTTCCGCACCGAGCGGCCACAGCTTGGTCACGATCGAGCGCAGCAGGTCCGCGTGGTTGCCCCTGGGGAAGTCCGAGCGGCCGATGCTGCCGGCAAAGAGTACGTCCCCGACCAGGGCCAGGTGACTGGGCGCATGGTGGAAGACCACGTGCCCCGGCGTATGGCCGGGGCATTCGTACACGTCCAGAATCTGCTCGCCGACCAGGACCCGGTCGCCATCCCGGAGCCAGTGGTCGGGCAGGAAGGCGGCCACCTCTTCGGTGCCAAACATCCGGGCCTGCATCGGCAACTGCTCCAGCCAGAAGCGGTCCGCCTCGGCGGGCCCCACGATCGGGATGCCGGCGCGGTCTGCAAGTTCACGTGCCGCGCCCACGTGGTCGAGATGCCCGTGGGTCAGCAGGACCTGGCGCAGAACCAGCCCCCGGGTCGCGGCCTCGTTCAGCAGCGTTCCGGCAGACCCGCCCGGATCCACCCAGGCCGCTTCGCCGGTGGTTTCGCACCAAATCAGCGTGGCGTTCTGTTCGAACGCGGTGACGGGGATGCTGACGAATCCGAGCATGGCGGGCTTCCGTTTTGGCGGTGTCACAGGCGCTGGCCGTAGCGTTGCATTGGGGCCGGGGGATCCCGAAACCCGTGGCGGCCGACCGTGTCATTGTTGCAGACGGTGTTTCCTGCTTCCACGTGGGGTGCGAACGACGATCCGCCGGGGAAGCGCGAAGGCCGGCGGGGGTGTTGACACGACATCCGTAATATTAGAAACTGCTCATACGTTGATCGCATGCCCCCCTGCTGCGGTCAGCGTACTCCTCCATCCTCCTTTGGTGGTTATTCGCGCGGACTTCGGTCCGCGCTTTTTTTTTGCCCTGTTCCCGCCCATGCGTCGCCCCAGCGTGTTTCCGGCCCGCGGAGCCCGTGACCTGATGCAGGCGTTCCGGCTGCGTCCGCGATCTGCGCGATGAGCGGGGTTGCCGCTGCTGCCGACTGCCTCCATGATCGTGACTGTGTCATTCCGACTCAACAATCTGCGCAACGCCGTGCTCGCCTTCGTGCTGGTGCCGCTGCTCGGAGTGCTGATCGCCCTCGGCATGCTGGGCCTGCGGGAGTTCGAACAGCAGATGCAGCTGCGTATGCAGGAGGACATCGAACTGGTGGCGCGGTCGATTCGGCTGCCAATATCGACCGCGATGATCCGGCGCGATGTGATGGACGTGCAGCAGGCGCTGGATTCGGCGTTCCAGCTCGAGCAGGTGTTCGGGGTCTACGTCTATGATGCGGGCGGCGACCTGATCGCCACCAGTGGGCCGCGCAGCCCGTCACTGGACCGCCGCCGCGACGCCCGGCTGATCACCGCGACCGGTAGCCAGGGCGCGTTCGACGAACGCCATGGTCGCGAGGTGTTCTCGTTCTTTCTACCGCTGACTGACGCGGGGGGACGCATCATCGGTCTTCTGCAGATCACCCGGGATGTTTCCCGCTTCCAGGCCTACATCGCGCAGATGCGTTGGCAGGGCGGGGTGGCGATCGCGGTATTGTCCTTGCTGTTCCTGCTGGTGGTTCTGTGGGGCTATTACCGCGCGGTTGGGCGCCACGTGGATCGGCTGGCCCAGGCGATGCGGCGGATCGGGGAGGGCGCGCGCGGGCTTCGGGTGCCCGAGCAGGGTCCGGACGAACTGCGGCTGCTGGCGACGAACATGAACGACATGATCCAGCGGCGCGAGGATTCGGAGCAAGCCCTTGAAGTGCAAAGGGCGCAGCAGGCCGAACTCGAGGCCCGGCTGCGCCAGTCCCAGAAACTCGCGGCGATCGGACAGCTCGCCGCCGGGGTGGCCCATGAACTGGGCACGCCGCTCGGCGTGATCGCCGGCCGTGCCCAGCGGGCGCGTCGCCGGGCCGGAGCAGACTCCCCGCTGACCCGGGAGATGACCAGCGTGCTCGACGAACTGGGCCGGGTCGAAGGAATCGTGCGGCAGCTCCTGGATTTCGCCCGCAGGAATCCGCTGAACCTGCGCGACCTGAGCCTGAAAGGGCTGGTCGCGGACGTGGTCGCGCGTGCGCGCACCGCGCACGACCGCCCGGATGTCAAGATCTGCGTCCAGGCCCCCGCGAACGCCGACGACCTCCGGGTCCAGGTGGATCCGGTGCGGCTGGAGCAGGCGCTGGGCAACCTGGTCGGGAATGCGATCCAGGCAGCCCGCACCCGGGTCGTCGTGCGCTGGTGCCAGCTGCAGGACACCGCGGATTCCGCTGTCGAACTGTCGGTGGAGGACGATGGCCCCGGCATCGCCGAGGAACACCGGGACCATGTCTTCGATCCGTTCTTCACGACCAAGCCCGTGGGTGCGGGAACCGGGCTGGGGCTTGCGGTGGCCCATGCCGCGGTGGAGGATCACGGTGGCCGGATCTGGCTGGATCGCGAGCCGCAGAGTGGTACGCGTTTCGTGATGACACTGCCCGTGGATGGGGAACGCGCCTCGTGACCGCGGGGCACGATTAATGGCTGGGGACGGGCCGTCCATGCCGGAGGCGGTACTGGTGGTCGAGGATGACCCCGGCCACCGTAGCCTGTTGGACGAGGAACTGACCGACGCGGGATATGTGGTACATGCGGTCGCGAGTGCCGAGGAGGCATTCGACGCGCTGGGAGAGCGTTCGTTCGCACTGGTGGTGAGTGACCTGCGGTTGCCCGGGGCGGACGGCTTCGCGGTGCTCGAGCGGGCGCGGACACTGGTGCCCGCTCCCGGCGTGATCATGCTCACCGGGTTCGGCACCATCGACCAGGCCGTGCATGCGCTGAAGGCCGGTGCGGACGACTTCCTGACCAAGCCGGTCGATCTGGAACACCTGTGCCTGGCCGCGGACCGCGTGCTCCAGACGCGCCGCCTGCGGGCCGAGGTCCAGCAGTACCGCGAAGCGCTGGGAGACCACGGGTTTCACGGCATGCACGGGCGCAGCCCGGCGATGCTGCGCCTGTTCGAACTGATCCGGCGCATCGCGCGATCCGACGGCAGCGTGCTGGTCACCGGCGAGTCGGGCACCGGCAAGGAACTCGTCGCACGGGCGCTGCACGAGGAGAGCCCGCGTGCCGGCGGCCCGTTCGTTGCGATCAACTGCGCCGGGATTCCCGAGACCCTGCTCGAGTCGGAACTCCTGGGCCATGCGGCCGGCGCGTTCAGTGGCGCCCGCGGGGCGCGCAAGGGGCTGTTTCTAGAGGCGGACGGCGGAACGCTGTTCCTCGACGAGATCGGCGAGATGCCCCCGGCGATGCAGACCAAGCTGCTGCGGTTGCTGCAGGACGGCCGCGTCCGGCCGGTCGGTTCGAACGACGAGGTCGCGAGCGACGTGCGCATCGTGGCGGCCACCCACCGTGACCTCGCCGAGCTGTTGCGCGAAGGCCACTTCCGTGAAGACCTGTTCTACCGCCTGGAGACGTTCCGGATCGAGGTGCCTCCGCTGCGGGAACGGGGCGAGGACATCGAGCGGCTGGTGTTCCACTTCCTGCGTCGGCAGGCCGCGGCGCAGGAGGTTCCATTGCGAGGGCTGGCTCCCGAGGCGCTGCGGATGCTGCTGGGCTATCGGTTTCCGGGCAATGTGCGGGAACTCACCAGTCTGGTCGAGCGCGCCGCGACCCTGGCACAGGGCGAGGTGATCCAGCCGGAGGATCTGCCGGAGCGCGTTTGCGACGACCCGGGGAATGCGCGGGCCGTCGTGGCTGATCCCGCTGCAGGTGCACGCGACGAGGAGTGGTACACGCTGGAAGAACTCGAGGCGCGCTACATCCGCCAGGTGCTTGCCCATACCGGCGGTAACAAGCAGCGGGCCGCCCGGATCCTGGGTATTGGCCGCAAGACCCTGTACCGGAAATTGGGGGGTGACCTGTGACACTGCGAAACGGGGCGCTTTGACGCATGTGTCGAAATGACACGAACGGGGCGGCGCCCGGAGCTGGGTAGATCCTCCTTGGTTCGATCTCATCTGTCGGAAAATCAAGTAAATTCTAGTTTTTGGCCGATCCTGGCACGATCACTGCTACGCCTTTCGGTGCAATCCAGACCAATGCAACCGAAAGGAGCCTATTGATGACGATTCGCAAGACCACGCTGACCCTGGCGCTGACTTCCCTGTTCGCCCTCGGCGGTACCGCTCTGGCGCAGGACTACGGTGGTGCCGGCGCGGCGCCGCCTCCCGCCTACGGTGAAACTACCCCGGGCTCGGCAGCGCTCACCGAGCAGACCGTCGACACCTTTGTTGACGCCTTCATCGCGGTGCAGCAGATCCGCGAGGACTTCGCCGAGCGGCTCCAGTCAGCATCCGACGAGCACGAGGCTCAGACGATGCAGCAGGAGGCCCAGCACGAGATGATGCGCGCCGTCGAGGAGTCCGGGATGAGCGTACAGGAGTACAATGAAGTCGCGATCGCGCTGCAGGACGATCCCGAACTGATGCAGCAGGTACAGGAGAAGGCGGCGGACCGGATGTAATCCGCGCTTCCGCCCCAGCAGGCCGCTCCCTCCGGGGGGCGGCCTGCTGCCGTTCTGCGGTCCCTTGAATAACGGGCGCGGCTTGGTTATGCTTCCGCGCTTTCTGAAAAGCCCCGCACTCGGAGCAACAGGCATGAAAACCATAAGCGCCAAGCCGGCCGAAGTCGAACGCGACTGGTACCTCGTCGATGCCGACGGCAAGACCCTGGGCCGGCTCGCCACTGAGATTGCCCGTCGCTTGCGCGGCAAGCACAAGCCGATGTATACCCCGCACGTCGATACGGGCGACTACATCGTCGTGATCAACGCCAAGAAGATCCACGTGAGCGGCAACAAGGCCAACGACAAGATGTATTACCGCCATACCGGGTATCCGGGTGGCCTGAAGCAGGCGAACTTCACCCAGATGATCGAGCGCGCCCCGGAACGGGTGCTGGAGCTGGCCGTGAAGGGCATGCTGCCGAAGAACCCGCTGGGCCGGGCGATGTTCAAGAAGCTGAAGGTGTACGCCGGCAGCGCGCATCGTCATGCCGCCCAGCAGCCGCAGCCGCTCGAAATCTGATTCCGGGCCACAGCAGAGACGTCGAGGACAACGCATTCATGGCAACGAACCAGAACTATGGCACCGGTCGCCGCAAGACCGCCTCGGCGCGCGTCTTTCTGCGCCCGGGCAAGGGTGACATCACCGTCAACAACAAGTCGCTCAACGACTATTTCGGGCGCGAGACCTCGCGCATGGTCGTCCGGCAGCCGCTGGAGACCGCCGAGGCCACGGACCGCTTCGATGCGGTCGTGACCGTGAAGGGCGGTGGTGCCAACGGCCAGGCTGGCGCGATTCGCCTTGGCATCGCCCGGGCGCTGGTTCAGTATGACGAGACACTGCGTTCGCCGATGCGCCAGGCGGGCTACATGACCCGTGACGCACGCGAGGTTGAGCGCAAGAAGGTCGGCCTGGCCAAGGCCCGCCGCGCCAAGCAGTTCTCGAAGCGCTGAGTTGCCGACCCGGAGCCCCGCTCCGGGCCTTCCCGATTGGGGGATCGTCTAGCGGTAGGACTACGGACTCTGACTCCGTCAACCCAGGTTCGAATCCTGGTCCCCCAGCCAACATGCAGAAGGCCCCCTCGTGGGGCCTTCTGCATGTTGATCGAGCACGGCCAGGGTTCGAACCTGAAAGGTTCGACGCGCGAGGCGCAGCCGAGCCGAACAGCGCCGCTTGCGGCGCTGGCCCGAAGGGCGAGGCCGTAGGCCGAGTAATCCTGGTCCCCCAGCCAACATGCAGAAGGCCCCCTCGTGGGGCCTTCTGCATGTTGATCGAGCACGGCCAGGGTTCGAACCTGAAAGGTTCGACGCGCGAGGCGCAGCCGAGCCGCGACCATGCCCGTCACGCCGGAATGCGGGTTGAGACAGGAGCCAGCGCCACGCGGTTCGGGCCTGACGCGAACCTTCTGCCTGGCGCCCATCCGGGGCGCAGGTGCTCCGGCTATACTTGGGAAATGCACGAGGATTCGGCAACCGGGAGTCGCGCGCAGCAAGGCGAAACCGACCATTCTGTCTCCGCGGCCGGGCCAGATTCACCGGAGCGCTTTACGGCCGAGCGCCTGCTGCACTGCTACCGCGAACTGTTCGACCGGGCCCCGGTGGGTTACATGGTGGTGGACCGGCGCGGGAGGATTCTGAAGGTTAACCAGACCGCGTCGCTACTGCTGTCGACCGAGCCCAGCAGGCTCGTCGGCCGGCGCATCGGGGTGATCGTGGCGCAGCCGGAGCGCAGCCGGCTCCGGCGTTTTCTGGCCGGTGTTTTCGACGAGCCGGAGCAAAGGACCCGGGAGATCACGCTCGTCACCCGTGGTAGTCCTGCGACCTGGATCCGTCTGCAGGCGCGGGCCGACGGTCCCGGGCATCGTGCGCTGATCGTCGCGACCGATTTTCGCGACCTCGGGGTCAGTCCGGACGAGATGGAGATCGCGGTCTCGGTTTACCAGGTGCTCGACCATGCGGTGATGATCGCCGATGCCGATAACCGCATCGTTTCGGTGAACCCGCGGTTCACGGAGATCACCGGTTACCCGCCGGGCGAGGCGGTGGAGCAACGGACCAACCTGCTGAAATCGGGTTGCCAGGATGACGCTTTCTATCAGCGGATGTGGCACGCGCTCGAGACCAACGGGCGCTGGCAGGGCGAGTTATGGAACCGGCGCAAGAGCGGCGAGGAGTTCCTCGAGTCGCTGTCGATCCATACCCTGCGCGACCGGGAAGGACGCGTTCTGCGGCGCGTGGCGCTGTTTTCCGACATCACCGACCAGCGCCGCGCGGTGGAAGAGGCCCAGCGGCAGGCCAATTACGATCCCCTGAGCGGGCTACCGAACCGGAGCCTGTTCCTCGACCGCCTGGAGCAGGAGGTGCGCAAGGGGCAGCGCAACGGGCGTTCCGTGGCGCTGCTGTACCTGGATCTCGATCACTTCAAGGAGGTGAACGATACCCTCGGGCATCAGGCCGGCGACCGGCTGCTGCAGGAGGCGGCACGGCGTATCGGGGCGAGCGTGCGCGAAACCGATACCGTGGCCCGTCTGGGGGGCGACGAGTTCACGGTGGTGATGGCCGACCTGAGCGAACTCAACCGTGTAGACGTCGTGGCACAGGAGATTATCGATGCCCTGGCCCGGCCGTTCCCGCTCGGTTCGGAGGTGGTGCAGGTCTCCGCGAGTCTCGGGATCGCGTTCTTTCCTGCAGATGCCGGTGACGCTGCCGAACTGGTCGACCACGCGGACCGCGCGATGTACGCCGCCAAGAAGGCTGGCAGGAACCGCTACCAGTACTTCACGCCGCAGCTGCAGTCGAGCTTGCGCGAGCGGCATCGACGCATCGCCGACCTGCGCAAT